>JBCBRU010000172.1:0-14580 GCA_039819565.1 Myxococcota bacterium | reverse complement strand
TCGACCCCGCTCCATGCGCTGGAACGTGGTGTTCTACGAAATGAATAATCTCGGCGCCTCGGCCCTTCCCGTGGTGGCGACCATCGCCTTTCTCGTGGGGGGCACCATGGCCCTCCAGAGCGCGGCCCAGCTCCGGCAGTTCGGCGCCAACGTCTTCGTCGTCGATCTCATCGGGATCTCGATGACCCGTGAGCTCGGGCCCCTCATGGCCGCCATTATGGTGGCGGGGCGGTCCGGGTCCGCGGTCGCGGCCGAGATCGGTACGATGGTCATCAACGAGGAGATCGACGCCCTCGACACCATGGGGATCAATCCCATTCGGTTCCTGGTGGTGCCCAAGCTCCTCGCCATCACCATCACGCAGCCTCTATTGACCATGTTCGCCGACGTGGCCGGCATTTTCGGGGGCTTCCTCGTCGCGGTGCTTTACCTCGATGTTGGTCCCACTACGTTCTTCGAGAGGCTGGAAGGGAGCTTGCTCCTCAAGGACCTCGTGACGGGCGTGGTCAAGGCCGTGCTCTTCGCTCAGCTGATCGTGTCCGTCGGCGCGTTGTGCGGATTCCGGACCAAAGGAGGCTCGGACGCGGTGGGGCGTTCGACGACCACCTCCGTGGTGGCGGGGATCTTCTGCGTCATCGCCGCCGACGCCGTGGCCTCACTCCTGTTCTATTTCTGAGCGGGCCTCAAGACGCCCAGCGAGGGTTCATCTCCGCGTTCACGGGTTTCGAGGGCTGCTTCGCGAGGGCCCCGATCAGGTTCTTTCCGGTCAGCGCCGAGGCGGTGAGGACGCCCCCCATGAGCGCGCCTCCGACCCCTGCCGTGCACACGTCGGAGCCGGTGAGGTAGAGCCCCGAGATCGGGGTCTTGGGCCGGAGCCAGGTTTGCTCGAAGCGGGTGGGCGTGTGCTCGAGTCCGTAGATCTCGCCGTCCGCGAAGCCTGCGAAGTGCTGGGTCGACAGCGGCGTCGACAGCTCCGCGTGGTCCAGGTGAGCTTCGAGCTGAGGGTGTTCGGCGTAGAGGGCCTCGAGAAGGCGCTCGGAGAGGGCCGCCTTTTTGGATTCGTAGTCCTCCCCGCGTTTTTTCCAGCGCTTGTCCGACCAGGCGGCGAAGCGCTCATAGGGAGCGAGCGTGACCACCTCGACGGTGGACTTGCCGGGATAGCGCGACTCGAAGCTCGGGTCCTTGGCCGAAGGAAAGGAGAGATAGGCGAGGGGGAGCGGGGCCTGGTCGTCGGCGAGGTAGTCGCCAATGGCTTTGTCAAAGTCGTCGTGAGGGTAGCGCCAGATATTGGAGCGGGACAGCCCGAGGGTTTCGGCGGTCCCCTCGAAGCCGAGATAGATCGAGGCGTGAGCCACGGAGGGCCGGACCGCGGCGAGTCCCCCGCTGATCTTCTTGGGGCGAGATGGGGCGGGGAGAAGGCGCTCGAAGGTATTGCTGGCCCCCGCGTCGCTGACGACGATGGGGCAGGTCAGCTCGCGGCCGTCGGCCATCTTCACTCCGACCGCTTTGCCTCGGTGGATCAGGATCTCGGTGACCTCGGCCGAGGTGAGGACACGTCCTCCCGCCGCTTCGATCCTCGGGAGAATGGTCTCGGCGATACGGCCTGAGCCTCCCACCGGGTAGGCTCCCCCACCGAGGTAGTGATTCACCACGGCGGCGTGCATCGAGAAGCTAGCTTGCTGGGGAGGGAGTCCGTAGTCGCCAAACTGTCCGCACAGGACCGCCCGTAGGCGCGCGTCGTCGGTGAGTTCGCTCAGGACCTCGTGCACCGTACGTCGCGCGTGCTTGAGCATGTTGCGGCGAAGGAGACCTCCCGCCACCATCGAGACCGGCCCTGGGAGCACCTTTTCCCCGTAGAAGGGAAGGGCGGCCTTGGCCGCCTCCTTGACGAGTTCCAGGTATCGATCGAGGACCGCTCCAGCCTTCGGGAAGTGATCGAGGAGCCCCTCTTTGAAATTTCGCTTGCCGGCGCGGAAGGGGTAGCGGTCTCCATCAATGACGATCGTGTCGTAGACCTCGCCCATGTCCGCCCACTCCAGCTCGCCTCCGGTGAGTACGTCGAAGGCCCGTCGAAGCAGGCTTCGGGGGTGCATCTGGCCGATGTAATGGACGCCGACGTCCCACTCGTAGCCGGGACGCCGAAACACGTGGGTGTACCCACCGGCCGTGTAGTGCCTCTCGAGGACAAGGACCCTTCGACCGTGATCACCGAGAAAGGCCGCGGTCGCGAGGCCCCCGATCCCGGAGCCGATGACGAGGGCGTCGTAGTCTTCGTCGAGGTTTGCGCGCTTATAAGATTCACCCAGCACGGGGCGACCGTGGCGCGGGCGACTCTCCTAGGGAAGGGAGAGAGGGCGCTGCGTGGCGCTGCGCTACTTACGACCTTCGGCGAACGCGGTGACGGCGTCCCCTCCGTTCCACATGGAGGTGCCTTTCAGCTCTTCGCGGATGGCGGTGACGAGGGCGACGTCGACGGCCGGGGCCGAGTTGCCCCAAGAGTTCCGCACGTAGGTCAGAACAGCGGCGATCTGCTCGTCCTTGAGGGCCCCGCCGAGGCCGGCCATCACGTTATTGTATTTGGTCCCTTTGACCTCGATCTCACCCATCAGGCCGTTGATGACGATGGCGATGGGACGGGCGGGATCGCCCAAAACCCACTCGGAGCCGACGAGCGGTGGGAACGCGCCGGCGAGACCCAGCCCGGTCGCTTGGTGGCAAGCCATGCACACGGCGTAGGTCTGCTCGCCCAGTTTCATGGTGGCGGGGTCGATGGCGGCCACCGCCTCGCCTCCGGCGGGCGCCTCTTCGGCGGCAGCAGCCTCTTCAGTGGCAGCAGCCTCGGTAGCTTCGGGCGCGGCTGCGACCTCGGCGGGCTCTGCGGCTGGAGCCTTGTCGGCTGCCGGCGCCTCCGCTGGTTTGGGGGCGGCCGGCTTGGTCTCGGCCGCCTTCGGAGCCGCCGGTTTGGTCTCGGCCGCCTTGGGAGCGGCCGACTTCGCCTTGGCCACCGCGACGGGGGCCTTCTTCTCTTTCTTGGGGAGAGTACCCGCCGGCACCTCCTTCGCGGGCGTGGTCGGGTACTTGTACTTGGCGGCGTACTCGCTGTCGCAGCCGCCGGCGAGGGCAGCCGCGGCCAAGAGAGCCACCACGGTCGAGACGGAATACTTCGTAGTCATGTTTACCCCAAAATCAGAGACATGGTGCCGTTAGGCAGGGACGAGCGGCCAGTCAACGCGAAGCAGGACACGGGTTCGCATGCTTTCGCTATCCGTCCGAGTGTTCGTCGATCGCGTCGCCTAGGTGCTCTCGAGCGCTACTTGGGCGGCGCGTCGGCAGCGCCCGATTTCGTCGGCGACCGAAGGGCCCGCTCCAGGGCCGGGACGAGCTGACGCTTGCGTGAGGTCACGCCCTCGAGAACCCGCCTCTGGGCCTCCGGGGTCTCCCCGGAGGCGAGCGCCGCCTCGAAGGCGCGGGCCGCGAGCCGTCTCTCATCCTCGCCGGCCCCCACGAGGTGCATCCGCTTGCGGACGACGTCGGTGACCGCGAAATAGAGAAGGTCCAGCTGGCGGTCCCGCCTGACCTTCGCCATGGCTTCGATGAGCTCGGTCTGCCGACTCAGCACCTCCTCAGGGGTGATCGTCTCCGCCACCCCCACCCCCACCCGAAGGCCCCCCAGGACGTAGACCTTGAAATCGACGGTGAGCACCTCCACGGCCGTGAGCCCGGAGAGGTCCGATTTGGCCCGCATCATCCCCTCGAAGAGATCGGTGGTCCCCGAAAGACCGGCGCGACCGGCCAATACCGGCACCATGCGCCGGTCGGCTTCCGTGGTGGTGGGAGAGCTGAGGTGGAGGGTGTCCGAGAGAATGCCCCCCAGGAGCACACCGGCGACGTCCTCCGGAATGGCTCGACCCGCCGCGAGCATCCGGTCGGCGAGGAGGGTGCACGTGCTGCCCCAGGGCCTGATGTCAATCAGGATGGGCGCCTCGGTCACGAAGGCCTGCTCGCGTAGAGCGTGGTGGTCGATGACGCCGGCGATCTGACGGCCGTGGAGATGGGGCGGGGCCTGGGTGGTCTGATTGTGATCCAGCAAGAACACGCGAAGCCCGGTCCAGTCCTCGATGAGGCGCGGGGGAGCCACCCCGAAGCGCTCGAGGAGGTAGCGGCTCTCCGCGTTCATGGGCCCGGAGCGGGCCGCGATGCCGCCGAAGAACCAGGCGGCCCCAAGCGCGGAGGCGATGGAGTCGGTGTCGGGCGTGAGGTGACCCACGAAATACACCCCTTCGAAACGAGGAGAGACCTGCACCGAGCGGGCCGGGGCCGGACAGCCGGTGAGCAGAATCGCCAGGGCCCAACCGGTATGAATGCACGACCGTCGCATCGACATGGCTCTTCTCCTCAGCGCACCGGGGTGGGACGGGCCCGCGCCTCATCGGCCTCGAGCTCGGTACGAAGATCGACCCCGGTCTCGGAGGCCCACCACATCACGGAGGCGTAGGCAGCGACGTTTTGAGAGAGGCTCGCGGCGTCGATCTTGTCGAGGGTGTCGTCCGCGGTGTGGTGAAGGTCGAAGTAGTCCCGTCCGTCCTGATCGAGACCCAGGATGGGGACCTCTCCCCGGAGCGGGTACAGATCCGGGCCCCCGGCCCGGCCGTTCTCACCGGGAATGATCCGAAGTCGGGCGAGGTGGCTCTGACGAAAGGCCTCCACCCCGGGCCATCCGCCGTCCCCCACCCGACCCGAGATCCGGTACACCGGCTGCGCGCCGAAGTCCGACTCCATGGCCAGGCGGTGAAGGGGGAGCTCCGCCGCGTGCGCCTTGGCGTAGGCCTTGGCGCCGATGAGTCCAACCTCCTCCGCCCCGAACAAGACCACGCGGAGGGTGCGCGCGGGGCGACGGGGGGCGGAGGAGAGGATGAGCTTGGCGGCGGCCATGACGATGCCGCAGCCCGCCCCGTCATCCACCGCTCCGGTGCCGAGATCCCAGCTGTCCAGGTGTGCGCCCACCAGGATGATCTCCTCGGGATGCGTGGTGCCGCGGATCTCTCCGATGACGTTTCCGGTCTCCCGAGCCCCGAGGGGACGGGTCTGGAGGTCGAGGCGGATGCGGATGGTCTTGCCCATGGCGTAGATCCGGCCCAGCTGGTCCGCGTCGGGGGCCGAGATCGCGGCCGAGGGAATCCGGGGCGCGTCGTCGGCGTAGCGAAGCATCCCGGTGTGGGGGAAGCGATGCTGGTCCGTGCCCACGCTGCGGATGAGAAGCGCGGCCGCCCCCTTCCTCGCCGCCGTCGAGGGCCCGAGGGAACGTATGGCGACCACCGCGCCGTAGCTCGAGCCGTCCTGGGTCTTGGGCATGGCCAGGTCGATGAAAGCGATCTTGCCTCGCAAGCTATCCTTCGGCGCTTCCTTGAGCGCAGTGAGGGTCTCGAAGCGGATGACCTCGGCCTCGATGCCCTCGGGCGGAGTGGGCTGGCTGTGCCCCAGGGCGGTGACGGCCAGCCGCTGCGGGAAGGGGGAAAGGATCCGGGCCTTTTCGCGTCCTCGCGCCCAGCCTTCCAAGGGCGTGGTCTCGATCCGCACGTTCTGAAAGCCCAGGCTCTTCAGCTTGGCTACCGCCCACGCTCGGCCTCGGGCCTCGGCCTCGGAGCCCGCGAGACGGGGGCCGACCTCGGTGGTCAGGCTCTCGATCAGGGCGTACGCGGTGCGGTCGGGGACCGCGGCCGCCTGTAGATCTCGAATTTCGGCATCCAGTGAGGGCGGGGCGGCAGCGAGGGCGAGCCCGAACCAGACGTTGAGCATGACCTTGTGGTCAAAAGGCGGAGGGAACGAATGAGTCAACCCGTAGCCGCTGAAGCCCAGGTTGACTCGAGGGAGAGCTCGCAGTTCTCCGCGCGAGCCCGCGGCCCGCAGCGTCAAAATGCTGGCGCCGAGCCGGTCGGTCGCGCATCGGACGCATCCACGACTGCGTGCCGCCGCGAGCCCAGGTTCCTTCTTTGCCCAGGGCGCCAAGTACGCTGCAATACCAAGTGTCGCGATGAGCTCGGCCGCTCGCCCGCCTTCGACCGTGTCGGTGTCGAAACTGATCGCCCGCTACGGGCCCCGTACGATTCTCCAGGGGATCGACGTCGACGTGAAGCCGAGCGAGATCCGGGTGATTCTGGGGGGCTCCGGCAGCGGCAAGAGCACCCTGCTCAAGCACATGATCGGGATGATCCGCCCCGCGGGAGGGGAGGTTCGGCTCCTCGGCGAGGACCTCCCCAACCTCGACGAAGCGGCCCGAGAGCGGGTCCTGCGTCGAGTAGGCATCCTCTTTCAGGGGAGCGCTCTGCTCAACTCACTCACCGTGCACGAAAACGTCGCTTTGCCGCTCAAGCAGGATCCAAGCCTCCCCAAGGACGTGATCGACGAAATCGTGCGTATGAAGTTGGCCCTCGTCGAGCTCTCGCACGCCGGCCAGCTGTTCCCGTCGGAGCTGTCCGGGGGCATGAAGAAGAGAGCGGGCCTGGCCCGAGCCATGGCCCTCGACCCCGAGGTCTTGTTCTGCGACGAGCCCTCGGCGGGGTTGGATCCCATCACCGCAGCTCAGCTCGACAACCTCCTCATCGCCCTCCGAGATCGCTTTCAGATGTCGGTCGTGGTGGTCACGCACGAGCTCGCTAGCGTCGAGCTCATCGCAGATCGAGTGGTCATGCTTCACAAGGGTCACATCATTGCTGACGGTTCGCTCGACCACGTCCGGAGCGCGGACCATCCCATGGTGCGTGCGTTCTTCGACCGGGTGGCGGAGCTCGAGCCGCCTCCGGCGAGCGTGTTTGCGTCGCTGGGAGAAGGGACAGGGTCATGGAGCTGAGTCACGCACAAAAGGTCCGGCTCGGGGCCTTCGTGCTCACCGGGGCGAGCATTCTCTTCGGCTCGGCAGTGGTGTTGGCGGGGCTTCGGCTGGCGGAAGAACGAGACGTTTACACGGTGCGCTTCAAAGGCAACGTCGGCGGCCTCGAGCCGAGCTCTCAGGTGAGATACCAGGGGCTTCGGGTCGGTCGCGTGGACTCGATGCGCGTGGATCCGGAGCGCCCGGAGCTCATCGAGGTGACCTTATCCCTTCAAGGAGGTACGGCGCTCCGGGTGGGCACTCGAGCTCAGCTCGCGATGAGCGGCATCACGGGTCTCAAGAACGTCAATCTCGTGCCCGAAAATCTCACCGACGAGCTGATCCCACCGGGGAGCGAGCTCCCCGAGAAGATGTCGCCGATCGACGAGATCTTCGATCAAGGTCCCACCATCGCCCGCACCGTCACGCAGGTAGCCCTCAACGTCGCGGAGTGGACGAACAATGAGAATCGGCTTCGTTTTCAACGGATTCTCGACAACTTGGGCCAGCTCATGGAGACCGTCAACGGCATCCTGGAGCGAAACGAGAAGCCCATCATCGCGGCTGTCGAGCAGATGACGGACACGGCGGTCCAGGTCTCTCGCTTCACCGCCGCCACCAGCGACATTCTCGAAGACAATCGACGAGAGCTCCAGAAGACCCTGGTGGCCGTGCGCGGAGGCATCGAGAACGTGGTCCGCCTGCTCAACGCGATCGACGAGAAGGAGCTCGCCGCTTCGTTGTCGGCCGCGCGAGGCGCGATGCAGTCCCTCGACCGACGCCTCTCCGACGCCGAGTTCGGACGCCTCGTGGTGCAGCTTCGTCGAAACCTCGAAGATGTCACCTCGCTCCTCGGAGAAATGGATCTCGCGGTACGGGCCAGTCGAGAGGACTTCGTCCTCGCTCTGAAGCGGCTGCGCGAGGCGAGCGAAGATATCCGCGAGTTCAGCCGCATCATCGCTCAGGATCCGTCCGTTCTCGTCCGAGGTACGGAGCTGGCCGAATGATGCCTCGTCGCTTCCTACCCCTTTTCGTCTTCGCCCTGTGTCTCGCCGCAGCGGGGTGTTTCGGGGCCCGCGCGGTCCAGCGTCAGTTCTACGTGTTGAACGCCGATCACGAGCCGGGACCGGAGCGCGCCACCGTGCGAGGACTGATCCGAGTTGCGGACATGGACGCCGAGAGCGTCTATGAGAAGTTTCAGATCGTCATTCGACAGAGCCCCTGGCAGCTGCGCTACTCCGGCATCAACCTTTGGGCGGTCCGGCCCAATGTCATGGTCTCGGACATCATCGGTCGCACTCTTCAGGACTCGCGCGTGTTTACCACCGTGACGCGGGAGCTCTCCGAGGCGCGACCTGACTTCCAGATGGCGGGGGAGCTCCTCGCTCTGGAAGTCTATGACTCCGAGGATATCTGGTACGCGCACCTCGCCATGACCTTGCGGGTCAACCGCTTTGGCGATGGCCAGCAGCTGTGGCGCTTCGACTTCGATGAGCGCAAGCCGGTCGGCACCACCGAGATGCCTCACGCGGTCCGGGCCATGAGCGAGCTCCTGCAGCTCGGGCTGCGGCGGGCGGTGGTGGATCTCCTCGACACCGTCGAGGGGATTGGCGAGGACGACCCGCTGAGTCCCTCGAGGGGGGCTTTCCTTCAGCCTGCCGGAGACCGTCCTCGGCGCCTCGAGGTCGACCCGGCCACGCGGCTCCCGCCCCCCGAGCCGTCCCCCGAACGGCCCGATTTCTCGGATCCGCTCGTCATTCCGCAAGAAGATGAATAGCGCCCCGAGCTTTCTGGCATAGTGCCCGCTCCATGAAGGCTCCCTGGGTCGGCGTGATCATGGGCTCAAAGAGCGACTGGGCCTCCACCATGGTCCACGCCCACGAAACCCTCGACGCATTGGCGATTCCCCACGAATGCAAGGTGGTCTCCGCCCATCGAACGCCGGAGTGGATGGTTCGCTACGCGCGCTCCGCGGATGAGCGGGGGCTCGAGGTCATCATCGCCGGGGCGGGAGGGGCTGCTCATCTCCCCGGCATGACGGCATCGGAGACCGCCCTCCCGGTCATCGGAGTGCCGGTCCAGAGTCAGGCGCTGAGCGGCCTCGACTCTCTTCTCTCGATCAACCAGATGCCCGCTGGAGTCCCGGTGGCGACGATGGCCATCGGCAAAGCCGGAGCCGTCAACGCGGCGGTGTTTGCGGCGCGCATCCTCATCCGATCTCATCCCGAACTCGGTCCTCGCCTCGCGGCCTGGGTGGAAGCCCGCCGTGAGCGAGTCATGCAGGAGAGCTTGCCATGACCCGAATCGTTCCCGGACACACGATGGGCATCCTCGGCAGCGGTCAGCTGGGCCGAATGCTCGCCCAGAGCGCGCGTCAGCATGGGTATCGGGTGACCGTGTTCTCGCCCGACGGAGACAGTCCGACCGGTCAACTGGCGGACGAGGCTTTTGTTGCTCCGTACGACGACCTGGACGCGGTGCGGGGCTTCGCGGCGGGTGCGGACGTGGTGACCTTCGAGTTCGAGAACGTGCCTGAGGCCACTGCCCGTGCGGCCGCCGAGATGGCTATCGTCCGGCCGGATCCCACCCTTCTCTACGTCGCCCAGAATCGAATCCGTGAAAAAACCGCGGTGGAGAAGGCGGGCTACCCCGTGACGCCCTTTCGTGCGGTGCGTACGGCGGAGGAGCTGGAGGCGGCGGTGGTCGCGCTGGGCACGCCAGCAGTGCTCAAGACTGCGTCTTCTGGCTACGACGGAAAGGGTCAGCGACGGGTCGACGCCGCCGCCACCGCGGGTGCGGCGTGGGTCTCGCTCGGCGGAGGGGAGTGCGTGCTGGAGGCGTTCATGCGTTTTGAACGCGAACTCTCCGTGGTGGTGGCGCGGGGGACCGACGGCAAGGTGGCCGACTTCGGGGTGTTCGAGAATCACCACGAGGAGCACATCCTCGACGCCACCGTGTCTCCTGCCCGCGTGCCCCCCGAGGTGGCGGAGGCCGCGCGCGACCTGGCCCACGGCATCGCGCGTCACTTGGACCTGGTGGGAGTGCTGTGCGTCGAACTCTTCGATCTCGGCGGCGGCAATCTCGCTTTCAATGAGATCGCTCCGAGGCCCCACAACTCGGGACATCTGACCATCGAAGCGTTCTCAGTGAGCCAGTTCGAGCAGCAGCTGCGGGCGGTGTGCGGGCTTCCTCTCGGAGAGCCGATCCGTCGCGCCCCCGCCGCGGCGATGGTGAATCTGCTCGGTGACCTCTGGACCTACGACGTGGACGGAACGGTGGTGGCGGAACCTCAGTGGGCAACCCTCCTCCGTCGGCCGCAAACCCACCTCCATCTCTACGGAAAGAAGAGACCGAGATCGGGTCGCAAGATGGGCCACGTCACCGTCCTGGGGGACAGGCCCGACGTCGCGCTCGCCCAAGCTCGGAGCGCTCGGTCGGCCCTACTCGCCTCGGCGTAATCCTACGGGGGGAGCCTTCGACGCCTATCACAGAACCCCGGAGCGCCCTCCTCGAGGCGGGAGGAGATGAGCTTCAGCGGTGGTAGCCCTTCTTTCCCACCTGGCGAGCGAGCTCGCTCCGAACCGGCGCGTCTTCTTTCAGCCGATCGAGGACCTGCCGAAAATCGTAGCGGGGCTGCCACCCCAGCTCGGTTCGAGCCTTGGAGCTGTCGTAGACCCGATCGATGGCGGCGTACATGCGCCAGCCCCGACGTTTGTAGGCCTCGGCGTAATCAGGAAAGAGCGCGGAGACCACCTCGGCCGCGCCCTCGCGAAGTGAGAGCGCCTGCTCGATGCGAAAGGGCGGAGGGGCGCTAATGATGTACCGGGCAAAGCCCAGCTCGCGCGCTTTGCCGGCCGCCAGCAGGTGGGCTTGCACAGCATCTTCCAGATCCACCCGCCGATGAAGGTACTCGTTGGCGCGGAGGTTCTCCTGGTCCCATGCTTTCCGATTTTCGGGGTCGTCGTCCTCCTCAGGAAAGAACCGGGAGGTGCGAAGGACGAGACAGGGCAAGCCGTGTTGAAGATGCATCAGCTCGCAGAGGTCTTCGGCGCTGACCTTGGTGACGCCGTAGATGTTTTTGGGAATCGGGCGCACCGCCTCCGTGATCCACGCCGCCGGGGCGCCGGCGGGGGGAACCAGCGCGCGACCAAAGGTGCTGGTGGTGCTGGTGAAGATGAAGGCGTCCACCTTTGCCTCGATAGCCGCTTCGAGAAGCGTCAAGGTGCCGGTGATGTTGGTCTCGACGAAGGCTTGGTTGTCATGGGACTCGATGTGGGGCTTGTGGAGGGTGGCGCTGTGGAGGACGACGTCAATGCCCTCCATGTTCTGCCGAACGAACTCTGGATCCGCGATCGAGCCGCGGCGGTCCGTGAATTCGGAGTCGTGAAGATCCAGTCCGCGCGCGAAGACCCCTCGCGCGCGGAGCGTACGCATCAAACCCTCACCCAGGTGCCCGGCGCTGCCCGTGACCAAGTAGCGATGTTCCATGCGGGGATGAAGGCAGCGTCGCCGACCCTTCACAAGGAACTGTTGCCGAGCGCCCCTTCCAGGGGAGGGGCCGCTCGGGGATGCGCGGCGCGGCTGAGGCGAGTGTGAAGAGCGGCCACGGCCACGAAGAGGGCCAGACCGAGCAGGTCGACCACGATTACGTAGACCGGCCACGGCCCGAAGGCATCCAGCAAGGTCCCAGCGGGCTTACGCAGCAGATAAAGGTAGTTCTTCTGAAAGGTCACATCCACGAGCAGCACCAGACCGCCATAGAGGTTCGTGAGGAGCCAGGCCCGCCACGCGTCCTGCGGACGAAGGGTGAGTCGAAGGTGTCGAGCAAGGTGCACCGCGGCCAGGATGACTCCACCGTGGAGCGCGAAGTAGGCGAGGTAGCGGGGCGACGGAAACCCGCTCCGGAGGGCTGGGGTGACGCAAGCCAGGAGGGTTCCGGTCGTCGTCCAGAAGAAGAGGAGCGACACGAGTCGGTCCCGGGGACGTGCGAGCGCGGCCAGCGCGAGAAAGATGCTCAGGTCGCAGAGGTGAAGGGGAAGCGCGTCCCATAGGGTCGGAGTACGGCCCAGCGCTCGAAAGTGGAGGATGAGGCCACCCACGAGGAGCGCCGCGACCGCCGTTCGGACCCCGACCGTACTGTGTCTTCCGGTCCGCCAAGCGGCCCCGATGCCGAGACCCAAAACGGCCAGCGTCGCGAGGTGCGAGGTCCCGAACAGCTCGAACATGGGCGTCCGACGCTCGGGCTCGGGGGCGGATTCAGAACCGGCCGGTGACGACGAGCCCGCCCCCTCCGTCGGGGGTCGAGGAGGGCGAGACGGAGACCGCCGGGACCTCATCCCCTCTGACCAGGAACAGGATCAGCCCCGTCACCGCGGTCGCGGCCCCCGCGCCAATGAGAATGTCGGCGAGCAGGGCGTTTCTCTCCGTCTCGTCGATGAGCTCGTTGACGCGGGCGTCCGCGGCCCCCGCGGCCCGAGCGTCTTTCCAGTCCGACTCACTGTTCAGCGCCAGCACCCCAAAGGCCGCCCCGGCCCCCGCGAGGACCATCCCGGAGCCGAGCAGGGTCCACTCCAAGGCTCGATTGCGAGGCTCGCGAGCCTGGGCCACCGTGGTCGGCGGGGCCCGCGGGGCGTTCGCAGGAGCCGAAGCCGTCGGTGGAAGCTCTGCCGCTTCGGCGCGAGCCCGTGCGTTCCTCTCTTCCCGGAGCGCCGCCAGCGCGTCGAGGGCCTTGGCGCGAAGCTCGGCGGTGGTTCCCGGGAGCTTCAAGAACCGCTCGTAGGTCGCGATGGCCTCATCGGGTCGAAGCGCTTTTTCGTAGGAGCGCGCCACGTTGTAGACGAGCTCCGGGCGGTCATCGAGGGCGTACGCCGCCTCGAAGGTGTCGACGGCGTTCAGATAGTCGCCCTCGCGGTACTGTCCGAGGGCCGTTTGGACCAAGGCGTCGAAGCGAGCTTCGGTGGACTCCTGAGCGGCCGCCGGCGAGGCGCTGGCGAGGAGCGCTGCGAGGAGGGGAGTGAGGAGGAAACGATGCATTCGGAGACCTCTACGAGCGCGAACCTAGTCGACGATGGGCACTTCGGGGCGCTCGACAGCGTCGTCCTCGACCTCGTCGACGAGGAGCGACGGTGATGGAGGCGGGGGCTCAGCCTTCGGTTTCGGGGGGGGCGGGGCGGCCCTCGGGAGCTTGGCCGCAGGCGCGCGCCTCGGCGGATTGAAAGTTGCGTTGCGGCTTCGGCCCTTTCGCCGAATCCCGGAGCTGGGAGCGGAGACGGTTCGCGGTGCTTCGGCTGGGACCGCCGAGCGGGACGGGGGCTGGGGCAGTCCGGATGTGGCCATCGTGCGTGGGCGCCGGGCGGGGTTCGCGGGGACCCGAGGCGCCGCCGAGGCGGGAGGGGAGGAGGTCTCGAGCTCGGGGGGCGCTCCGGGACCCTCGGCGCGGGGCGGCACCCCAGCTGTGGGCCCGATGGAGCCGCGCGGCCAGAGCAGGGTGAGGCCGAGGCTGCCGACCACCAGCGCCAGGAGAAGGAGGGCCATCTGCGGACCTCGGCGCGGGCGAAGATCGATAGCTTCAGAGTACGACGGCTCCGATCCCGAGAAGGCTCGCACCCCGCTCGTGTCTCGGGCGTCGATACGAAACGCCGGCGTGAGCTCCCCGGTCAGGATCTGCTCCAGGGAGGCGCCGGTGCCCGGGTCGAAAACTCGGCTCGGAGTGACCGGCTCGGGGCCCGTGGTGGGCAGCCGGAGGTCGTCGCTGTAGCTCTCGGACGGCCGGAGGGGGAGGTTGACGATCAGCCGATAGGCCGCTTTGAGCTCGCTCAGCAGCTCCTCCATGGAGGGATAGCGCTCGTGCGGTGGTTTTCGGAGGCAGCGCTCGACGATGACCTCGAGCTCGAGGGGACAGCGATCGTCCCCGGCGACATCGCCGATGGCGGGCGGCGCGGTGCGGAGGTGCTGATTGAGGATCTCCACGCTGCCCTGGCCGATGAACGGGGGCCGTCCCGCGAGCATGTGGAACATGATGATCCCGAGGGAATAGATGTCTGTGCGCGGATCGACGGGCTTACAGCGGATCTGCTCGGGAGCCATGTATCGCGGCGATCCGAGCATGGTCCCGGCCCGGGTCAGCTCCAGCTCCTCCCCGCGCGCGGGCTGAGCCTCGTCTTCGAAGACCTTCACGAGCCCGAAATCGAGAACCTTGACGAAATCGGAGGAGAGTCCTTCCTCCCGCTCCTTGAGGAGCATGACGTTGCTCGGCTTCAGGTCGCGGTGCACCACGCCCGCCTCGTGCGCAAATCTCAGGGCCCGCGCGATCTGAATGGCCACGAGGCAGGCGCGGTCCGGAGACAGCCGCACCTCACGGTTGATCGCCCAGGGCGGGATGGGTTGCGTCTATTTGGGCGAGCAGCTCCCGCTGGGCCGACCGGTCGCGGTCAAAGTCCTGATTCCCCAGAGCTACGACGACGAGTTTCGTCGCCGCTTCCTCCTCGAAGCTTCGATCAACGCCAAGCTCAGTCATCGCCACATCGTCACCGTGCATGACTACGGCGAGACCGAGGAAGGCCATCTCTTCATGGCCATGGAGTACCTCGACGGGGAGCCGCTCTCGCGGGCGATCAACCGTGAGGTGCGGCAGATCGGAAGCGTCGTGTAGGGAAAGAGTGTATGACGTCGTGGGGGGGGGGGGGGGGGGGGGGGGGGGGGGGGGGGGGGGGGGG
>JBCBRU010000171.1:0-14623 GCA_039819565.1 Myxococcota bacterium | reverse complement strand
CGAGCAGGGCAGCCTCCCCCCCCTCGTGCGTGCCGGTCACGTCCTCATCCCTCCACGTCTCGTCGTCGTACCCACCCTCGCGCGCCACCAGCAGCGCTGGCGTCGGCTCGAAGACGAGAACCGCTCCCGGTGGATTCTTGGCCACGAAGGCCACCGTAGCTGGGACCGTGAGATCCAGAAGGCGAAGCTCCACGTCCGCCCCAAAAGTGAGAGAGAGCCGACCGCGAACGAAGATGCTCCGCTCGGTGACGTGGGCGTAGGGGGCGGAGAAGGTCGCGCCGGGCGCCACCACTCGGGCCAGCTGCCGGGACATCGTGGGCATCCTGCCCGGTCCGCACCACGCCGGCAACGTTCAGGAGCACGGTGGCAAGATGCTCGCGCGCTGGACCTTCAGCTCACGAGGATGATCCGGGTGATTTCGGCGGGGGCCAGGAGGCGGAGAGGCGGTCCCCAATAGCCTGTGCCTCGGCTCACGTAGATTTGCGTACGTGCGTCGTGCCGATAAAGCCCGGCCACGTAAGGGGTGGTCATCCGAACCATGGCGGAGAACGGAAAGAACTGTCCTCCGTGGGTATGGCCGCTGATCTGGAGGTCGGCGCGGAGCTCCGAGGCCACCCCGATCGAGTGAGGTTGGTGAGCCAGCACGATGCGTGCTTGCTCCGGATCGGCCCCAGCTCGCAGCGCCGGGAGTGCTTCCGGGCGCCACTGGGACCAATCCTCGAGCCCGACCAAGTCGACCCTCCCTCCCCCGTCCCCCAGCTGGAGACGGTCGTTGCGGAGAACTCGAACCCCGAGACGTTGGAGGGCCCCAGCCCAGGCTTCAGCCCCCGAGTAGTACTCGTGGTTCCCCATCACGAAGACGGTCCCAAAGCGCGAGGCTAAGTCTCCGAGCGGAGCCACGTGCTCAAAGAGCGTGGGGACGTTTCCATCGACGAGATCACCGGTGATCGCCACCAGGTCAGGCCGGAGGGTTCGTACCTGCTCGGCCAGAGCTCGGGCGAAGGGCTGGCCCAACGTGGGGCCGATATGGATATCGCTCATCTGAACGAGACAGAGTCCGGAGAGAGCGGGAGGGAGCCGAGGCACCCGCACCTCGACGTCTCGCACCTCGACTTCGGAGAGCGCTCCGCGCACCCCTAGAGCGGTGAGACCGAAGGCCGCACCGCCGGCACCCACAGCCGCTCGGCGGAGCACCTCACGGCGTCGCGGATCGGTCGGTTCAGACGCGCTTTTGGACCGGAGACGTCGGATCCCGCGATCGAAGAGGTCCCATCCGCCCGCCGTCAACAGGAGGTAAAAACAGGAGCCCATCCAGGTGAATCCCACCCACGCCAAGACCTGAGCGAGCGGCCGGGGCGCCCAACGCCCGGCGCTCGCCCCGACCACCATGAGGACCGCGAGGGTGAGCAGGGCCGCGGCGCCGGCCCTTGACGCGAACGGCCTCCATTGAGGCGCTCGAAAGAGACGGTGGTAGAGATACATGTGGGTGAGTCCGACACCGACCAGGAGCGCGCCCGCGAGCACGACGAACAGCATGCGGGCACTCGAAATCGAGCTTCGTCGAATGTCTCGTAAAATCGCCCCCGCAACGCAGCCAGGAGGGCGCGAGCGGGGTATGAGAAGAAGCGATGCGCGGTCTGGCCTTTGCCTTGACTCTTCCCCTCGCTTTCGCGGTGTCCTCGATGGCACGAGCCGAATCCAGCCCTCCGAAGCGAAAGACAGATTGTCGAGTGGGGGCGCGGGTCGTGAAGCTCGCGACCGAGGACGGCATCTCGCTCGAGGCTGAGCTCCACGTACCGAAAGCCGGCTCTCCGGTGGTGGTCCTGTTTCACATGATTCCACCGTCGAATGACCGTAAGAACTACCCACCGGCCTTCATGGAAGCTCTTCTCACCCGTGGATGGGCGGTGCTCAACGTGGACCGTCGAGGCGCCGGTCGCTCCGGAGGCGTAGCCCGAGAGGCTTACCGTGGTCCCAAGGGAGCTCTCGATGTAGCCGCGGCCGTAGACTTTCTCGGAGACCACCCCTGCAAGTTCGATCTAGGGCGCCTGACATTGGTTGGTGCCTCGAACGGCACCACGAGTATCCTCGACTATGCACAAACCCATGGAGCACGCCCCCCACCGTCGGGACTCGTCTTCCTCACGGGAGGCAAGTACACTGAGGCGCAATTCAGCCTGCAGACTGAACGGAAGTCGACGCCGCGGGTCCTCTTTGCGTGGGGTCAACGAGAGGCACCCGCTCGGAAGTGGGCTGAGGCTCACAAAGAGGGCGCCCCATCAGGATGGGCCTTTCAGTCTTACCCTTCAGGAGCCCACGGCACCCGTCTCCTCGAACGGCTTCCCGCCGCCATCAAGGGGGTCGTGGCCTGGATCCATTCACGCTGACGCCCGTGGGGCTTCGCGGTCATCGAAGGCTCTTCTGACCACGCCCGGGCAGTCGTCGCATTCGCCTTCGACGTCAACGTACTGCGCAAGACAGCGCGGGCAATAGGCGACCGAGGCGTCGTCGCGTTCGGAGGGGCGCTCGAGCTCCGAAGGATTCACCTGAGCATCCTCCAGCAATCGGCGAAGGGCCTCTAGGGTCGCTCTTCGAACCGCGGTCAGCTCGGCCTCCCCCTCCTTCGGCTCAGGCCCAGTGGGATACCGAAGGTCGCGCCACACCGGTCCTGCCCAGGCTTTGAACCGACCGGGGTCCAAGAGGACCGATGCCACCGCCGCGGGGTCGTAGACCGCAAAGGCGTCACGAGCGGCAAAAGCACGAGCTCGAGCCGCCGCCGGCACCGAAAACAGAACCATGATGATCTTCATCCATCGATCCCCGACCAAGCCTCGATAGAGCCGTCGATGCGCGTTCCATAGCTCGAGCAGCAAATGAATGAGCAACGCGGCCACGGCCAGCGTGAACCAGGGCCAGCGGTTCCACACGAAGGGGAGATGAAAGACTCCGTAGAGGGTGAGGAAGGCCGAGGCCCACGTGAGAGGCCCGAGGATCCCGAGGGCGGCCGTCTCGCGTTCGAGCTCGGCTTTGCGCTCGCGAACCGCCTCGACGTCGAAACGACGCGATACGCGTCTCTCGAAAAAAGACGCGCGATCTTCCGGGGCCGCAGCAGCGAAGGCGCGAAAATCCGCCGCGAGCGCCCGGGCCGCGGCCGGGCTCGACGTCACCGCCAGCAAACGGCCTTGCCGGTCGCGGACGGACTTTCCTTCCGCCGAAGCTTGAGCCAGTCGAACCTCAGAAAGAGGCTCCATCGACGAAGGTGGCCGTTCGCGAACGCCAGCCCGGGAGGTCGCCAAAGGCACCGCCGAGAACGGGCCCAGGGTCACCGGATCCGGCTCGGCCACGAGCCCGGAGGGAAACGGAGGAAAGGGAGAGAGAAAGATGAAGACCCCCGCGCGAGTCCCCAACGGACTGTCTTGCCCGCTCAGTACCCGAAACTCACCTCGTGATCCTACGAAGACGAAGGCAGCCCTGCGGACGTAGAGGCCTCCCTCGAGGATATGGAGGACAAGGAAGAGCCCAAGGAGCTGAGTGACGGGATCCATCAAGGAACGAGATGACCGACGGCGGGGGTACGAATCTCCTCAGTCCGCCTGTTTCCCGCCCCCGAAGAGACGCTTTACGAAGCTGCCCACCGCGGCGGCAGCCGCCGCCAAGGCCAGGACCACGAACTTCGCCCCCTTCTTTAAAAACAGGAGCAAGCCAGCCAAGAGCCCGGTCTTCGCGGCGACCGCGGTCGCCCCTCCGACGACCAGGGCCGCCAGACCGTACTGAGCGATCTTGTCGCCTGGCTTGTACTCCGCGTACCGCTCGCCCTCCGTATATCGGAATCCCTGCATCATGTTTTGGTACTTCACGAGGGTGTCATCGAGCTCATCGGGCCCGCACACCACGACCACATTCATGACTCCTCGACGCCCCAGCACCTTGGTCCGGTAGTTGACCGAGGTGTTTTTCTCGCCCGTGTCGGGGTCCGTGAACTCAGCCTCGGTCGCCCACTCGAGGACATGGGTCGTCTCGTCGTAGCGAGGTGGGATAGCCCACCGGGTGATGGTGTAGGTCGCCAAGCCGCGCTCGCGACGAACCTCGTTGCTCTGGCTCGCCATCTCGCGGAACTGCTTCAGCATCTCGTCGGCGTCGAGGTCGTCTTTATCGTCATCCTTGACGTAGCCGATGTCCTCGAAGTCGTAGATGACGAACCAGTCCAGATCGGAGGGACCGATGAGCCCCAACTCGGTCCCGTCCGGGATGTTGCCCATCGCCCGCAGAACGTTCGTTGCAGTTTCGGAGGCGCCGAAGCGGTAGCCGGCCGGGATATCGAGCTCGGCCCGCGTGCCCAGCACGCCCGAGCCCTCCTTCTTCCACTCGAAGTTGGCATCGAAGAACGCCTCGGGTGACTCGGGAGCGTCTTGCGCTTCACCGCCGCCCGCGACGTCCTCACTGGGAGCCTCTCCTTCCCCAGGCGCAGGCTCGGCCATCGACGGGCTGGCCCAGGCGGCGATACCCAGGATCGAAGTCGCCATGATCGTAGTGCGAACGAAGGAGGTGGTGTGCATCGTCGCGGAGACTGCCTCGGACCTGGGCCACGAGGCTAGAGGGAGATCCTTCGATTCGTCTTGGCGCCCAAGGAGCCACTCGACCGCTGGTCTCGGACCAGGGGCGCCCATTTCTCACTACTCGTAGCGAATCGCCTCGATAACGAGCTCTATTTCCCCGGCCGGCCGCACCACCACAACGTCGTCGCCCACCTTCTTGCCGAGCAAAGCCTTGCCCACTGGGCTCTTCATGCTGATGCGCTTGTTCTTCGCGTCGACCTCGTCTTCTCCGACGATCTGGTAGCGGACCTCGCGGCCGTCCTCGTCCACCACCTCGACGGTAGCCCCGAATTCGACGCGATCGCTGTTCACCGAGGCCGGATCGATGACCTCGAGCCGATCGAGAAGGCTGGTCAGGTATCGAATACGCCGATCGATCTCCCGAAGCCGTTTCTTCCCGTA
The DNA here is from genome assembly GCA_039819565.1 of Myxococcota bacterium. Lineage (GTDB taxonomy): Bacteria > Myxococcota > Kuafuiibacteriia > Kuafuiibacteriales > Kuafuiibacteriaceae > JAHQVK01. The sequence goes on along the minus strand of JBCBRU010000171.1, from coordinate 9,626 downwards.
GATGTATTCGGCGTTCTCGGAGCGATCCCCGAGCGCCGCTGCGTCGGAAACCTCCTGGACGACCCGCGGACGCTCCCCGCGCCAAAGATCCTGCAGCTCCCGGTCGAGGCGGGCGTGCCCCGCCGGAGTGATGGGCTTCTTGGCCATGAGATCCCCAACCTATCTGTCCGGGGCCACTTTCTCGACATTCCGAATTGCGTATTCTCCGCCCGTGAAGCCGGAAGGATGCGCCCTCGATATCGCCGTGGTGGGTCTAGGACAGGCTGGGGGCAACCTCGCGGCCGAGTTTGCCCGACGGGGGTACCGGGCCATGGCGCTCAACACCGCGGAGGCCGACTTGGCGGCCCTCGATCCCGGAGGCGTATTCCCTAGCCTGCCCGAGGACCAACGTCTCTTCATCGGAGCGGAGGGCTACGACGGCGCCGGGTCGGACCCCGCCTATGGACGCGACTGCCTACGGGAGCACGCGGAGAGGATCCGATCTGCGGTGGTGGAACGCGTAGACGGCGCCGACGCGGTCGTCCTCTGCGCCGGACTGGGGGGCGGAACCGGAAGCGCTCTTCCCGCCTTGGTCGAGATCCTCGGCGAAGCGGACCTCCCGCTCGTCGCCCTCATGACCCTTCCGACCCCCGGGGAGAGCGGCCTCGCCAAGGTCAACGCGGTGAGAGCCATCCAGGAGGTGGTACACGCTCCCCTCTCGGGGTGGGTCCTTGCGGACAACGCCCGACTCTCCGAGCTCCATACGAACGTCCCGTTCGTGGACTACTTCGCCCACGTCAACGCCGAGATCGTAAATCCGCTCGACGCCTTGAACCGACTCAGCGCGAGAGCGGATCTGTCACCGATTCGGTCCTTCGACGGAGAGGACTTCCGCAAGCTCCTGCTCGCGGGGGGGATGCTGAACTACGCCGCCGTCGAGCTCGCGACGTTGGATGTCGACGCCGTGCTCGGAGGCGTCATAGGGGCCATCGAGAGCTCAGATATCATGCCCGCCGGTTTTGACGTCGGGCGCCTCTCCTATCTAGGCATCATCCTCGAGGCCCCCGAGCGAGCCCTCGAGGGCGTCTCGTTTCAGACCTTCGAGAGAATCGCGACCGAGCTCAAAGCCCAAACGGGCGGAGCGGCTATCTATCAAGGTATCTATCGCAGTGGTTCCGAGGGTCCGACGACCCTACGCATCCTCGCAACCACTCCCTCACTGCCCGCCCGCCTCCAGGAGATCGTCAGCGATGCCCGCCGTGAGGGCCAGCTCCTCGGGGAGAAAGTGGCTGAAGTTCTGCCCGATCTCGAGGTGGGTGACATCTCCAACCTGGATCTCTTCCGCACCAAGGCTCGTCCGTCCGCGCGGCCGACCCGGCGGGCCCCCGCCGAGGCCGCGCGACGTCCCGTCGAGCTTCTCGAGGACATCGCCGATGAGGTGGCGAGCGCGGCCCCTCGGCACCGCCGAGCCCCGCCTCGGCCCACTCCTCCCAAGGCGTCCCCTCCCCCGCCCGAAGCTGCCGCGGCACGGCCCCCGCCCCCCTCACAGAACACGGAGCCCGTGTCCCGCCCGCGGCGAAGCCGGCGCCGCCCTCACGATGAGGCGTCCTCGGACGAGGACAAAGGCGGGACCGACGACCGCCAAACCAACCTCGGCCGCAGTGAGCCCCCGGTGTCGACCGAGGGGGTCGACACCGGAGATCTACCGGACCCCAACGTCTACGACGGGCTGGTCACACGATTTCTCGAGGCGGAGGACGACGCGGAGCGGGAAGCCGTCATCCGGCGACTCGAGACCGACGCGGGTTCGGACATCACGGTCGTGCGCTACTACGCGGTCGAGGCCATGGCGAAGCTCGGGCGACGCGTCTTTGGCGAGGCTTTGGAGCGAGCCCGAAGCGACGTGCACGAGGCCGTGCGCACCCTCGCCGCAGCAGCTCTCGAAGTGGGTTAAGGCGGACCGCGGGCGCCTTCGAGAGCGCGCAAAAATCCCGTCGGAGTGGTCTGACCCCTCACCTCGACGCAGGCTCCGGCGAAGGGAACCGGCCTCCGGCCTCGATGAGAGCCTCAGCTTCATTCCCGCCGCCCCCCCGCCGAATCGGAGGGCATGGAAGGCGCGGTTTTGGACGTGATGAATGAGGGGCTTCGGGCGCTCGAGCCCCACGCCGTCCTTGATGCCGAGCCGCACCCCTGGACGCTGGCCCGTTTCGAGATGCACATGCTGGCCTTCGCCGAGGCGTTCGGGCGTCTCCTCGAAAAGCGGGTCGCTCGAGATGTAGACCGCGACCACCCTCCCCTCAAGGCGATGGCGCGCGCCCATCTGCGTCTTCACCAGCCCCTACCGCGCATGCTGCGCACTCAACTCGTCCGCTTGGGACGCCCCTACCCCGAGCTCGATAGCTTGACGGTGGGAACCAAGACCCAGGCCTGCTTGCACAGAGCGGCCCAAGCCTTGGAGCGAAGGGATCCCCTTCTCGCCCACGTGCTGCTGGTGCAGGGCTTAGAGTGCCTGACCCAGCTGCTCACGCGACGAGGCGTCGAACTCGCGGCCGCCCTCGGCGGGACCGTAGAACCTTTCGAAGAGCGCCACCGTGGGCACGAGAGCCTCCTGTTCCTGGGACTCGAGAGTCTCACGACCGCCGACGAGGCCGGGGTGGTGTCGGAACTCGAAGCCCTCTACGCCGACGCGTTTGGACTTCTCGACGAATGGTTCGAAGAGGATCCCTCTCATCGTCCATCCCGGCGACCTCGACAGCGCGGTGAGAGATGGGGCACCGGCGATCTGCCGGACGAGGTAGCGTAGGCGGGGGAAGGAGACCACCCTCCTCGGCAAACCCGAAGAGGGTGGCCCGAGGATCAGCGGAGAAGCAGGTGGAAGCTATCCTGCGTCGAAGTGTTCATGAACTGACCCGGCCCACTCAGAAGGGTAGGCTCGAGGTCGCTCCCGTTCGTCACGTCGAGAACGTAGACACCATCGAACCCGCTGGTGACGACGTCACCGCGGACCAACAGCTCCCGCCCGTTCAGCCAGAACCAGGAGTTGTCATCCCCATCGTTGTTTTGGAACACATCAAATGCCGTTCCCGCGAAGCGCCGGTGCGCCGTAAAGGCAGCCGGCGCCGGAAGCGAAGAGATGTCAGCAACATAGAGCTCGTCTATGCTCGACCGCGGGTCGCCCTGGAAGGCGATACGCTGGCTGTCCGGTGAGAACCGAAGCTCGTTGATGTCCTCGGCGCTGGAGGTGGTGGGAGGGTTCAGACGATAGGACGTGTACGGAGCGCCCCCGGTGATATCCGCGATGTAGACCTCGTCCGAGCCGGAGGTCTGGAAGTCTCCGATAAAGGCCACCTTGGTGCTGTCCGGAGACCAGCGATAGTCCTCGTAGAAGGTGAAGCCCATTTCGAGCGAGGTGGTTGCGGCGCGAACCGGCGAACTCGTCGATACCGGCAAAGTCCCCTGCGTATCGAAGATGAAGAGTTCGTCCTGGCTGGATCCCCGCAGGTCACCGCGCACCGCGATGTAACGACCACTGGGAGACCATTTACCGGAATCGCAAGTAGCGTTGGCGACGGTGAGCGACGTCACGGCGCGGAAGTTCGTAAACGCTCCGTTCGCATAGTCGAGGAGGAACATGTCGTCTTCGCCGTCGGAGACGCGGTCCCCGACGATGAAGAGTCTGGTCCCGTCCGGGGAGAACGCGAAATGCTCGTGATAGTACTGCGTGAAGTTCGGATCCATGTCGCCGTTGCTTTGGATGGAGCCGCTGATCACTGTCGCCGTGTAGGGCGCCGAGCCGCTGAGGTCGGAGAACCACATCTCATCCCGACTCACCGTGTTGAAGTCGGCGTTGAAGACGATGCCTCTCGAATCAGACGTCCACAGGAAACCTCCGTTGACATCCATCGACGTGCTCGAAGGTGTCGCGTGGATGGTGACCGGGGCCGTGGGGGTCGCTCCGCTGAGATCCGACATGTAAATGTAGTCTCGGAACGCCGCCGCGTGATCCCCAACCCAAGCGATCTTGTTGCCGTCGGGTGAGAACTCGTAGTCGTCGTTGTACACACCCTGCGAAGGCGCGCCGATCGGGGTGACCCGCACCGCCTGCCCCGGAGCTGCCGGGTTGGAGACATCAGATACCCAAAGCTCGTAGTCCAAACTATCCGTGTGGTCGGTCAGGATGGCGACCTTCCGGCTGTCCGGAGACCACTTGACTTCGTCCGCCTCGAGCGACGTGGAAGCTCCCGCGTAAATACGCACCGCGGAGCCAGCCGTGGGTACATCCCGTAGATCGACGTAATACGCGTCAAATCGGTTATCGACATCGAGGTCAGCGATGAACACCAGAGCGTCCTTGTTGGGCGAGATAGCCATGCGCTGAAGACCCGTGAACACGTCGTGGAAGCCACCCGTGGGCACCGGGTTCAACCGCACTGGGGCCTGACGAGGGTTGCTGCACATGTCGGTGACGTAGATATCGTTCTGGTTGTCGGTATCCGCGTCGGCGACCATGATCGCCCACCTCGGAGACCCATCCTTCGTCCCATCGATCACCAGCGTGAAGTCCTGGGTGTCGGACAGCCCGAAGGTATCGGTGACGCGCACCGTGACGTTGAAGGTCCCGCTGGCCACGGCGGAAGCGCCCGCGATGAGCGTCGCCGGGGTGCCGGTGCCCGCCAAAGCGAAGCCTGGCGGGAGGCTGCCTCCCGCGATGTCCCAGCGGAAGTCGGCGTTGCCGCCCCCGCTGGCCGAAACCGAAAACGCATCGCACCCACTCGCCGCCAGCGTAGGCGCCGTGACGGTGTCGATGGTGAGCGGAATCGCAGGCGGGTCCACCGTGATGCGAATGATCTGGGTGTCGGTCTGGTTGAGACGGTCAAAGACTGTGACGGTAGCCGTGAAGGTGCCGAGCGCCGTGGGAACGCCCGTGAAGGTCCCTACGTCGTCCGGTCCCTGGCCGTTGACGTCGAGACTGAGTCCGGGCGGCAGCTGTCCACCGGTGACCACCCAGTTGTATCGGACGTCGGCGGGCGTGGCGTTCGACGGGAGCGGGGCTCCGTCCTCGGCACGAAGAACCGCGGCGTAGCCTTGTCCACCCTCGGCGTTGGGGAGCACCAAGACGCCCCCGACGGCGTTGGTAGCGGTGATGGTCACCGGGAAGATCTGGGCCCCAATGGTCGTGCTGTAGCGCTGCGCTACCGTAGCTCCGAAGGAGTCCTGCACCTGAACCTCGAAGGTGAAGGCGCCCGCCTGAGTCGGGGTCCCGGCGAGCGTAGCGTTCGGGGTCCCGCTCATCAGGGTCAGACCGGGCGGGAGCGTCCCCGAGACGACCGACCAGGTGTAGTCCGTCATTGAGCCTTGAACCGCCCTAATGTCCGCCGTGTACGCCACCGCGACCCGACCGACAGGAATTTCGAAGGTCGTGATGCGAAGCGGCGGGGGGGCCGGATTCACCTCGATGAAGTAGCTCTGGCGGGCTGTGTTCCCCTCAGAATCGGTCACCTCGACGCGGAAGGCATAGGACCCTCTTAGCGTCGGAGTCCCGCTGACGGCAGCGTTCGGCGTGCCGTCTTCAGCCACCGTGATACCGGGCGGAAGCTCTCCGGAAACGACCGTCCACTTGTAGTCCATCATGGACCCGAAGCGAGCGATGAGGTCGGCGTCGTAGGGGCGCCCGACGTTGCCGGAGGGCAGACTCTGCGGAAGGGCTTCGAGAGGCCGCCGATCGTCGATGACTTCGATGCTGTACTGAGCTTCGCTTCGGTTGCCGTTGCTGTCCTCGACCTGGATGGTGAAGGAGAAGCGCCCCACGCTCTCGAGCGTCGGCATTCCCGCGAGGGTTGTGCTCGGGGTCCCCATATTGGCCAGAGTGAGCCCGGGTGGAAGCTGCCCGGAGAGAAGACGCCACGTGTAGCCTTCACCGTTTTGAGCGGTGATCTCGGCCGAGTAGGCCTGAGTGACCATGGCGTCCGGGAGCATCGTGGTGGTGATTTCAACCGCGGCTGGAGCGGCGGCGACGTCGATGGTGAAGGCTTTCGTGCCCTCGTTCCCCTCGGAGTCCCGCACGCGGAGTGTAAACGTGCTGGAGCCGCCGGTACGGGGTCGACCGGCGATGACGGTGGCGGGAGTTCCCTCGGAACGAAGGAAAACGCCGCTAGGAAGACCTCCGTCGGCGATGGACCAGCGGAAGTCGAGCCCGGTGCCGCCGCTGGCGGTCACCTCGACTTGGTAGTCGTCTCCCTCTGAGCCTCCCTGCAGCGTCGAAGTTGTGATCTCCAGGGGCGTGACCTGAGGACCCGAACCGTCGTCGCCGCAAGCGGCCATCGAGAGCGCGATGGAACCTGCGATGAAGTAGTTGAGATGGCGATGCATGGCGATTACCGGGCGGACGGCGCCGCCGCGGACCGCAACGTATCGAAACCTAGACATGCGCAAAAGGGGGGGTGGCGGCCCTGTGACGGGCCCGCGACTGGGTCGTCACGGACGCTCTCGGCGAATCCGGGGTGCATAGGCGTGATTCAGCGCACATCGCTCCGTCGTGCGAGCGTGTCGTTTTTTCAGCGCCCGCCGGCACCCGAGGCGTTCATTCACGATCATCAGGTTCAGGATCCTGCGCTCGAGCCTCTTGTCGGATGCGCAGTTCCTCATCGAGGAGCGCCGCGGCAGCATACGCGTCGACCTTCTCTTTCCACTTGGAAGGGTGAACGCCTTCCGAGCGGAGCCGCTCCTCAGCTGCCCAGGACGTGAGCGCTTCGTCCCGCTCCCGAACCGGGAGATTCGGGAGCGCTTCGACGAGCGCGACCATGAACGCCCGCGCGCGCTCCGTGCTCGGGCTCTCTGAGCCATCCAGCCGATAAGGCATACCGACCAGAAGCTCCGCGACCTCGTGCTCGGCCACGAGGGCCCCGACGCGTTCCAGGTCGGCCTCGAGACCCCGCCGTTTCCATACCTCTAGAGGGCGGGCGACGAGCTGAAGATCATCGGAGAGCGCGAACCCAACCCGCTTCGTTCCAGGGTCGATAGCGAGGATTCGACCAGGGATCTTCACCTCAGCGGAAGGCCTTCGCGAGCGCAGTCTCGATCGCCGAGACCCGCTCCGGGTCTGCGCTGTTTACGGGATTCATCAGGAACCGCGCGAAGGCGTCCGCCGCGCGTTCCGGGTTCCCCTCCGACAGCGCGTGTTCGGCGCTCGTGAGAAGCCATTGTCGCACCGCGGCGCTCTCCCCCTGAAGACCGTTCACGATGGCCTCAAGCGCGCGGTCGATGAGCAGCTTACGGACGTTGTTTCCGGCTGCGTCGCGCTCGTCGATGAGGAGACTGCCCTCTAGGACCTCGGACGAGACGTCTCCGGCGGCCGTGCTCTTTCCCCCCTTGGGCGTCTGCACGGCCCACCCCAGTTGGAGTTGGCCCGCGCCTGGACTCACCGTGCACCCCTGAACGAGGACAGCGAGCCCCCCCGTGACGCTCGGAGCTCGCGGATCCTTTTCCCGCCAGGCTTTGGTCCAGCCCTCGGAAAGGACGTAGCCATTCAAGTCGGTCCGCTGGGACAGCTCGGACATCAGCTGGGCCTGAAGCTCGGTATCGACGGGCCCACAGCCTCGGGTAGAGGCTCCGTCGAACCGCACCGCCTCGATAACCATGATGAGATCTTTGCTCTTTTCCAGGGCCTCTTCCGCCTCGTCCCTCAAGGCACGGGCGGTCCTGTCCTTGGGGTCGAGGCGAAGGGCCCGCTCCACGTACAGCCACGCGAGGCCAGGCTTACCGAGATCGAGCTGGCGCCGGGCGGCCGTGGTCCGAGTGGCTCGAACCTCTTGGGCGAGACGGCGCTGGCGAGCTCGAGCCTCCCGGTCCTTGGGAGCCAACGCGAGAAGAGCCTGGTTGGCGTCAGCTTCGTCCAGAAGCCGCCCTTCCTCTGCGGCGGCCTTCACGGCCGCTCGGGCTCGCGAGATTCGAGTGCTGCGCATGAGCGAACGCGCGCGCGCGGCGACCTCTCCCCCGAGCCCTCCGTACGCCTCCTCCGCCTCCGCCAGCTGCTCCTTGGCCACCAGCTCGGCCGCCTCCGTGAGAGCGATGGCCCCCTCCGCAGAGCGGTCCACGAGTTGACCGGCAGCGGCGAGGCTGCGGGCCAGGGTCGTCATGTCATCCTGCTTGGCCGCGGCAGATGCACGATCCAGAGCTGCTCTTCGACCGCGGGCGAGCGTCGCCTCGAAACCATCGAGAGCGCGGGACGCCACCAGAGTGGCCGCGTGAACCCGAGGGTCCTCGCCCGCACGAAGTCCGTCGAAGGCAGCCTCTTCGGCATTCGTGCGAAGGTCTCGGGCGGCCGCCTCTCCGCGCTTGACCGCTTCTGACCGCGGCATCTTCCGACGCGCTCCGACCAGGACGCTCTCAGCCTCCGCAAAACGCCCACCCTCGAGCGCCACCGCGGCCCTTTCGATGGCTTCTGAGATCTGAGGCTCGGCGGAAGTGGCGGCGTCCGCCTCACGAAGGGCGCCGGCGGCCGCCGCACCATCACCTTTATCGGCCGCCGCCTCTAGTCTGCGGAAGATGGCCGCGAGGGCGGCAAGAGCAGTCGGGTCCTCGGGTTCGACGCGGAGAAGGGCGCGGATGCTTCGAGCGGCCGACAAGCCGCCCTCATCCAAGGAGGAGGCGAGAGCCTTGACTCTCAGACGAGCCACGATGGCTGGACCACGCTCGGCCAGCCATCCCGCGGTCTGCGTGAAGGACTTCTCAGCTTCCTCCAGACGACCGGCGCGAATCATGTCCACGGCCCTGCGCATGACCGCCGACTGACCGAGGGCGGTGGCGGCCAGACTGAGATCTCGGGCCACCACCGCCGCATCGCCTTCTGCGGCCGCCGCGTCGGCGTGCTCCAGCACCGCCGCCACCGCGGCGCGCCCGTCCTTCTGAGTCGGATCAGAGCGAAGCAGAGTTCGGACATCCAAGGCGGCGCGCTCGAGGGGAACCTCGGACGCGAGTGACCCCAGGGCTCGAGCCGAAGCCACGAGCTGCGCCGTCCGAGCCGCCTCCACGGCTGCGCGGGCCTGCTCCCCGGCGATGCTCTCGCCGCCCGAGAGGGCGGCCGCGTAGGCCGAGGCGGCCGCCTCGAGCTTGTTCTGTCCGAGGAGGGTGTTGGCCTGGCTTACCCCCGATCGTACCTCAGCGCTGAGGGTGGCGGCGTTGGCCGCCTCGTAGAGCTCGGCCGCCTCTGCGAAACGCCCGGCCGTCATGGCCTCACGGGCCTTTTTGAGGAGCTCAGAAACCGCGGATTTCGCCGCGGCGCTCTGCGGGTCCCGCTCGATGGTACGGGTAAGGACCGCACGCGCCGCCTCGACCTCTCCGCCGGCCACCGCGTCAGCGAGCACCTGAGCCTCGATACGCCGGGTGAGCGCCGCTGCTCGAGCGGCCACCGGGCTTGTCGGTGCCTCGCGCTCGGCCGTTGCATACGCGGCTGCGGCGCCCGCGACATCGCCCTCGGCCAAGGCCTGGTTGCCCCGGGCGAGCGCGGTGGCAGCGGCTCCGGTGGTCCGATGGGCACGGGAGGCTAGACCGAGGAGTCGGGCCGCTTCCCCATCCGAACGCCGGTCTGCGGCGGCGTCGGCGGCAGAGCTCTACGAGGCGGCCAACGCCGCCACCCTCAGCGCTGAGGT
>JBCBRU010000170.1:0-14685 GCA_039819565.1 Myxococcota bacterium | reverse complement strand
GGCGCTTTTCGCCCCTGGCGCCCCCGCCGGCTTCGCCTCTCGTCGGTTGCATATGGCCAATATGCGCCCTTCTCACGTGAACGCCAGGGGCGAAAACTGCCTCACCACTTATGCAACTAATCAACCTGACAGGGGACTAGAACGGGGGGTCGATGCCGATCAGGCGGAGCACGATGCGGAGGAGGATCAGCGGGTCGGCGACGATGCGCCCGTACATGATCCAAGCGGCCACGAAGCCCACGAGAAGACCGAAGACCGAGTAGAACAGCGAGCAGAAGATGCCGTGGACGAGGCCGATGATCACGGCCCGGCGGGTGCTCACCTCGTAAATGACGGCGAGGACGAAGAGCGAAATCACTCCGTAGAGCCCGGGAATCAGCGCGATCGCCCACAGGGACTTGGTCGCGATGAGCCACCTCGCGGGCCAGGTCAGGAAGTAGGCGACGGTGACGTACCCAAAGGCGTTGTCCCATGCGTTGTCGGCCCCTCGGCCAACGAGTCGTACCGCTGCGCGGGTGGCCAGCATGTGGAGCAGCCCGGCCACCGCGTACGCAGCCCAAGTCAGGAGCGTGACCATCTCGATGAAAACCACCCTACCTGAGCTGGCCTTCCCTGCGGCGTTTTCCTGCGCATCGGTAGCGCTCGGTCGGCGTTTCGGCGCGGGTCCGCGGTTCGCTTCTCATGGGGGCCGGGGGGTGGCCGAAGAGATCGAGTGCGATGAAGGACCGACGCACGAACGAGCGGCACAATCTCATCATGTATCTCCGCGTGCACGACCAGACCACGGACAGTCTGGTAGGACACGTGGTCGACGTATCGACCGGGGGCTTGATGCTCGTGACCAACGAGGCCTTCGAGCCCTACTCGCAGCACAAGCTTCGCGTCCTGCTTCCCTACACTGAAGACGCCGAGCAGACCCTCGACATCGACGTGGAGTGCCGCTGGTGCGGCCCGGACGCCAACGAGGCCTACTACGACGCGGGCTTTCGTTTTGTGGAGCCTACCGCCGAGCTCCGGGAGACCATCGCGGGGGTGGTCGAAGACGTGGGTTTCGCGGCCTAGGCGGGTTCCGGCTCACCAGCCGCAGGTTCGACCCGCGTTGGCCTTTTCGAGCCATGCGGTCAGGGGCGCGAAGTAGTCCACGAGGGCCGAGGCGTCCATCTCGCGCCCGCCCGTGAGCGCTTCGAGGGCTTCGGGCCAGGGTCGACTGGCCCCCATCGCGAGCATGGCCTTCAGCTTATCACCGGCCGCCTCGCTACCGTAGATCGAACACTCGTGAAGCGGGCCCTCGTAGCCGGCCGCCTTGCACATCGCGCGGTGGAACTGGAACTGGAGAATCCGCGCCAGGAAGTATCGCATGTAGGGCGTATTGGCCGGGATATGATACTTCGCGCCCGGGTCAAAGTCGGCCTCGCTGCGCTCCACCGGGGCTTCGACGCCCTGATATTTCTCGCGGAGACGCCACCATCCCGCGTTCATCTCCTCGGGCGTGATCTTTCCCGAGAAGACGTCCCATCGCCACTGATCGATCATGCGCCCGAAAGGAAGAAACGCGATCTTGTCGAGCGCCGTCTGCATCATGAGATTGATCAGCGACTCCTCGCTTCGCTCCACGTCCCCCTCCAGGACCCCGATGACCTTCAGGTAGCCGGGCGTCACGCTCAGCGCGAGCGTGTCACCAATGCCCTCGTGAAAGCCATCATGCGCTCCCGACTGATACAGGGCCGGAAGCGTATTGTAGTACATGTAGTAGTAATTGTGCCCAAGCTCGTGGTGGATGGTCACGAAGTCCTCGAAGTCGACCTTGATGCACATCTTGATACGGAGGTCGCCGGAGTAGCTCACGTCCCAGGCGCTGGCGTGGCAGACCACGTCGCGGTCCCGCGGCTTCGTAAACTGAGACCGCTCGTAAAAGGTCTCGGGGAGGGGGTCGAGGCCCAGCGACGTGAAGAAACGCTCGGCCATCCGCACCATGTCCACCGGCTGGTACTTCTTGTCTTGAAGGGCGGCGGTGATGTCGACGGAGGTGGCATCGGGGTAGGGCTCCACCATTGGATAGATCGTCCCCCATTCTTGGGCCCACATGTTGCCCAATAGGTGGGCGGGGATCTTCCCGTCGGGGCTGACCTTGTCGGCTCCATATTTCTCGGAGAGTTTGGCTCGGACGTAGCAGTGAAGCTGCTCGTAGAGGGGGCGCACCTGCTGCCAGAGCCGCTCGACCTCTTTCTCGAAGTCCCAGGCGGGCATGTCGTAGCTCGAGCGCCACAGATCTCCCAAATCGGTGAAGCCGACCCCTCTAGCCCCGGCGTTTCCGAGTTCAACGAAAGTGGCGTAGTCGGCGCGCATGGGCCGGGAGATAGAGCGCCAGCCGCTCCATCGTCGAGCTTGGCCTCGTAGCTCGCGTCCGGGTCCGCGATGATCGCGGAGAGGGCTCCCAGGTCTTGGCAGCGGCCGTCGACGCAGTACTCGCCCTTACCGTAGAGGCTGCCGAGCCGCGCCGAGATGCCGGCCAACCTCTTCCGGGCGGCGGGGTCGGACGGGGCCGGGAGAGAGAGCGAGGTCTTCAAAAGATTGAGGGCCCGTTTGACCTCTGGAGTCTCGGCCGAGACGTCGAGCGCGGCCGCTCTCCCGATGGCCTCGGCCGTGTAGGCCATCACCTCTTCATGGGCTTTGGCCGCCAGGAGTTCGGTGTCGTGGGTGATGTAGGTTGCCTTGACCCACTCCGTGCGCTCCCAGTGCGACCATAGCTCGAGGAGCCGTGCATTGGTCTCGGCCAAGAAAGCCTCCGCAGAGGTTACCGCCGGGTCAGAGGGGGGCTCGGAGGCCGGCGCCGCCGGTATGGGTGCTTCGATCGGAGTCTTGGGGGCCGGTTCGGCGGCGGCAATCCCCTTCGCGATCGGGCTCTCGGAGGTCGAAGGGCTCACCGCCGAGGCCGCTGCCGTCTTTTCTTCGGTCTCGGCGGCGGTCGCGGTCCCGGTGGCTGCCATCTCGGGTCCCGGCGCCTCTGTCTCCGGAGCGGCCTCCGCGATCGGCTTGTCGGGCTGGGCGCCCGCCGGAGGGGGGCTCTCGCCCTTTGGGGAGGCTTCGGCCGTCATCGCGCGGACGCCGTACTCCTCCAGGCCGAGCGGCCGTTCCGCCTCCCGTTGTCCGGGAGAGGGCGGCTTACACCCGGCGGCGAGCGCCATGGCCAAGATGGGCAGCAGCAAAAGCGGAGGACGTCTCATCAGCCAGGACCCTAGCAACGGCCCTGCCGCGGCGCACCCGGGGGGACGACGGCGACGCCGAGCGTCGCACGCGCTATGCACGGCTCGTGCTGCCGATTCACGAGGTCACGGATCGCCTGGCGGAGGCCGTCCGAGAGGCCCAGCGGGGCGTGCTGCTGGCCCCCCCGGGGGCGGGCAAGACGACCGTGGTGCCCGGGCTGCTCGTGGATCGCGGCCTCGTCGAGGGCCAGGTGTGGGTTCTCGAGCCGCGTCGCTTGGCCGCCCGGCTCGCGGCCAAGCGGGTGGCCGAGGAGCGTGGGGGCCGGGTTGGGGACGAGGTGGGTTACCGGGTGCGCTTCGAGGACCGCTCTTCTAAGCGCACCCGCATCCTCTACGTCACCGAAGGCATCCTGACCCGGCGCTTGGTGCAAGACCCCCTTCTCGAAGGCGTAGGGGCGGTCGTTCTCGACGAGTTTCACGAGCGGAGTATCCATGCCGATCTGGGTCTCGCTCTGCTTCGGGAGGTCCGCACCCTGCGACCGGAGCTGATCGTCCTCGTCATGTCCGCTACCCTGTCCCCCGGGCCGGTGGCCAACTATCTCGATGACGCCCCGATCGTCGAGAGCCAGGGGAGAGCCCATCCCGTCGAGATCTCCTGGGGAGAGCGCATCGACGAGCGACCGGTCGAGGACCGAGTGGTGGGGGGGGTGAAACGTGTCTTGCGCGACGCAGGGGACGGCGACGTCCTCGCCTTTCTCCCCGGAGCGCGAGAGATCCAGCGCGCGGCCACCCGGCTGACGAAGGACCTCGAAGGAAAGGTCGACGTCCTGGCTCTTCATGGCGAGATGGATGCGCGGGCCCAGGACCGCGCCGTACGACCCCGGGAGGCGGGAGCGCCCCGTCGCGTGGTGCTCGCCACCAACGTGGCGGAGTCCTCCCTCACCATCCCCGGAGTGGAGGTGGTCGTAGACTCCGGTCTCGCCAAACGCGCCCGCTTTGACCCGCACCTGGGCGTGGATCATCTGGAGCTCGGTCGCATCTCGCGCTTTTCCGCGGACCAGCGGGCCGGTCGGGCGGGGCGGCTCGGGCCTGGTCGGGCCTTGCGACTGTGGACCGAGGCCGAGCACCGACAGCTCCCTCTCGCGGAGGATGCCGAGGTCACGCGCGTCGACCTGGCCCCCGCCCTCCTGCAGATCGTAGGCTTCGGTTCGTCACCGGCCGGCTTCGCCTGGTTCGAGTCCCCTGGCGCCGGCCGCGTCGCGCAGGCGAGCCTGCTTCTCGAGCGCCTCGGAGCCTTTCGGAGGGGAGAGGCGCGGCTCACCGATCTCGGTCAGCGACTGGCCCGCTTCCCCGTCCATCCTCGGCTGGGAAAGATGCTGCTCGTAGCGCACGAACGGGGGGTGCTCGGGCGCGGAGCTCGCCTGGCGGCGCTCGCTTCCGAACGTGATCTCCTGAGAGAGCGTCGCCGAGGGAGGGACCGGGTGGGGAGCTCGGACCTTCTCGAACGCCTCGAGCTGTTGGAGGAGGTTGAGCGCGGGGCGTCGCCGGAGAGCGTCGGACTGGATCCAAACGGAGCTCGGGCGGTGCTTCGGGCCGCCGCGCGGCTCGAGCGCATGGTGGGCCGAGAACCCCCGCCGAAGGCGGGCGTCGCGAGCGGGGACGATGAGGAGGCGCTCCTCCGGGCGACCTACGCCGGATATCCGGACCGGGTGGCGCGGGCGAGAGACGGCGCCTCCCTGCAGCTGGCCGAGGGAGGTTCGGTCAAGCGCGCCGAAGAGAGTGTGGTCAAGGAGGCCTCCCTGGTGGCGGTCGTGCAAACGGATGGGCGCGGCTCCGGGCGGGCTGCGGTGGCCCGCCTCCTCAGTCGGGTCGAACAGGATTGGCTCGAGGAGGACGGCGGCGTCGAGAGGGAGACGGTGGCCCGCTTCGACCCGGTGCGAGAGCGGGTCGAGGTTGTCGAGGTGGCGAGCTTCGGTCGTCTGGAGCTCGCGCGTCGTCCACGCCCGAACGCGTCCCTCGACCCCACCGAAGCCCTGGTGGAGGCCGCCCTCGCTCAGCTCGACCGAGTTCTCCCCGTACGCGAGTCGGAGCAAACGCTGTTGCGGCGCTACGCGATCGTCCGAGAGGCGAGGCCCGAACTGGAGCTTCCCGAGCTGCAGCTCGATGCCCTTCGGAGGCAGGTTCTTCCGGAGGTCGCGATGGGGCTTCGCTCGTTCGCGGAGCTCCGCAAGGTCGACCTCAGCTCGGCGCTCGCTCGGAGTCTCCCCTCGGCGGCGAGGCTCGATGCCCTAGCGCCCACCCATGTGTCGGTGCCGAGCGGACGACGGCTGCGCCTCCGCTATCCGCCGGAGGGGCCGCCGGTGCTGTCCGTGCGGCTTCAAGAGGTCTTCGGCCTCGCGGAGACGCCCCGCATCGCCGGCGGCAGGGTCGCCCTCAAAATGGAGTTGCTCGCGCCCAACCAGCGCCCGGTTCAGGTCACGCAGGACCTCGCGAGCTTCTGGGCTCGAACGTACGCGGAAGTGCGCAAGGAGCTCCGACGGCGGTATCCGAAGCATCAGTGGCCGGAGGATCCTGCCGACGGTATCCCCAGCGCTCGGGCCAAGCCCCGAAGGAAGTGAGGCGCGTTCAGCCCGGAGGTTGGGGAGGGAGCACCCTCAGCAGATGCACCCCCGCGATGGGCCACTTTCGGGGCTTTCGGTAGCGCTCGAGGATCTTCGAAATCGGCTCGTCTCTCACCCGTCGACCGACCGGGGAGGCATGCCGCATCATCCAGCGACCGCGCCTTCGGAAGAGGAGACCCTGGTGGGTCACCAGGTCCGGGCTCAGACGCCAGTTGACCCGGACGAGGTTCAAGATGGTCCCCTCGGGGACGCGCGGGAGCCGATCCTCGAAGGCATCCAGAGGTAGGACCGGGAGGATAAAGACGCCGCTCGGCACCGCCTCGGCGGGCAGCTTCAGCTTTCGCGCGATGCGCCGCTGACGCCAACGCTTGGGGGTCAGCCGGAGCCGAACGGTGCGAGCTTCACGGCCCCCCACGGCCCGGGTGACGTCCTCGACCCAGCCCCCCTCGATCAGATCCGGGATCCACTGGCTGGTCATGAGGTGGCGGCGGTTCTGAAACCCCGGCGTGCCGCGGTAGCGAATCTCGCTCAGGTGCGTCGTGAGCTCCTCCAGGTCTGAGCTTCGCGTGAGGGCGAGGGCGGTCTCGACGAAGGTCGTGCAGTCAAAACGATCGAAGCGAAGGAGAGGGTCGGGATCTTGGCCTTCGCCTTCGCCCAGCGGCGAGTGGCCGTAGGCCGCTCCCACGAGAGGGCGGGTCCGCGCGAGGAGCGGGCGCGGCCAGTCCCTCGGGGAGGCCCCGAGCGCCTCCGCCACGGCGGCCTCCCGACGCGCCGCGTCCGTCGCCGGCTCGTCCGAAGGCGCGCCCGCGAGGACGAGTGCGGCAAGCCACCCTGGTTCCATCGCTTAGAGCCTGTCACGCATGCTAAGGGGCGCGTCATGAGCGAACCCAGAAACCACCTGGTGTGGCTCGACATGGAGATGACGGGGCTCGACCCCGAGACCGACGTTCCCCTTCAGGTGGCGCTGGTGATGACGGACAGCGAGCTGGTCGAGCTGGACGCCGTGGAAATCACGATCTGGCAGCCCGACGCGGTTCTCGACGCCATGTCCCCCATCGTTCGGAAGATGCACCAGGATAATGGGCTCACGAAAGCGGTCAAAAAGGCGGACTCGAGCCTCCACGAGGCGGAGAAGAAGATCCTCCAGGTCCTCGCCCGCTGGGTGAAGCCGGGCGAGGGGATTCTCGCAGGAAATTCGATTCACCAGGACCGCCGATTCCTCCAGCGCTATTTCCCAGCGGTCCACGGCTACCTCCACTATCGAATGGTCGATGTCTCCACCATCAAGGAGCTTGCGCGCCGATGGTACGGACCTGAGGCTCTCGCGCCCAAGGCGGCCAGTGACCACACCGCCCTCTCCGATACCCGGGCTTCGATTCGGGAGCTCGCCCATTTCCGAGCCGTGCTCTTCCGTCCCCCCGAAGAGATGGGTACAGCCCCGAATCCCGAGGGCTAGCGCGGTCAAGCGAAGAGCTTATCTTGGCCGGACACGTGCTGATTTGTGTGTCTATGTGTTCAAAAAACACACGGTTGAATGTCGTAAACTGCGTAGACCCATCGATTTGCCGATCGGAGATGAGCAGAATGTCGGCATGTCGTCTCGTCTTGGCGCCCGTCCGGTTCTTCGCCCGCTGTGGCTCGCGATGGCCGGAGCTCTCGCTCTCTCGGCCTGTGATGAAGAACCTGGCCTGAGCCGGCTGGAGCTCGCGGGGACCTTTGCTCCGGCGGCCCTCGAGTTCGGCAACGTCACCGTGGGGTCGGCCAAGGCGGTCACCGTCACTTTCCAGAACTCCGGACAGATCGCGTACGAGGTCGACCGGGTCGAGCTCCCCAATGACTTCACGCTCCGGGGCCTCGACGAGCCTCTCGAAGGTCGGCCCCTCGCCCCCAGCGGCTCCGTCTCCTTCGACGTGGTGTTCTTCCCGCAGGTGGTCGGAGCCCGGTCCGAGACCCTTGTGCTCGTGTCCGGCGACAGTCGCTTCGAGCTTCCTCTCACCGGAAACGGAGCGCTCCCCACCGCGACCGAGCTGACCGTGGAGCCGACCCAGATCGACTTCGGGGAGGTACGGGTGGGGGACAGCGCCTCTCGGACGATCTTCGTCCGCAACGTGGGTGACACCGAGGCCACCGTGACTGGGTTTGTTCTCGCCTCGACCCGGAGCGACGCGTCCTCGGGCACCCTCTTCGCCACCCGCACGCCGGCTCCCGTGAAGGTTCCGGCCGGCCAGAGCGCAGCCCTCGAGGTGAGCTTCACGCCCACCAATGCCAACGCTTACACCGAGGTTTTGGAGATCATCAGCCCCTCCTTGCCCAGTCCGCTCACCGTGAATCTTCAGGGACGAGGCTCGGACGAGCCTCCGGGCACGTTGATTTGCACCCCTGCGAGCCTCATCTTCGGAACCGTCGAGCGCGGCTCGAGGTTCCTGCAGACCGTGACCTGCGGCCCTCAGGGCGGACAGGTCTCGATCAACGGGGCCTCGAGCAACAACACCGCCGATTTTCAGATCGTTCAGCCTGCCCCCACGGGGGTCATCGGTGCGGGTGAGTCCTTCGACGTCGGGGTCGAGTTCGTCTCCTCCGGGGCTTTGGGGCCTCGGAGTGGGACCTTGACGATCGAGTACCTGGGCGTGCGGGGCACGGAGCGCGTGGAGGTCGCGTTGAACGCTCAAGTGGGCGCGCCTCCCGCTTCGGAGACGGCCTTCACCGTTCAGCTCGACTGGAACACCAACGAGACCGACCTCGACCTGCACCTCACGGCTCCCGGTGGTGCTCCCTTCGCGTTCCGCGATTGCTACTTCGGAGATAGCTCGCCGGACTGGGGGGTGCCAGGTGACCCCGCCGACGACTGCTTCCTCGATGTCGACGACCGGGACGGCCTCGGTCCCGAGCGGATCAACGTCGGGCGCGCCGCGGCCGGAACCTACCGCGTGTACGTCCACTACTTCGAGGACGCCTTTCGACGCGGGAACACCGAGGGTCGGGTCACGGTGAGCCTCGGGGGCCAGCAGGTCGGCGTATACCTTCGCAGCGGCCTTCTCTGTAACGACATGTGGCTCGTGGGCGAGATTCGGTGGGACGGCGCGACTGGGAGCTTCGTGGAAGTGAATCGGGTCGACTTCTCGCTCTTTGGCCGCTGCTTTTAGCGGGACGTCTCAGAGTGACGCGCGGCCGTCGCTGGTTCTGCTCGATATGAAGTCTGGCGTTGCGCGAGACCATGGGTGCCCGAACCACTAAGGGAAGTTGGCCCTCTCGATTCGAGGATGGTTCGGAGTCCTTACTTCGGCCGGGACGGTCGGGGCTGCCTTCGTGGTCGGGTGCCACCTCTACGCCGTGCAGGCCCTCGACGCCCGGCGGGACGCACTCTCGAGCAGCGTGCGGGTGCGTCAAACCCAACAAGGGGTTCTTCGGTATCGATACGACCGGCGACCTGAGCAGGCCGAGGCAGTTCTGGAGCGGGTGGACGATCTCCGCCGAAGCTTTCGCGAGGACCACGCCCCCCGAGACCTGCTCGATCATCTCGATACCTACGACGCGAGGATTCGCGCCCTTCGGCGGGCGCTCCTCCGGCGCGGGCTCGACGCAGCCTCGGGTATTGAAGGGCGGTTTCGAAGAGAGATTCACCGAGCTGAGCGGTTGGTCCGAGCCGAGGGAGCCTCGGCGCTGCTCGTACCCTTGCTCGTCGCCCGGCGCGGGGAGAAGGACTTCCTCCTGCGTCGAAAGCAGGTCTACATCGATCGGGTACGTGATGCGGTCGCCCAGCTGAGGGGGCTGGCCACGACCCTCGATCCGCCGGTGGGCCCCGAGGTCCTCTCCAGCGTCGAAGGCTACGAGGCGGGATTTCTGGAGCTCGTGGTTCTGCTCCGCCAGATCGACGCGCTGGCCGGAGGAACGGAGGTGGCTGCCTTTCGACTCACGTCCGCGGTCGATGGATGGGTGGAGCGCGCCTCCGCGCGCGCTGAGTGGCTCTCTCGACTGGCCGTACTTGGGCTGGGCCTCGAAGGCCTGGCTCTCATTCTCCTCGCCCTCGTAGCCTCGCAGCTCATCGTCACTCCCATCCGCCGGATGCAGGCCGCGGCGACGGCGATTGCGGCGGGGCGCCTCGCGGACGGGCTCGAGCCTCGAGGTGGCCCCGATCTCCGTGCTCTCGCTCGCGCCCTGATGGAGGTGGCCTCCTACGTGAGGGAGCGAAAGGCGATGACCGTGAAGCTGGAGGCGGAGCGGGAGCGGGCGCTGGCCGGAGAGCACGCCAAAGGACGCTTTCTCGCCACCATGAGCCACGAGGTCCGGACCCCTCTCAACGCAATCATTGGCACCGCGAGCCTGATGAAGGACCGCTCCCCAAGAACCGGAGACGTCGACCGGATCCTGAGCGCCGGCGAACATCTGCTGGCCCTCATCGACAACATCCTCGACTTTTCTCGCCTCGATCACGACGCAGAGCGGTACCAAGCGCAGCCCACGTGCATGGAGCACCTCACCCATGAGGTCGAGGCCATCGTACGACCCCTCGCCGACCTCGCCGGGCTCAGCTTCGAACTCGAAACCCGGGGCCTCGCAGGTCCGCCGGTCCTGGTGGACCCGGTCCTGTTGCGGCAGGTCCTGGTCAACTTGCTGGGCAACGCGGTCAAGTTTACGGAGGAGGGGAGCGTCCGCTGGACGGTGACCGCGGAGCCGATATCGTCAACGCAACGTAAGCTGCGGTTCAGCGTACGGGATACCGGGCCCGGTATCCGCCCCGAGGATCGCGAGCGGCTCCTTCTTCCCTTCGAGCGGGCCACGCCCGGACAGGGAGCGCCGGGCACCGGTTTGGGCCTGGCGATCTCGAACCAGCTCATTCAGCGCATGGGCGGGGCTCTCGAGATGGCCTCTACGGTCGGCGTGGGCTCTGAGTTCGCCTTTTCGATTCGGGTCGACCTTGGCGGGCCGGATGACGTCATGTCTCGCACCTGCAGCCTCGGGGCTGGGGAGGCGCTTCCGCAGTGGAGGGTCCTCCTCGCCGACGACAACCCCATCAACCAAGAGGTCATAGGGGCCATGCTCGACGAGCTGGGCCTCGAGACCGTGTTGGCCAGCGATGGCGCCGAAGCCCTGGCGCGGGCCGAGGAGGAAGCCTTCGAGGTGATCCTCATGGACCTCTCCATGCCGGTGATGAACGGAAGTGAGGTCGTCGAGCGCATTCGCCAAGGCACGGGCCCCTCCCGGGAAGCGGCCATCATCTGCGTCACGGCGCACGGGTTCGAGGACGACCGGAGGTGCTGCCTCGCGTCGGGCGCGGACGGCTTTTTGACCAAACCTCTGCGTCTGGCCGAACTGCAGGAAGCCTTGCAGCAACTGCGACCAACCTAGGCGCCCCCCCTTCCCGGAGGGGAGCTACCGACGAGCTTCCCGGACGGGGACCTCTCAGTCTTCGAGGCCGACCGGAGCCCAGGCCCAAACCTGCGGACCGTGCGGAGGGCGCGAAAGCCAAAGCTGACCTAGCTCCCGGATGAGGGTGGCCTCGGGGCTGGAGCCGAGGGCCGCGAGGAGGTCAGGGGCGCCGCCGGGGACGGCGATGCGGCGCAGGACGTCCGCGGGACTGACGGCGCCTTCCTGGCGAGCGGGGCTGGGCCGAGACTGAGGGCGTCGGGCTCGAACCACCCGAGGCCGGTCCGAGACCTTTCCGCCGGCGAGGTGACGCGCCCGATCCAGGGCCTCTTCGAAGCCCCCGAGCCCGTCGATGAGCCCCGCCTCGTGAGCGTCCCGACCCATCCACACCCGGCCCTGGGCCACTTCGTGGGCGGCGTCGCGGTCCATCTTGCGGGCTTCCTGGACCCGCTCCAGGAAGGCTTCGTACATCACCTCCACCTCGCGCTGAGCGCGCGCCCGGCGGTCGTCGTCGAAGCCCGCCCAGGGGTTGTAGAGGTCGGCATGCTCCAGGTTCTTGACCACGTCCTGGCCGATATCGAGACGGCGGGTGAGATCCGGCCAGGTTGGGATCACGGAGAACACGCCGATGCTCCCGGTGATGGTCAGCGGCGAGCAGACGATGGCGCGGGCGCCGCAGGCCACGTAGTAGCCGCCGCTCGCCGAGACATCCGAGAAGTAAGCCACCACCGGCTTTTCCCCGTCGAGGCGTTTGACCGCCGCCCAGATGGCGTCGCTGGCGGTCACGCTCCCGCCCCGGGAGTCGACGAGCAGAATGACTGAGGCCACCGTCTGATCGCGTAGGGCGGCCCGCAGGTCCGCGACGACCCGTCGTTCCACGGCCGCCTCCGCGGCCCCCCCGAGGGAGCCCGGAGCTTCGTCGACGATGTTGCCCACCACCCGCACGACCCCCACATGACGCTCCACCCGGGACCAAGGGGTGGGAGGGCGCCGCATCGCGAGGTAGCGGCCTGCCCCCATGGGCGGCTGATTCCGGGTCTTGTCGTCGGCGTTGCGCACCTCTTTGAGAAGGTCCTCGTCCAGCGCCAGCCCATCCACGAGGCCGAGCTCTTTGGCGCGGCGACCCACGATGGGGGCCTCCTGCAGGAAGCTCCGCGCGCGCTCGTCGTCGCAGCCGCGGCCGGTCCGGAGGGCCTCGACGAGCGCCTCATCCAGCGCGTTCACGATGGCCTTGGTCTGCTCGAGATCGGACTCGCTCCGGGACTTTCGGGTGAACTGGTCGGGCGCCGACTTGAAGCGACCCGCCGAGGCCACCTCGAAGGTGAGGCCCAGCTTGTCGAGAAAGCCCTTGAGGAACAGCCCGGGAGCGGCGGTGCCCCCGGCCGCGAGGAGCGCGGTGGGGGGAGAGAGGAGGCGACTCGCCGCCGAACCCACCAGGAGCTCACGATTGCCGGCGGTGCGCTCGAACTGAACGAGGACGTACTTTCCTCCTTCCCGCAGTCGCAGGAGCTCCTTACGGACCATCTCGGTCTTGGCCCAACCCCCAGCGAGCGCGCCGAGCTTCACGAGCACGCCGCGGGCGTGGGGGTCGGCGAGGAGCTCGTCGACGAGGCGTCGGAGGCGCTCGAGCACCACGCGCTTGGGCTCGGGCTGCTGGAGGGCGCGCCTCAGCAGGACCTCCTGCACCCTTTCTTCACGACGGAGCTCCACGATCTCGCCCCCGAGGCTGAGCTCCACCCAACCTCGGCCCATCAGGGCTCGCCGGCGGGCGAGCTCCCGCAGAGGCTGGAGGAGGGCCGCGAAGGCGGCGAGGAGGATGACTTGGGACCACTTGAGGCCCTGGCGCAGTGCTTTCACGGCGTTTTTGGCGGGACAAGCCGCAGGCAGCAGACTCGTTCAGCGCGAGCGCTGCGTCCATTTCAACCCTCCTTAGCTCGGTCGGATTCCGAGAGTCGTGGACGTGCCGGCTCCGCCCCGCCATGCTGGCCACGGTGCGCACCACGGGCGGGGTCGTGTTCTTTTCGTGTCTGCTCTTGGCGTGCGAGCTGCCCTCGCGCACCGACATCGTGGGACGGCGCGCCAAGGCCCGTATGTCCGCGAACGAGCTCCACAACCTCGGACGAGAGGCGCTCCTCCTGGGAGACTTCGCGAGCTGCGCTGAGACCATGAGCGCGGTTCTCCGTCGCAAGCGCTTACCCCAGGCCTACGGACACCTCGCGCTTTGCGAGGCGGCCCGAGGGGCGGACGCAGCCGCCGCGAAGGCGCTGGATCAGGCCGGGGCGGGGGAGACGGTGGCCGAGGCGCGGGTGCTCCTGGCGGTGGCGCGCGGCGACCTCGAAGACGCGCGCCGGGCGATCGAACGCGTCGCCTCTGCCGAGGCCCGCCAGCGCCTCGAGGCGACCCTTACGGCCGGGGCGGTCGACGCGGCGGCGTGGGCAGCCGCGAGCTTCGGGGCCATGCCGACCCCTCGCCAGGCCCCGCGCGGGATCATGGGGGACTAGGGACCGCCGATAACGGGACGTCCAGCCGGGGGTAGCGCGCCGTGACTTTTTTCCGAGGCACGGCATTGAAATGCCACCACTCTCGCCCGATCCCGGTGAAGCCCGCGGTCCGCATCGCGCTTCGGAGAATTCTCCGATTCTCGATCTGCGCGGCTTTGAGCTGACCCGTCTCGAGGAGCGCCTTCTCGTGTCGCGGTTCGGCGGCGCGCCCGAGGTGGTCGTAGGCCGTACCCATGTCGACCTCTCCGCCCTCGCGCCACAAAGTCAGGTCGACGGCCAGTCCATAGCTGTGGATAGAGCCGATCTTCCCGTGCGGGGAGGCCACGTATCGTCGCTGCGGGGTGTTCTTCACGGCATCCCACAGCACGTGTTGGATCGCGTGGGGGCGATAGCAGTCCTTCAGGAGAAGGACCGTCCCGGGGTGGCGGCGGTCGAGCCAGGCTTGGGCCCGGAGGAGCTGGCGGGCGGCGATCGGGCGCAGCAAACAGCGCCCCTCCGGATAAACCTGGCGGCCGAAGAAGTTGTCGTCCGTGGCGTAGCGGATGTCGAGGCGCAGCCGCGGCTCGAGGGTGAGGACATCGACCAAGGGGGGCGAAGAGGAGGGCGAAGCCGACCAGAGGAGGGCCACCCATAGCCACGAGGTCACGGGCGTCACTTCGACTTGGGCCGGAAGACCTTGACCTTGCTCTCGTCCGTCGTGAGGAAGGGGCCCTCGAGAAGGTCGATGCAGTAGGGGATGGCGGGCATCACCGCGTCGAGGCACTCCCGAATCGACTTCGGCTTGCCAGGTAGATTGATGATGAGAGCCTGGCCGCGAATCACCGCGGTCTGCCGGGACAGGATCGCGGTGGGGACGTACTGCAAGGAAACCTGCCGCATGAGCTCGCCGAAGCCAGGCATGAGTTTGTCGGCCACCGCCTCCGTGGCCTCTGGAGTCACGTCGCGCTTGGCGGGGCCGGTACCCCCTGTGGTCACCACGAGCGAGCAGCCCTCGTC
>JBCBRU010000169.1:0-14609 GCA_039819565.1 Myxococcota bacterium | reverse complement strand
CGTCCTCGACGTCTGGCGTGAGGTCGCGGTCGTCGTCCAGATCCGGACAGCCGTCCGTGTCCTCGAAGCCGTCCATGTCTTCGGCCACTTCCGGGCACTCATCGTTCACGACGAGCAGGCCGTCCGCGTCCCGATCGTGGTTGGGACAGCCATCCAAGATGACGAGCCCGGGTTCGTCCGGGCACAGATCGTCGAGGGCGATGACCTCGTCACCGTCGGGATCCGCGGAGAAGTCGAGCGCTGCCGGCCCCTCGAGGGGAGGCACGCTCTCTTCTCGGGGGCTCAGCCAGCGAAGCCCGAGGAGGGCCCGAAGCTCTGGGGTTCCGTAGCCGTCGAGGAGTCCAACCCCGCCGGCCCCGAACAGATACAGGGAAGAGAGCAGAGGGCCGCGAACCCCCGCGAGGATCTCCGCCGCCGTCTCACCCTCGCTTTCGAAGGGAGCGTCCGCCCGCGCCGCGAGCGCGCCCGTGATGCCGACGTCGAGGGGGGCGAGCCGGGTCCCGACGCTGAGTCGGGCCGTGATCTCGTCGTCGACCACCACCCCCAGAAAACGTCGTCGCGGGCGAAAGCGGTAGCCAAGGTTGAGACCGAGACGCACGGGGCCCAAGCTTCGGCCCAGGGCCAGCTCCGGCGTGAAAGTGAGGTTGCCTTCACCGAGGTAGCTCGAGTCACCGGAGCCGGGCACCGTCAGCGCGGGAAGGAAGGAGAGGCCGATCCCAGCATCGGACTCGGTGAGAACCCGAAGCTTGGGCACGATGCGGATATCCGCGAGGCCTCCCCCAAGGGCGCCCAGTGGCCCGTTGACCCCCACTTGAACCGTCTCTCGCTCCTGAATCGCCGCAAAGGGCACCACCACCCCGACGGAGGCAAAACCAAAGAGCCCGAGCGCGGCGGAAACCTCGCCTGCCACTCGCTGCTCGACGAGGGCCCCCACCGGCTCACCGTCACGCGCGAGTACGAGGGGGTTCTGCTCGTAGCCGAGCCACGCCGAGGCTGACACCTCGAGATGGGGAAGAACCTCTGCGCCCTCGACGTCCAAGAAGCCCTGGCCGTCGGCGGCCAGGCGAAATCGCTCCAAAGAGAAGTTGGTGGTTTCGGTCTGGGCGGCGGCGGGAGCCGGCCCGACTACGAGAAAGAGGGCCGCGAGGAGGATCCGCCTTCGCCGAGCGGCGACGAAGACAAGCAAGCCTGCCCACCAGAGGCCCCATCCCGAGGGCGTGCCTCCGCTGCGGCATCCGCTCCCGCGAAGGCTGAGGTCATCGTCGAAGCCATCTCCGTCCGCGTCCGAATCACATGCGTCCCCACGGCCATCCTGATCGAGGTCTGCCTGGTCCGGGTTAGGGTCGCTCGGGCAGTTGTCGACGTCATCGGGGAGGCCGTCCCCGTCGGCGTCGCGGCTGGAGTCGGAGCGCTCGTCGTCGGTGGGGTCGTTGGGGTTCGTCTCTCCGTCGTCGATGCGCCCGTTGCCGTTCATGTCCTCCATCCCGTCCGCGACGCCTCCGAGGTCTGAGTCCTCGACGAGCGGGAAGGTGGTCTCCGGGTCGTTGTCCGGTCGAAACCGGCCCCTCGACAGGTCGGTATCGGTGGTGGTGGCGGTGCGTCCGAGCTCCGTGCCGTCGAAGAGGCCATCGTCGTCGCTGTCCGGATCCAAGGCGTCGATGGCGCCGTCGCTGTCCACGTCGATCGCGAAGTCGGGCTCGTCGCCGTCCAAGACCCCATCGTCGTCGGCGTCCCCGTCCCCGAGGAGATCTCCGTCGAGCGCCGCTTCGAGTCGATCGTCGAGTCCGTCCCCGTCATCATCGACGGGGGCGGCCACGCTCGAAGCGTCCTCGGGATCCGTTTCCTGACCGGCGTCGTAGGCGCCGTCCCGATTCCAGTCTTCGTTGGCGTCCGTGACGCCGTCGCCGTCGGAGTCGCGGAGGGTAGCGAAGGTCTTCGTGGTCGTATCGAGGTCCGCTCGAAAGAAGCCCCGCGGCTCGTCCGTACCCGAGGAAGGCTGGTCTCGCCCCAGCTCCAGCCCGTCGGGGAGGCCGTCGCTGTCGGCATCCGGGTCCGCGGCACCGATGCGCCCGTCCCCGTCGACATCTCCGATGGCGTTGGGCTCTTCACCGTCCGGGACGCCGTCGTCGTCGGTGTCGTCGTCCTCGGGATCCGTTCGCAAGCGAGCTTCCACGTCGTCGGGGAGCCCGTCCTCGTCGGTGTCGGTGGCCGGGGCGCCCACGTCCTCCGGATCCAGAGGGTCGAGCATATCGTCGGGCGCGCCGTTGCCGTTGGCGTCTTCGTGCCCGTCGGGCCGATCGTCCCCGTCCGTGTCCGCCACGAGCACGAAGGTGGTGCGGCTCGGATCCCGGTCCGCCTCGAAGTGCCGGGCTTTGGGGTTGGTGGCGTCCGGGCGGATAGCGACGCCCTCCTCGGTGCCGTCGAAGAGCAGATCGTCGTCGCTGTCCGGGTCGAGGGCTGAGGTGAGGCCGTCCCCGTCGTGATCGAGACTTGGGTTGGGCTCTCGTCCGTCGACGAGGCCGTCGTCGTCGGTGTCGGCGTCCTGGGGATCCAGCCTGAGCTGACGTTCGAGGGCGTCCCCGAGTCCGTCTCCGTCCACGTCGGAGACATCGCCGTCGTCGTTGACCTCGTTCGGATCCTGCTCGCTGGCCGCGTCGAAGCGGCCATTGCGATCGATGTCTTCGCTGCCGTCGGTGGCTCCCCCGCCGTCGGTGTCGGCGCGGAGCGGGTCCGTGGTGGTGTCGGGATCCTCATCCCGCCGGAAGCGGCCGCGGGTGATGTCGGTGTCTGCGCCCGCCTCGGTGAGGCCCGCTTCCGTGCCGTCCAAGATGCCGTCGTTGTCGCTGTCGGGGTCGAGGGCGTGGCCCAGGCCGTCGCCGTCGAGGTCCTCAAAGAAGGCCACCCCCGCTCCCGGATCGGCGCCATCCGTGAGGCCATCGTCGTCGCTGTCCGCGTCGTTGGGATCCGTGCCGCGGAGCCGCTCACCCGCGTCGCAAAGGCCGTCTTCATCGCTGTCGACCCCGTCGTTCGCGGGATCGAAGCGACCGGCCTGAGAGCAGTCGTCGCAGAGCCCGTCCGCGGCATCGAAGTCGACGTCGGAGCACCGAAAGGGGTCATCGGGGGCGATGTCCACCGCGTCCTCCACGCCGTCTCCGTCGCGGTCGTTGGTGAGGACATCTACGGACGCCGAGGCCGAAGCCCGGAGATCGTCCACCCCGCCCGCCCCGGTGCGCTCGACCACGTCGGCGGCGAAGGGAGAGATGGAGGTGTTCTGAAGGCCGGGCTGCGTGGTCCAGGTGACGGTGGCGGTTAGGGTCACGGGGGCGCGTCCCTCGAGGAGGCTAGCCTGCAGCCGCGGCTCGGGAGCTGTCCCCGGCTCGACGCGCAACCACGACAGCTCCAAACGCCTCCCGTCGCGGACGGTCTGATCCGGCGGCGGTCCGAGGCCCGTTCCGGCCTCGAGGTTGGCAAGGCCGGTCGGAAGCGTCACTTCGAGCCGGACGTCGTAGGCGGGGCCGGGGCCTCGGCCTTCGAGCCGCAGCTCGAACCCGAGGACCTCGCCGGGCTCGGCGGCGGTCGTGGTGGCGGCGAGATCGAGAGTGACCTCCGGGACGGCCACCTCGAGCTCGGCCCCGGTGGAGGTGGCGGTCAGAGCGGCCCCATAGACGAGGGATGGCGCTGTGATCAGACGGGTGCCGTCCTGGTTGCTGGCGACGTTTCGGGGGGCGGCTTC
Organism: Myxococcota bacterium; assembly: GCA_039819565.1. Classification (GTDB taxonomy): domain Bacteria; phylum Myxococcota; class Kuafuiibacteriia; order Kuafuiibacteriales; family Kuafuiibacteriaceae; genus JAHQVK01. Next base: position 10,876 of record JBCBRU010000169.1, on the reverse strand, counting down.
GAACTCGACCTCGATGCGCTCTTCGGAGCTCTCGGAGTCGATCAGGTTGAGAATCTCACCAAAGTCGAGGGTGAAGCTCTCTCCGTTGGGACCCACCGTGAGGTCGGCTCGGGTCGAGGTCACGCCGAAGGGGAGCGAAGCGACCGGGGCGCCGACGAGAGCGAGCCCGGGCGCGAGCGTCTGATCGAGACGGACCTGAGGGTGGGCGCCCTCGGGTACGACCAGCGTGGTCCGAAAGGGTCGCGACTCGGGGAGCGGGGCCGAAGGGGGGCCACGCCGAAACGTCGACACATCGAAGCCGTCGATCTGAACCTCGAAGCTCCCGGCCGGTCGAGCGCCAGCCGCGATCTCGTTGGCCCCGCCCGGGCTAAACGCAGCGGACACCACCTCGACGCTCACCTCGAAGCGGTCGCCGGCCCCGGTCACTTCCGGATCGAGGCGCAAGAAACCGCGCAGCCGGAGGATGTTGGAGCCGCTGGTGGCGTCGAAGGCGGCGAGCTCGGTGAGGACGAAGGTGCCGGCAAAGAGGTCGCCGCTGAAGCTCGAGGTCGAGTTCTCGGCTCCGTCCGTGACCAAGAGAGGCCCGGCGGAGACGATCTCGTTGGGCAGGGCCACGGCTAGGCCCACGTCGTAGAGCACTCGAGGGCTCCGGTTTTCGATGAGCACGACGATGCCGAGACCGTCGCTGCCGTCCACGTTCTCCACTCCGGCGGTCGGGCGGGAGACGGCGAGACCGGAGCTCGAGAAGGGCGCAGTGGGCGTCGGTCCCGTAAAACGGACGCTAGGGTCCTCGCTGTCGGTCAGGACAACCCCGGCCGAGGCGACGACGTCGGGGCTCTGCGCCCGCGCGGCTCCGGGGGCGAGGGCTAGCAGCCCCGCGATCAAGCTCAGACATCGGGGAGACGGCCAACCAGCCATAGTCCCTCCTCGTCTCCGGCGAAGCGCCAGCGCTCCAGCGGGTGAAGCCCCGCGGCGACCAGCGTCTTCTCGAAAGCGGCCGGAGTGAAACGGTTGGAGAAGAACACTGAGAAGGTCGAGCCGGCCTCCACGGGAAACTCTCGATCGAACGCGAGGAGACGGCCGGGCTGGTGGCTGCGGGCTTCGACCTCGACCCGCCAAGCCGCACCGTCCGGGCTTCGAGCTCGCCCTCGCACCCGCACCTCGGCCTCGCCGAAGCCGAGCTCCGCAAGGGCTCCGAGGTACCAAGCCCTCGCCTCCGGGTTGTCGTACTGGGGGAGGATGTCCTCCCCTGCGTCCGGCCACGGTTTCGAGTGGAGGTTCGCCGATACGAGCGCGCGGTCGTCCGGTCCGAGGCAGCCCGCGAGCCATCCCAGGAAGCGATCCGCGTCCAGGTTGGGAACCATGCCAAAGGCCGTCCAGAGGGCGGGGTGGGCGCGCGTGAACGCAGCCCGCGAGGGGCTCGACTCGAGATCGATGACCAGCCCCTCGGCTGAGCCGGGGTGAGCGCTCATCGCCTCCATGACCAGCGAGGGGCTGGTGTCGGAGAGGACCGCCCGCAGAGGGAGGCGACGAAGCTGCGCGGCCTCGGCCAAGAGAGCGTCCTTTCGTCCTCCTCCGCAGCCGAGGCTGACGTGGACCAAGTCGGGGCTCTCGAAACGACCCAGCGTCGACCGAAACGCTCGCTGGTACAGGTCGATGAGCTCCTCCTCGGTGCGTGAAGGCGACCAGGCTGCGTGGTACGCCAGCCAGCGGGCTGCCTGTGCGGGCGAGTCGTACAGGAAGCGGGCCGGAAGGGACCGCTGTTCGAGCGCCTCGCTGAGCCGCGCGCGCACCCGCCCGGGGCGTTGCGAGGCATGAAAGCGAAGAGAGAGATCCTCAGGGAGATCGGGAGTGTTGGGGCCGGTCATGATGGTCGGGAAAGAGGTTGGGGGTGGGCTTCGAGCTGCGCTCGATGGTGAAGAACGTGAAAAGCGGTCACCCCCAGAGCGACGTGCACGTTTAACGATGCACCTTTACCGTACATCGGAAGGAAGATCGCGCCTTGCGCGCGGGCCAAGGCCCGCCGGGTCACACCATGGTCTTCATGCCCCACGAGCAGACAGGTGCGCTCAGGGTACGCCACCGTTTGGTAGGGCTTTGCGTCGTCGGTGATCTCGACCGCCATGACCGTATATCCCTCTCCTACGAGGGTATCGACCGCGATCTCGATGTCGTCGATGGAGCGCCAGGGCACCCGTTGGTCCTTGGCTCGACCGACTTTGGTGATGAGTTTGTGCGGAGGGCGAGCGCTGATGCCCGACAACACGATCTCTGCTTTAGCGGCGTCCGCGATCCGAAACGCGGCCCCCACATTCACCGGATCTTCGACATCTTGCAGAAGAAAGGCCAGCTGGACCGGCGGCTTCCCTTGGGCGCGCATCAAGCGCTTCATCTCGGTACGACGTCCCGCCACTCGCGGAGCTTAAGCCACGCAGAGAAAGTTGAGGACCCGACCGCGGGTTGGCGCGCGAGGTGAGGGCCTCCGGAGATGGTCTGGTTGTCGGCGGCGGGTCCTATCTTCGAGAACCTCGGCAGTGGCTGGGGCCCGCGCAATCGTCGTGGTCGTACTCGGAGTGCTGGGGGCACCGGCTTGGGCGCACGCGCAGGCGCCCGGGCCGATGTCTCGCGGTCACGCCGACCTGGACGGGGCCGTGGACTGCAACCGCTGCCACAGCGCCGGCTTCGGAGTGCCCGACGACAAGTGTCTCGCCTGCCACGACCATCAAGGGCTGCGTCGACAGATCGAAGCCGGTCGGGGCTTTCACGTCTCTGAGGAAGTGAAAGGTGAAGCCTGTCGTACCTGCCACGCCGAACACGTCGAGGAGCCGCCGGGCTCGGGCAAGGGGCGCCGAAGCCTCGTCGACTGGAAACCTTTCGGCGGTCGGCGAAACTTCGATCACCGCCTGACCGGGTGGCCCCTCGATGGAAAGCACCGCTACACGAAGTGCGAGAAGTGCCACACGGGACGGTATCCGAAATCAGGATTGCCGAGCTTTCTCGGCCAGCGCCGTGAGTGCACGACCTGTCACTTCACTCGCGACAAGAAGAATGGCGTCGGAGGCGAGAACCCCCATCGCTTCACGGACCCCAACCTGACGGACTGCACGGTCTGTCATGACTTCGCGGGATGGGAGGTAGCTCAGCTCGGGGCCACTCGCTTCGACCACGACCAGACCGACTATCCCATCTCCGGACACCACACCGAACGTCGCTGCACGGGTTGCCACGAAAACCTCGAGACCTTCGAGGTCGAAGAGGACTTCTCGGACTGCGACGGATGCCACGAGGACTCCCACCGGTCCGTCGTGAGCGCGGAGCGTGACTGCAAGAGCTGTCACTCCATGAAGGTGAAGTTTCGGAAGACTCGCTACGACCACGCCAAGGAGTCCGGGTGGCCGCTACGGGGCAAGCACGCCGAGAACCGGTGCAAAGACTGCCACCGCGTAGGCTCGAAGCCGGAGGCCCCGGAGTCGAAGTGCATCACCTGTCATGAGGACGTGCACAAGGGCCGGTTCGACCCCGAGCCATGCGAAGGCTGCCATGTCGAGACGGGCTTCGAGCGCATGGTGTATGACCACGCCGGAAAGACAACCTTCCCCCTGACGGGAACCCACTCTTCCGCACGCTGTCAGGACTGCCACCGCTTCGGCATCGGGCTTCGCTTCGAGAAGTTCGAATCGAACGCCTGCGCCGACTGTCACAAGCACCGCGACGCTCACTGCGGGCAGTTTGGTCGTGAGGATTGCGAGCGCTGCCACGTCCAGGGAGGAGATCGAACGTCCAAGTTCGATCACTCGGTGACTCGCCTTCCGCTCGAGCAAGGGCACAAGGATGTCGACTGCGAGCGGTGCCATGAGCCGGAGAAGCTCGGTCGATCGAAGGCCTGCCGCGACGCCGTGAAGTACACCGGGCTCGAGCCCCAGTGTTTCGCTTGCCACGCTGACACCCACGAGGGGGAGCTCGGAAAGGACTGCGTGAAGTGCCACACCGGCGGCACCCCCTTCGACGTCCTGGTCTTCGATCACGACCGCGATGCCGATTTTCCCCTCACCGGCTTCCATCAGCTCGTGGGGTGCGAAACCTGTCATCCCCGCCGCGACTACATCTTGGAGGAGACGCGGTGCGCGTCCTGCCACGGAGAGGACGACGTCCACGAGGGCGCCCTCGGCGACGACTGTGCCTCCTGCCACGAGACGACGGGCGGGACTCCGAAGTTCGATCACGCCCTGCAGGCTCGCTTTCCACTAGAGGGCGTGCACGATCAGATCGAATGCGCCCGCTGCCACTTCGTCACGCCGGCGGGAGGCGGAGAAGCGGCGCGGCCGGCCACCTTGCCGCCTGGGGGTGAGCTCGACCTGAAGTTTGGCGCGGTCGGGGACGACTGCGTGGACTGCCACCCCGACCCGCACGAGGTCGGCCGAGAGCCTCTGGAGTGCGGGGCCTGCCACGGCGCCGACAGCTGGGTTCGGCCTCCCCGAAACGCCTACCACGAGGGTATCGGCTTCTCCCTTACTGGAGCCCACGCGGTGGTTGGATGCCAGCTTTGCCACGAAGGCGTGGGGAGCCTTCAGGGGCGAGGCGAGCGCTGCGGAGACTGCCATCTCGGCGACGATATCCACGCGGGGTCTCTCGGGGCTGACTGCGGCCGTTGCCACGAGCAGGAGTACTGGCTCCCGTCCCGCTTCACCCATACTTCGGTGGGCTACGTCTTAGGCGGAGTTCACCGCATGCTGGATTGCCGCAGCTGCCACCAAGCGGGGAACTACTTCATCGGCAACCAGTGTCTCAACTGCCACCTCGATGATTACCGAGGCTCGACCTGGCACCAGATCGACGTGACGCTGAACGGAAATCTCGGAGACGGTCAGCGCTTCACCATCAACGGTGGATACGCCGGGGCGGACGGCAACACCTTGCGCTCCTACGACTGCGGCCGCTGCCACAACCAGTTCACCTTCTTCGGGGCATACGCGGTACCTCAGTGAAGTCCCTCGTTCTCTTCTTGGCTCTTGCCCTCGTCTTCCCCTTGACGGCCGGGGAGGCCCGCGCCGACGCCGACCGAGGTCCGGTCTCTGCGTGTCAGAAGAAGAAGAAGAAGCGAAAGAAGCGGGGGCGCAAGGCACGGCGGCGGCCGCGCTCCGCGAAGGCGCGACGGAGCAAGAAGGGCAGGGTGCGCCGGGTCGAGGGACTCGAGGTCTCGGCGTCGGCGGCGGCGGCGCTGTTTTCGAAGCCTCGTCGGATCCGACGCGTGACGGCCACGGCGACCGTCGCTCGGAGCACCAAGCGCTGGTCGAATCGCGGCGCCATGGAGCCTGTCGATGGCCCCGTGAAGGTGCAAGCGCCCCTGCCGAGGCGCAACCGCCCCCGCCCGGTGGGGGTGGCCACCCCCGGTCAGCGACGCCAGGACACCATCGACGTCCTGTCCGCTCGAATTGCTCTGAGCGGCTACCGGCTGACCACCAACGGTCAGGACCTCATCTTTTCAGAGCAGCGAAACGCAGAGGGCGAGCTCGTCGCCGTCCCTGGGGATCGCGATATCGAGCTGCTCCGCGGCCGGGCCACGCTCGACTACTCGCGGATCGGCGGCTCCGAGTTCTCGACCCGACTCGATGTCGAGTACCGCCCACGCCTGAACGGCGAGGGGCGTTTCGACAACCAGCGCCTGAACGCGCTCTATGTGGCGTGGGGGCTCACCGAAGTGCATCGGCCTCAGGGCCCCGACTTCGGGGTCGCGGTCGGACGGGTCCAGGTGAGAGAGGCCGGGCGAGCCCAAGCCGATGGCCTCGCGGTGAGGTGGCGGCCTCTTCCCGAGCTTCGACTCGGGGCCTTCGGCGGCTTCACCGGCAATCCCTACGGGTATAACTGGGCTCGGCAGGCTCCGGAGACCTTCAGCACCGACTGGATCACGGGCGGTCTCTTTGCTCGTTGGTCGGGTCGACGGGTGCAGGTGTCGATCTCGGGGGTGCTCACCGCCGCCAATGTCCCCCGACCCGCGCCCGACCCGGGGCCTTTCGACCGCATCTACGTCCATGCGGACGCGAGCTGGCAGCCCTTGCCGAACCTGTCGGTGTTCGGGACCGCCTTTCTCGACCTTCTCCCGTCCGGGCAGCTCGTCCAGAATGGGGAGATCTCGGCCTCCTGGCGACCCCAGCCGCTGGAGCTTACCCTCGCCGTGGGAAGGTTCAGCACTATCCTGTACGAGATCTCGACGGGCTATAGCTTCACCGTCGACCCCTCGAGGAACCTCTACGGGGCGGCGCCCAACAACCTCCCCATCGTCGACGCAAACGGCAACGCGGTGGTCCCCTTCGACGGAGCCCAGCTCGCCGCCGTCTATACCCAGGTCCGGGCCTCCGCCGGCTACCGTCTGTTCAAGCCCCTCGAGGTCTTCGTGCGGCTGAACGCCCTCATCAGGGACACCTCCGCAGCCGAGGATGCGATCGCGCCCCTCGAGGGAGAGGTCCCCTTAGCGCCCACCGCGAGCTTCGCGAACACTCGACTTCTTCCGGCTCTGGGGGCGCGCTTCTCCGATCCGGATCTCCTAGACGCCGACGGCCAGCTGACCCTCGTGGTCGATGAACAGTCCCAGGCCGACGCGGTGGCCCAGCTCGGGATCGGACGGGGCCTGTTCGGCTTCTATCTCCGGGCCGACGCGCGATACCTGATGGGAGACATCGACGCGCTCGACGGGGGCGTGGAGCTGAGCTGGGCCGCCCCTCAGATCTGGCTCCCCGGGCGCCTTCAGATGCGTGGGGCCTTCCGATACTTCCGCGAGGATCTCGCCATCGCTCGCCCCGACGTCGGTCAGGTGGGGGTGCTCGGCGCGGACGACGTCCTGCCGGTGATTCCCGTGCAAGAGAGCTTTCTCGGCTTCGTCGGAGTGGAGTGGCGTCTGTGAGCACTTGGCGCTAAGGTCCCACCCATGGACGGCGAGTTCTGGCGGTCGAGATGGCAGAGCGGGAAAACCGCCTTCCATCGCTCGGAACACCACCCGCTCCTAGAACGCTACGTGGGCCGCTTTCCGTCGGGCGGACGCATCCTCGTCCCTTTGGCCGGCAAGACCCTGGACATGCGCTATCTGCGGGCTCGCGGACACTCCGTGGTCGGGGTGGAGCTGGTCGAAGCCGCGGTCGAGCAGTTCTATGCTGAGGCGGGTTGGGAGGCTGAGGTCAGCCGCACCGGGGCTCATCCTGTGTATCGCGCCGAGGAGGTCGAGCTACATGTTGCGGACATGTTTCATACGACCCCTGGCCAGCTCGGGCGGATCAACGGCGTCTACGATCGCGCCGCCCTGATTGCGCTTCCGCCGGTCATGCGCGCCCGCTACGCCGCGCACCTCGCGGGCTTGCTGCCCGGGCATGTGGGGGTTCTCGTGATCACCCTCGAGTACAACGCGAGGGAGATGCAGGGGCCGCCCTTCTCGGTGCCGGTGGCGGAGGTAGAGGCGATCTTCGGGGGGCCGTTCGAGGTCTTTCGCCTCGAGAGCAACGATGCGCTCGAGGCGCAACCGGACCTGCGAGAGCGAGGGCTTAGCAAGCTGCGTGAGCACGCGCTCTGGCTTCGCCGTCGACCCTAGCTGACCTCTTGTTTCGCTCGACTCGAACATCTCTGGAGGAGCCGGCGGCCCCCAGCATGCTCCTTTAATCGAGCAGCCGACACGGCTGGGGCCGCCGCTCGTGCCCCGTCATCTCCGCTTGCGGGAGTGGCTCCGATGTCGCGTCACGAACTCGGGATCTTTCTTCTGAATCCAGCGGATGAAGGCCTGAAGTTCCTCGAGTCCGCGGAGGGCCTCGAAGGTGTGGTAGTCGCGGGCGAGTTCCTTCTCGGTGAGCAGGGAGTGAATCTTGCGATGGCAGACCCGATGCATCCACACCGCGTGTCGCCCACCTTCGGCCTTGGGGACGAGGTGGTGCCGGTCGATGCTCGGACCGCCGATCATCGGGCGTCCGCAGAGTCCGCAGGGCCCGAGTTCGACGCCGTCGGCGACCTTGCGAGCCGACAGAGCCGTGCCCTGCGCGTCTCCTCCCCGAGCCACGCCCCGACTCTACCTCCTTATGGCGTCTCCGATCGAAGCACCCTCTCTCCCGAGCGCGAAAGACTTCGCACCCCGGCTGGCATCCGGCCGGATTCGGACGAAGAGGAGAAAGTGGGCAAGGTAGCGCTGCTCGTGGACGACTCCCCGACCACGCGGGTGCAGTTCGCTCGTGCGCTGAAGCAGTACGGCCTCGAGGTGGTGACCGCTGACTCTGCGGAGGCCGCGCTGGAACTTCTGGAGTCGGGCCTGGAGGCCGATCTGCTGATTTCCGATCAGTATATGGAGGGGGCGACGGGGACGGAGCTCGCCCAGCGAGCGCGGGCGCTCCCTGCTTTCGGAAACCGACCCATCGTGATCATGACGGCCACCGTAAGTTCAGAGTTCGTGGAGCAGGCCCGGGCCGCTCGAGCCAGCGGGTTCATGAGGAAGCCGATCTCGCAAGGGCAGCTCCAGTCTCTCCTCGACTCTCTGCTCGGAGCGGCCTGAGGCCGCGGCGACGGCTTGTCGCGCGTCCTGGGCTTGCCGTCCCGGGTGCGGGTGGGCAGGAAGCGGGGCATGCGGATCCTCGTGGGCTGCGTCCTAGGCCTCTTCACGGCCTGCGCGGGCGCCCCAGAAAAGCTGGACCTCGACATCACCGGGGTCCGGGCCCGAGCCACCCCGCCCGGGGTCCGAAACGGCGCCGTCTTCTTCGACCTGGACAATCGAAACGACCGGGCGACGGCCCTGACCGGGGCCCGCGCGTCCGTGGCCGAGACGGTGGAGCTTCATACCCATCTCCACGAAGGCACCGTGATGCGCATGCGCCCCGTCGAGGAGGTCGCGCTGCCGCCTGGGACCACGGCCTTCGCTCCGGGCGGATTTCACGTCATGCTGATCGGCCTCCACGAGCCCCTCCGCGCCGGCGCTCGGTTCTCCCTGGAGCTGAGGTTCAGAGGGGGTGAGACCCGCACCGTCGAGGTCCCCGTGGTTGCCCTGGGTGGACCCTTTCAAGCGCCGGCCTCGACGCCTTCGTCCGCCCCTTCGTCGTCTCCGGCTTCGGCGCCCTCGTCGTCTCCGGCTTCGGCGCCCTCGTCGTCTCCGGCTTCGGCGCCCTCGTCAGGGCCCGCGGGGCCCGCGCGCTGATGCGTCGCGTGGTGGGCTGGGGGCTATGGGGGGCCACGGGACTGGTCTTGGCCCTCGCCTGGAGCTGGCCCTCACTCTCGGACCGCCTTTGGGGGGCTCCCGGGGAGATGAGGCCCGGATGTGATCCCGAAGCGGGTTTCTGTCCCGTAGCCTTCGAGGACGGGGCGGAGGTCCGTCTTCGGGTCGAGACCTCGACGCTCCCCCGCCGTAAGAGGCACTTCGGATTCTTCGTAGAGGCGCCGGGCCTCGAGCCCAGTCTTATCGAGCTCTCCGGTGTGGAGATGAACATGGGGCTGTTTCGGCTGCCCCTTCATCCCGGGCCGGGGGCCGTGTGGACGGCGACCGCCCCGCTCCCCCTGTGCACGCTCAAACAGATGAGCTGGCGCGCGGACGTACGCCTCGGGGACCGTCGGGCGCGGTTCTTCTTTCGAAGCGAAAGACCGTGAAACCGAGAGCTTGCGGTGGGCGCCGGAGGGACGTTTGCTGGGGGCCGTGGCCATGCGCATTCCGGCGGTCCTCTTGGGGTTGGCGCTCGTCGTCCTCGCGCTTCGGGTGCTGAACTCCCGCCCCGAGCTCGCCCTCTCCTCAGCTGAACTCCCAGAACCGACCTACGCACCCTTCGAGGTCCAGACTGCTTCGGGGGCGCTGAGCCTGGCCGACCTCCGCGGCCAGGCCGTGGTCGTGTACTTTGGCTATACGTCCTGCCCCGACATCTGCCCCACCACGCTGGCTACGGTCGGTAGCGCGGTCAAGAAGCTCCCCCCAGAGCAAGGGGACCAAGTGACGGCGCTCTTCGTTTCCGTAGATCCCGAGCGCGACGCTCTCGACCGGATCGACGACTACGCCCGCTACTTTCACCCTCGTTTCCGAGCTGGGACCGCCTCCCCATCGAAGCTCCGCTCCATCGCTGACGACTGGGGGGTGTACTATCGTCGGGAAGAGACCGAGTCCGCCCTGAGCTACGGTGTCGATCACTCCACGCAGGCCTTCCTCGTCGACGCGGCCGGGAGGATGGTGCGGCAAGTCCCTCACGGAACCTCGTCCCGCGACTGGGCTCGGCTCCTGCGGGAAGCAATCCCATGAAGGCGCACGTGGTGTTGTACCGATGGAGGGTGGCTCGCGAAGACGAGCCAGCTTTCGCTCGGGCCTGGGACGCCATCACGCGGGGTTATCTCCTACACGGGTCGCTGGGCTCCCGCCTCCATCGCGCCCGGGACGGCCAGCTCCACGCCTACGCTCAGTGGCCTTCGGCGCGCGCGCGGGAGGCGGCCTTCTCGTTGGGCGCGGTGCGCCCCGAGGCGGCCGATTCCCTGCGTCGGGCGGCTGCGGGGCGCGAGCCCGAGATCGTGCTCGATCCGATCGAGGACCAGCTGTTGGCTTTGCCCCGCGTGCGGGGGGCGCGACCTCGCCGGGTAGGCCGAGCCTTGGTGACAGGCAGCTCGGGGACGGTCGGTCGGGCCCTAGCCCTCGCATTGGAAGGACAGGGCATCGAGATGATCCCCTGGGACCGAAGCCTCGTACCCATCGGAGACTATCACCGCATGGAGGCCTTCATTCGCGACATGCGGCCGGACGTGCTCTACCACCTCGCCGTACCCTCGCAGCCTCGAGGCCCCGAAGAGGGTTGGCAGGTCAACTATCATTGGACGAGCGAGCTCGCCTGGATCACCCGCTCGCTCGGCGTGAAGATGATCTTCGCCTCCACGGCGCTGGAGATCG
>JBCBRU010000168.1:0-14791 GCA_039819565.1 Myxococcota bacterium | reverse complement strand
GGAGTCCTTCTATCGGGAGGCTCTGGAGGGTCGCCGCCGCGCTTTTGGAGCTGAGCACCCGGACACCCTGATTTCGGTGATCAACATGGCCCACCTCAGCAACGTACGAGGGCGCTTTGATGAGGCGAGGGCGGCGCTCGAGGAGAATCATCCCCTCATCCAACGCGTATTCGGTCTGGACCACTGGCGCTGCGCGGAGGCGCGGAGCCTCGTCGGCGAAGCGTTGGTGGGACTTGGACGTCTCGAGGCCGCGGAGCACTATCTCCTCGAGAGCTTCACCAACCTCGAAGGCTCGCTCCCCGAGGGGCGTCGAAAGGCAAAGCTTCCCCTGGCCCGGGAGCGCATCGTGAAGCTCTACGAAGCATGGGATAAGACTAAGGAAGCCGGCGAGTGGCGGGACGGAGCGGTGGAGGGGGATTAATGGTCTGCGATTCATATTTCGTCTGCCTTTCCATATAGTTATGAGGGCGGCGTTGACTCGCCGTGGCTGCAGACTGCGAGAAGTGTCTGGGCCGGAGTCAGATCGTCCGCGCGAGGGGCAGGGGACATCGTTCCAAGCTCGGCCGAGGGCTGAGGGCGGACTCCGCTGGGAGGAAGGGGCGGTCGGTCTTCATGGGAGCCTCTTCGTCTGCTCTGATCGCGTCGCAGCTACGCCAAGTGCGACGATTGGGGTCCGGATCTCGCCCTCCTCGCCGTTGCGCAGTGGGCTGGGCTCGCCCGCCTACGGCATCAACCTGTCATCGCTGCTCGACTTGGGTGGCGATGCGCCGCTAGAACCGTCCCCCAGCTGGGCGCATCCGAGATGAGCGAAGCGCGAATCGTCACCGAGGTCGTCTCGCACCCGTCGACCCGAGGCGTGTCCGGGGCTCCGATCGGCGAGCCCGTCACCGCCGATGAGCAAGCCCGCATCGGCGAGCGCTACAAGCTTATGCGTCTTCTCGCTCAAGGGGGGATGGGCGCCGTCTATCTGGCCCAGCGCCCCGGCAGTCGAGGTCTCTGCGTCATCAAGACGATCTATCCTGAGCTCCTCGAGAACCCCATGGCGGCGGCCCGCTTCGAGCGGGAGGGAAGACTCGCGGGGCGAATGCGCCATCCGAACCTCCTGTGGGGCATCGACTACCAGCCCCGAATGCCTCCCTTCATCGTTTACGAGTACGTCGCCGGGGTGAACCTCCGCGAGATCCTCGAGGCTAGCGAGGGCGAAGGTCTCCCTATCGGGCACGTGCTCGCCATCGCGGACGGGGTCCTGGCCGGCTTGGAAGCTGCGCATACGCTGGCGGACGTCGAAGGGCGTCCGCTGGGGCTCGTCCATCGCGACGTGAGCCCCCACAACGTGATGCTGAACTTCGGCGGCCTTCCCAAGATCATCGACTTCGGAGTGGCTCACATCGCCAGCTCGCAGCTCACCGAGCACGGCGTGGGTTTCATCGGGAAGCTTCAGTATGGGACGCCCGAGGCGGTTCAGCAGCGGCGGGTCGATCGGCGGACCGACCTCTACAGTCTGGGCGTCATGCTGCACGAGATGCTCACCGGTCGGCCGGTGGTGCCTCTCCTCGACCATGCCGGTGCCATGACCGAGGCCATCGTGACCGAGGACCTCGCCCCTCACTCCCGCATCCCGGTCGACGTCTTCGCGGTCCTGCAGCGAGCCTGCGCCAAGGTCCCAGAGCGGCGCTTTTCCAACGCGGCCGAGATGCGAGCGGCTCTGTCCCGCTGTCAGCCCGGCGCGCCGCGCCCCGATGCCCGTGCCCTCGGGGTTTGGCTCGAGGTCCAATTTCCCGAGCGGCACCGAGAGATTGTGCGCTTGGTCGAGTGGTGCGAGCTCGAGGACACGCTGTTCCCTCGCCCCCCCGAGAGGCCCTCCGGTCCCCGTCCTCCGGACGGAGGACGGGAGTGGTGGCGGATCTATGTCGAGCTTGCAACTCTGGCTGCGGCAGGGTCGGTGGGAGGTGTCTTGTTGGGGTTCGGTCGATGGACCACGGGGGCGATCTTGGCCCTCCTTGCCGTGGCCTGGGCGGCGACCGCCTCCAAGATGCCCAGCTACCTGCGGGTGATCTTGGTCGGAGCAGTGGGAGGAATCCTCTTGGGGGCCATCCTGAGAGGGCTGTGGACCACTCTGATGGGGTAGCTGAGCCTGTGGTGTCCGGGCCGAACAACCCCGAGCCGCTCGAGTCTCGGGCTCAGCTCTAGAAATTGCGACGGAGGCCCTGGGCTGGCCCCGCAGGTCCTCCGTCCACGGGGACGAGGCGGGCGATCTCTAGGGCGGAGGTCACGGCACTCTCCTGGAGGGGGACCCCAGCGCTCGCGTAGGAGCCGCAGAACCAGATCTTGCGTCCCGCCTGTCCGTGAAGTTCCTGGAGCATCCTTTGGCCCACGAGGGTGGCTCGATCAACCAGGGGACGCTCGAGGCGCACGCGCGAGTAAACCCGCTCCGGGGCCGGCTCGAGGAGGGGGTTCCAGGTTTGGAGTACGGGCTCGGCGTCTCCTAAGCCTCGGTGGATGGGGTTCATGAGGATCGTGGCCATGGGAGCGCGGCTCTCTCTCCCGAGGAGAAAGTTGACGGGGGACCACCATTGCTCTCGCGCAGGCGCGAGTCGTCGATCCGTGTGGGTCACAACCTCGAAGGCTTCGTAGCCGAAGGCGGTCAGCGCCGCCCGCTCCTCGGCGGCGGCGCGATGCCCCAGGATGCTCAGCGCCTGGTTCGCCTGGGTGGCGAGAACCACGTGGTCAAACCTATCGCTATGACCTCGATGGTCCTCCACCTCCACTCCGCTCGGCGTGCGCCGAAGGCTGCGTACGGGACTCGCAAGGCGAATGGCCTCGGCTCCGGATGAGAGCGTCTCGACCACGTGGCGGACCCCGAGGGTGACCCGTCGCATGCGGACCGCGGACATGACCGAGGCGAGGTAGCCCACGATGGTGCGGGCAGGATACATCGCGAGTGAGGCGTAGCTGCAGGTGCAGATCGCCGCGAACAAGGGCATGAGAAAGCGCCACCGGAGTCGATCACTGCACCCGAAACCATCGAGGAAAGCCTCGAAGGTCACGCCGTCTAGACTTTCGGGGGAAGGGGGCTGAAGGCGCAAACGGGAGAGGAAACTGACGACCTCCACTCCGAGGCGCACCACGTCGGCGTTGATCGCGCGTCGGTCAAGGAAGGGCCAAGCGGCGCCGGCGAGCGGATACGTGCGATACTTGAAGTAAAGCTCCCCGCCCAGCGAGCCAAACGAGCCCGAGTAGTCGAGCGTCTCGAAGCCGACCCCGGCGTCGTCATACAAGCCGACGAGCTTGGGGTAGTACTCGGGGAAGAAGACGCGCATGGGCACGTCGATTCTCACCTCCCCGCGCGCTCCGGCGACGTCGACGGCGTGGGCGTCCATGCCGAGGCGGGGTTGGGCCTCGTACACGGTGACCCGATGGCCCCGCGCGGAGAGGGTCCAGACGGCAGCCAAGCCGCCGATGCCGCTTCCTACGACGGCTATCCGCGCCAACGTTGGGTGTTCCCGTCCGCCACGAGGCTGGCCTAGCACGTGCGACGCAGCCACGCATGGCGGGTGTGCACGCTAGGTCCGGGTGTAGACGAGAAGCCGATAGGTCAACGAACCTTGCCGGTACAGATGGCCGAGGGCGGATCCGGTGACGAGGAAGCGAAGGGCGTCTAAACCGGCAGATTTCAGCAGAGCGACGCGCTCCCGGCGCACGAACTCGGAGAAACCTCGCATGACCTCGGCGCTGATATCTCGACAAGCTCGTCGCTCGAAGCCGGAGCGGGCCGCCCAGGCATCGAGGTCGCTCTGCGTCCCGAGATGGGCGGGTTCGATACCGCCTCCTTTGAGGATAAGGCAGACCCCCGACGCGAGCTGGGGCTGAGCCCGAACGAAATCGGTAAAGGCCAGATGGCTTCCCGGAGCGGTGAGAGCCGCGGCTCGGGAGAAGAGGGTCGTTTTGCTGAAATGATAGGCCGAGTCGAGGGCGGCCACATGATCGTAAACGCGCCTCGGCCGGACATCCTCGACGGCCACGCCCTGGATCCGAACGCGACGGCCCATACGGTGAGCATCGATGCGTGCCCGCGCCCATTCGAGCTGGGGCCCGGGGAGCGTGATGGCGTCAATGCTCGCGAGCTCAAAGCGCTCGACCCAAAAGAGGTCTTGTTCCGCGCAGCCGCAGCCGATGTCGAAGAGGGACTGTCCCGGTGCGAAGCCCGCGTCCAGAGCCAGTCGGCGCGCCAGACGCTCGCAGGCTTCGGGATAGCGTTGCCGCTCTCCCGACCAGTCTCCGAGGTTGTACCAAGCGGTATCGGCGGGATGGTTCAGATACCGGTTCTCGAGGCCATACACCGAGACCGGTCCCTCAATAGAACGCGAACGCCCGCACCTCGATGCTCCGACGAGGGCGCGCTGACGGGAGTGGAGTGAGCAGCACGGGGCTTCCGTGGGGGTTCACTACCACGGAGCGCTCGCGCCCCGAGGATGTTCCTCGCGGAGGGCGAGGAGACGGTCAGGCCCGGACGTCCCTCATTCGAAAGCGAGCCTTCCGGCGAAGCAGCTCCGAGGGCGCCAAGCCAAAGGTCTCACGAAAGGTGGCGCTAAAGTGGGCGGAGCTAGCAAAGCCCGCGGTCAGGGCGGCCTCCGTCAGCGTGGCCCCCTCCTCGAGGTGAGCAGCCACTCGGGCAAAGCGGCGCCATCGTCGGTATCTTCGAAACGTCATGCCGACCTCGTCGCGGAAGAGGTGCCGAAATCGCGAGGGTGAGAGTCCGGCGTGGGTCGCTGCCGCTTCGATATCGTGAAAGCCGTCGGGGTCGGCGTGGAGGATGCGGAGGGTGTCGTCCAGTCGGCCTGAGGCGCGGGGCATCACCCCCAGGGCCCGCATCACCGACCCGAGGTCGACCTCCTCACGGGTGATGGCGGAGATCAGGGCTTCGACGTCGAACTCGCTCGGGAGCGCGGCGGCTTCGTCACTGAGCGCGTCGAGGTAGACAAAGGCCATGCGGCCGCGGGCCCTAAGGTGATGCCACGTGCCCGGAGGGATGAGCGCTGCGGGCAGGCGCTGGAGCTCGGGGCCGGCGAGGCTCAGCTCGAAGGCGCAGTCCAGCCCGACGGCGATCGTGGCGGCGGCGTTGCGGTGAGGGGCGAGGTCGAGGCCGGGGCCTACGTAGATCACGCGCCCGCCCTCCAGGGTGATCTTCGGAGTCCCGCTCACCCTCTCAACCTACACGACCCGACTCCTGGCGGTCTCGACGACCCTCGCGCGCGCTCACCGGATCCACGCGTTCGCGGTGACCCAAAGCAGAGGGAGGACGGCGGCCGCGTCGACCACCGCCACCCTCCGGAGCGGGCCCGCCGGCAGACCGGATTGCAGGTAGAGAGTCAGGAAGCTCACCATGGACACGCCCACCGCCATCGACGCGGCTCGGCGCACCGCCGGGTCCCAGAGAGCGAAGAGGCAAAGCGCCACCACCGCCCCGAAGAGAGCCCCGCGATGCACGAGCAGCACGCGCGCCGGTCCGTCGAGGGAGGCTCCGTAGAGGTGCGGGATGGAGGCGGGGTTGAGCAGCACCACCAGAGGGGGGATATGCACCAGCGCCAGCAGGCCCCAGGCGATGCGGGTTGCGGTATCCGAGCCCATGACGGGGAGACTACGCTGCGGAGGGCGCACCTCGCTTTCGAGAAACGGCTGCTCGACGTCGACATCTGATCCGAGAAATCCACCCGCCCGGGGGGCTACCTCTCGGCCCGTGCGAGGCTCCGCTCTGGAGGCCAGGTGAGCGACCTGGTTGCTCCCTCCTTCGGTCCGGGGAACGATGTCCGCATGGATTGGGGAGGTCTGTCTTCGGAGGAAGTGGCGCGCGTCGCCGACCTCCACCCCCTCGACCCCGAGCGCCAGCTGGCTCGACTCCGGGGGGCCTTCGCGCTTCGCCACTCGGACCCGGCGCGCGCCCGTCGCCTGACGGACGAGGAGCTTCGGCACGCGGAGCTCCGCGGTCATCAGGTGGCTCTCGGAAGAGCTTGGGTGATCCAGAACTATGTCATGGGGGAAAAATGGAACCCCGATGAGATGCTGGCGCACCTGCAGAGAGCCTTCGAGGTCTTGTCTCACCTCAAAGATGACTGGGGTGTGGCTCGCGGAGGCGACCTCCTCGCCTACATCTACGAGAACATGGGGGACTACCCGACGGTGCTTCGCTACGCCCAAGCCGCCCTGGACGCGAGCATACGGGCTCAGGATCGCTTGTTCGAGGCCAACGCCCTCAGCAGTCTGGCTGGAGTTCTCATCGCCGCCGACGACAGTGAAGGGGCTCAGAGACATCTCGAGGAGGCGCTCACCATCGCGGAAGCGGAGGGGCAGGACCGCCTCGTGGGACGGCTTCTTCTCCGCCGCGCTCGTCTGGAGCGAGATCTGGGCGATATGCAGGATAGCCTGCGTACGCTAGAGGTGGCCTACGCTAGGGCGCAGGCGGTCGATAACCCCTACTCGATGGTAGAGGCGGTGGGGGCGATGGCGGGTGCCCACGAGGCCCAAGGGGACTTAGCCCTCGCCCAGGCTCTCTACGAGCGAGGGTTGGCGAGCGAGCTGCGGGGGGAGATGCGGGCGCTCATGGCCCCGCCTCTGCTCGTGGGGCTCGGGCGTGTACATCTCGCCTTGGGCCGCCCGGAGCAGGCTCTCCCTCCTCTCGAGGAAGTCACGGTGGTTGGGCGCCGCTATCACATGGTTCCCGTCTTGAGCGAGGCCACTAAGTGTTTGGCTGATGCCTTGGCCCAGCTCCAGCGATTCGAGCGCGCGTTCGCGGTGCTCTCGGAACACCTCGAACTTCGGGAAGAGAAGATGCAGGGCGAAGCCCAGCGGGCGGTCAAGCGCCTCGAGGTCAAAGCCATGCTCGACGCCGCCGAGAAGGACGCCGAGATCCATCGCCTGAAGTACGTCGAGCTTCACGCCATGCAGACCCAATTGCTCGAGTCAGAGCGCTTGGCCACGGTAGGCACCCTCACTGCGGGGCTCACCCACGAGATGAACACGCCGCTCGGGGTGGTGCGTAGTAGCTTGGGTACTCAGCGCCGGGCGGTGCAGCGCCTGCAGGATGGCCTGCCGGCGTCGAAAGGGCGAGCCGTAAAAGCGTTGGAGAGCGCGCTCAACACTTCTGACGCCGCGGTGGAGCGGCTCGAACAGCTCGTGAACAGCCTCCGTCGCTTCACGCGGCTCGATGAAGCAGAATACCAAAGTCTCGATCTGGTGGAGGAGATCAAGACCACGCTCGAGGTGTTCCGCCCGCACTGCCCGGAGGGGGTTCGCATCGTTCGGGACCTTCAACCGGTGCCCACCATCCAGGGCTGGCCGAGCGCGCTCAATCAAGCCCTTCTCACCCTCCTCACCAACGCGGTGGAGGCGCTCGGCGCGTCGGGCGTCATCCACGTAAGGACCCGGACCACCGAGGAGCAGGAGGTCGAGCTGACCCTCGCGGACGATGGTCCCGGCATTCCCGAAGCTCTCCGAACCCGGCTCTTCGAGCTCGAGCTGAGCCGCGAGGGGCCGCGGGCGCGCTTTCGGGTAGGGCTGGCCACCGTGAAAACGGTGATCCAGCGCCATCACGGCCGGATCGAAGTGGAGAGCGAGGTTGGGGCCGGGGCCACCTTCCGCCTCACTCTCCCCGTCACTCAGTGACCTCGGGTGCACGGATACGTGTAAGCTCGGAACGTGCCCTCTCAGCGTCAAGAGTGCCTCTTGTCGGCCGCGGACTTTCCGGCGTTGGCTCGAGCCCTAAAGGGACTGGGCTTGGCCCCCGAGGAGGCCACTTGGTTTCACGGGGCGGAGTCGCCCCCCGAGGGCTGGCCGCTGAGCTATCGGACGGTGCTGCCGTCCGTGGGGCTACACGTGTCCGTGCTACCCGAAGGAGAGCCGGGCGAGGCTCACCGCGTGGGCGCCCGCGTCCGCGTTCGCATCGAACACGGGCCGCCAGAGCGGGAGAAGGCGGCGGCCGCGATGCAGTCTATCCTGCAGCGATTCCGGGAGGAGCGTCGTCTCGAGTGCGGAGGAGCGGAGTTCTTCTTGGGCTCGCCTCCCTCTTTCGCCTGGACACAGGTGATGTTCGCCGAGGCCTTCCTGCCCGCGATCGAGCGGTTCTTGGAGGCCTATCTATCTGAGTGGACATTGATCAAGCGCGCCCGCCCGCGGGACGCGCAGACGATTCGAAGGGTCACGATGCGCGGCCCGGAGGGGGCACCGGTTACGGTTTACTCCGACCTAAGGATGTTCCTGCGCAACAAAGAGCGATGGCTGGTTGTCGAACGGAGTACGTCTCAGCAAGGCCTGACTCAGCTCAGCGTGGCCTCTTCGGGGACGCCCGACGGGTGGGATGCGGCCCTCGTCGAGGCCCTGGGAAGGTCGATACGAGAAGGGGGCGCCCTTGGTCGTCGACGCATGACGCCTTCGGGAAAGGAGCTCGAGCTCGATCGGAGCTATACGTGGGACGACCTCTATCTGGATGATCAGGTGAAATCGGTACTCATCGACGAGACTGAGGGATTCTTTGGACGCAAGGCGCTGTACGCACAAATGGACCTGCCCTTTCGAAGAGGGGTGCTCCTCCACGGACCGCCGGGGACCGGGAAGACGCTGACCGGAAAGATCCTGGCTTCCCAGCTCGGGGAGGGGCTGTTCGTTTGGGTTACGGCGAGCCACATCGCGGACAGCAAGAGCGTGACCGCGATTTTCGACATGGCTCGTCACTCCGCGCGGACGGTGCTTTTCTTCGAAGATCTGGACCTCTACGCGTCCCGCCGCGGGAGCTTGTATGGCGGTGGAGATCCGAACGTCCTCGGGGAGCTGCTGGTGCAGCTGGACGGCATGCAGGACAACGACGGTTTGTTAGTCGTCGCGACCACCAATGACCTCGAGGCGATCGAACCCGCGCTACGCAACCGTCCTTCTCGGTTCGATAGCGTGCTACGTCTCGAGGCTGCCTCCGCCGACGTAAGACGTCAGCATCTCCTTCATATGCTTGGCGCTTACGGTGTCACCAAGGCGTTGCTGAGGCCCATTTTGGCGCGTACCGACGGCTTTACCGGCGCGCAACTCCAGGAGCTCGCGCTGCGGGCTCGTAAACTCGCCGCCGAGGAGGGCTCCGCTTCCGTGCAGGCCGGCCACCTCAAGCAAGCCTGTAGTGACGCCGTCGAGTACCGCGCCCCGGTGCGGTCCATCGGTTTCGACGCTCCAGAGGACGATTATGACCGCTAGGTTCTGCGGCGCATCTAGACGAGCCAGCCCTTGAGACCAACCCCCTCCCACCCGCGTCTTCGGCTCGCATTGGGCAGAAACGATCCGAAGAGTGGCGAGGGGCGAAAGAGCCATGGCAGAACCGACGACCTTCTCCCGTATCTGGCTTCGGCTCGCGACCGCGCTCAGCGCCGTAGCCGCGCTCTCCGTGGCCTCTTTCGGGCTGACGACCTACATCAGTCGATCTGACTGGAAACACGCCCAGACCATCAACGTCTCGGGTCGACAGCGGATGCTGTCTCAGCGCTCGACCCTCTACGCGGTGCAGGCCACCCAAGCCTCGGGTGCGGAGAGGGAAGCCTTGCTCGAGACCCACGCTGCCCTCGTAGATCTCTTCGAAGCGTCCCATCAGGGCTTGGTCGGACGTGGCGTCCGCGAAGAGCTGAAGGAGGTCTACTTCGGTGAGGCGGACTTGGATCGCCGAATCCGTACCTTCGTGGCTCTTCATCGGAGCTTCGCCGAAGCCCTCGCTCGGGGCGCGGAGGCCGAGGCTCAGAGCCGCCTCCAAGTGGCCATCCAACGGGCCCCGGCCCTGCTCAGCGACCTCCACGCTGCCGTCGTGGCCTACGAGACCATCGCCCATCGTGCCGCCCACGATCTGCTTATCACCGAGGCGGGGTTGCTCCTGCTCCTGCTCGGGGTCCTCGCCGGCTTGGGTGGGCTCTATCTCCGACCGATGGCACGGTCCTTCGCCGAGCAGCTCGAAGAGGTTGAGGCGGCCAAAGCCGAGAGCGAGCGTCACCGCCACGCCGTCCAGCTGGTGCTCGATGGGTCTGGGGATGGCCTCCTCCTGTGCAGCCTGGATGGGGACATCGGCGAAGTCGTTTCGACCAACATCATCATGTGGTTCGGGCCCTTCGAGGGTCGGAAGATCTGGGAGCTGCTCTACGACGACGATGAGGAGCGGCAAGCGAGCCTTCAGCTCCTGGTCGAGGAGATCAAGGACGACATCATGCCCTTCGAGGTCGTGGTCGACCAGATGACCCGCCGCATACAGGGCTGGGACGGCCAAACCTTCGAGTTCGACATCCGAAAGGTCGACCTCGGCTTCGATGAACCGCAGCTTCTCTTCACCGTCCGCGACATCACGGCCGCGCTCGCGGCCCAACGCATTGCGCAAGCCTACGAGGAGATTCAGACCCTCGTATCGCGGGTCGTGAAGGATGTTAGAGGCTTCCGCGGTTTCGTAGCGGATCAGACCGCACTCATGGACGCGCTCGACGATCGCTCGCTCGACGCCAAGCAAATCGCTCGCATTCTCCACACCCTGAAGGGCAACGCGTCCCTCTTCGGGATGGCTGGCTTCGCCCAGAGCTGTCACTCGCTCGAAGATCAGCTCGATATCGACGGCCCCCCCGATGACATCGGGGAGTGGGCGGACGCTCTCCGCGTGAGCTGGCGGGGCTTCGCCTTCCTCGTCGAGGACTTCCTCACCGACGACGAAGACGCGGTTCAGGTCTCCAGTCAGGAACACGCAGAGGTGGTTGCGGCCCTCGAGGCGGCGGCTGTAGACCCACAGCTCCTGGCTCGGGTCCAAACCTGGACCTGGGAGCCGGCCGAGCTTCGCCTCCGCCGTCTCGCCGACCAGGCCGCGGAGCTCGGGGAGCGCATCGGCAAGGCGGTGGACGTCGAGGTCGTGGCTCCGGAGCTTCGGGTGCCCAAGACCTACCTCGAACGCTTCTGGCCGACTCTGGTTCACGTGGTACGCAACTCGCTGGATCACGGCATCGAAGCCGCGGAGGACCGCGAGGCGGCCGGGAAGCCATCGAAGGGGAGGTTGCGCTTTGAGGCAAGACGCGACGAAGAGGCGTTCGTACTCACCCTCTCCGACGACGGAGCGGGCATCGACTGGGACCGCCTTCGAGCCAAGGCGAGCGAAAAGGGCCTCAGCGTCGAGCACACCGCCGACGTTCTGTTCCTGGACGGCGTGAGTAGCCGCGACGCCGTCTCCGACCTCTCCGGTCGGGGCGTAGGGATGGCCGACGTCAAAGCCACCGCCGAGGTCTACGAGGGGCGAATCGAGACCCTGAGCGAGCGCGGCAAAGGCACCCGCTTCCGCTTCACCTTCCCCGCCCCGACGACTGAAGACGAGGAGATCGTGCTCTCCGCCTGACCTCATGCGCGAACCATGTCGCTGGCTCCGCGCATTTGCTCGAGCTAGGCGAGCCCCCCCGCGACGGCCACCGAGAGATTCCGATCTGCAGGGCATCCTTCGCCTGCGAGAGGGACGAAAGCCGATACTTCGAAAGGCCTTCTGCCTAGGCACGGACCAAAGAGAGGCGCGAGATCGGCCTGGAGAGGCAGGCCGGTCGCCGTCCGGAGTTCACCTGTCGACGCGAGCAGAGCTTGTCCCACAATCTCGGTGGGGGCGCCTGCACGATGGGCTGTATGCCCTCCGCGGGATGCGAGGGCGGGGAGGCTAGCGACGAAGAAGAGGGCCGGCGCCCTTGGCCCAGCTGCCGATGGTCTCGTCTAGCGCATCGAGCTTCGAGTCGAGGACGTAGAGACCCCGCGTGGGCACCGAGGCTCCGAGCTCCACCAGAAGGGGGCGAAGATGGACTTCCGGGGCCAGGGCGTGCTGGGGCGCGGCTCCCACCATGACCGGGACCGCGAGGGTCCCGGCCAGGCCGTCTTGTCCGAAGCTGTCCAGGAAGGCTTTGAGGAGGCCGGTAAAGGTCGCCTTGTAGGTGGGACAGGCGAAGACGTTCACGTCCGCGCTGGCCACCTCTCGACCAAGCTCGGCCACCTTTTCGTTGCCCCACTCGAAGAGATGGGGTGCCACCTCGGCAAGCTCATGGACGACGACCTCGTCGCCGCCGCGCGCCTCGGCAACGGCGCGTCCGACCGCTTCACCCACCTTGGTGGTGCGGCCCCCAGGATTGGGGTTGCCGATGACGACGCGGATGGTCACTTGCGGCACTCCATGAGGGGCATCACCTTCTCGCCGAACTCTTTGGTAGCCACGGGATAGTCATCGAAAACGCACATGGTCCCCTTGATGCCGGGGATCTGCGCGACCTCGTCGAGGCGCTTGGCGACCGTGGCGTGACTCCCCACGATGGGGCCGATGTTGAGATTAAACGCGCCCTTCATGTTCGTAATGATGTCCGCGGTGGCTCCGGCGGTGTCGAGGTCGGCCTGACCGGTCATGAACTTGATCGCCTCGAGGTCGGCCCCGTCCTTATAGGACTCCCACTTGGCCTCCGCCTCGGCGTCCGTCTCTCCCATGGTGATCTGAAAGAGAACGTACACTCCGACGTCGCGACCTGTCTTGTGGGCCGCAGCCATCAGTCGGGCCGCGTCGTCCTTGACCTTGTCGAGGTCGTGGCCGCCGATGATGAACTGATAGTCCCCGTAGGTTGCGCAGAACTCCATGCCGCGGTCGGACTGTCCCGCGCACACGAGGGGGACCCGGTCGTTCTTGGGCCGCGGGCTCAGCCGGCAGTCATCCATCTTGAAGTACTCACCCTTGAAGTCACTGGCTCCCGTCTTCCAGAGATCCTGCATGATGGTGACGTACTCTGTGGCGTAGTCGTAGCGCTTCTCGTAATACCAGTCGCCGGGCCACACGCCCATTTGGCTATACTCGATCTGGTTCCAACCCGAGACGATGTTGATGCCGAAGCGGCCCCCGCTAATGTCGTCGATGGTCGAGGCCATGCGTGCGACCATGGCCGGCTCCATGGTGGGGAGGGCCACCGAAGCAAAGAGCCCGATCTTCTTGGTGGCGGCCGCGAGTCCAGCCATGAGCGTGAACGACTCGAGGTTGTGATCCCAGAACTCGGTCTCACCGCCGAAGCCTCGCAGCTTCACCATCGACAGCAAGAAGTCGTAGCCCGCCGCTTCCGCGCGCTCGGCGGTGATCCGGTTCAGCTCGAAGCTCGGCATGTACTGCGGAGCGTTCTTCGACATCATCCAGCCGTTGTTCCCAATCGGAATGAAGATTCCCAAATCCATCGTGTCCCCTCCTTCTCGACTTGAGAGAGGCGGGGTGGCGTCGGGATCGACGGTGCGCCTCTCGGGTCGTGGACAAGGCGGATTACCCCGACGCTGAGAGACGACGCAACTCATCGACGACCCAGGGCAGCGAAGCTACGTCCGCGTACTTGGCATCGAGGTCTGCCAGACTCTGGGCTTGGGTCGCGTCGGTGCGGTCGCCGCAGGCTTCGGCCACCACGATGGGGACGAGGTCATGCTGACATGCATCGAGGGCGGTGGCCCGTACGCAGCCGCTCGTCGATACCCCGGCGAGGACGACCGTGTCGATGTCCCGAGTCTTGAGCTGTTCGACCAGATCCGTTCCAAAGAAGGCGGAAGCGCTTTGCTTCGTCACCACCGGCTCATCGGCCAGGGGGGTGAGCTTCGGGAGCCAATCGGCCAGGGGATGGCCCGGCGCAAGGGTCGCCAAGGCCGGCACCTTGCGCCGAAACACGGAGCGAGAGTGGGCGGGGATGAGGACCCGCGTCCACCAAATCGGACAGTCCGTGGCGCGCGCGGCTTCGACGAGCTCGAGGCAGCGGTCTGCGACCCCCGGCCGGTCGATGAAGAGCGGCGAGCCCGCTGTAAAGTACGCCTGACACATATCGACGACCACGACGGCAGGACGGTCTCCAAACCCGAGGCGTCCGCTGAAGGCGTGGTCGTCCTGCGGTTCTCCGCCCATCACGGCTGAGAGCGTAGATCACGATTTCGAGATCGCCCCGTAGATAGAAGGCTACGGGGCTTCCGAGCGGCTCGTCCGCCCGAGGTCAGGAAGAGAAGAGGGCGGGAGACGGCCCGCGCCGAGCGCGGACCGTCTGAGCTCGAAGGGAACTACTGAACGGTGAGGGTGGGCCGATCCGGGGGCGCGTTGGCGTCCACGGCGGCTTCCACCGTCCAGGTGTAGCCAGCGCCGATCGGCGGCACCGCGTCTGGGCTGAGCCGCAGGTACACGATATCGCCGGCCACGGCACCCGCCGTGACCTGAGCGTTCAGGTAGTTGATGATCGCGGTATCCCCAGCGGCATCCGTCTCGACGTTCACGCCCGTTCCGGTGGTGCCGGTGAGGAAGTTGTCGACGAGGAGCGTGGCCGCCGTGTCCACGGCGGTATCGGCGTGGAACATGCTGGTCTGCACGACGTCGCCCGCCATGACGTTGGCGGCGGCTCGGAACGGAAGGCCGTAGAGATCCCCGTTGATGGGGTTCGTCCCCGCGCCCGCGGTGGCAATCACGCGAATCCGCAAGTTCGCGGCCGTGAAGCCCCCCATGGGGAGAGCCGGGAGACGGAACGGAATCACGTAGTTGGTGCCGCCTTCGGCGTCACCGACGTTGGCACCACCGATGTTGGCGTCCTGCAGGACCGGGGTCCCACCGTTGAAGGCGATCACTCGGTCTTCGGGATCCGGACGGAGGTCGACCGGAATCGGAACGTTCTCCCACTTGATGTCGTCCACGAAGAACTCGGTGGCTCCACTGGCCATGACCACGACGAATGGACCTCTCACGTCCATGTAAGAGCCGCCGAGGGGCACGACATACTTC
>JBCBRU010000167.1:0-14886 GCA_039819565.1 Myxococcota bacterium | reverse complement strand
TGGAGGGGACGGGAGTCTGTCCGGGGCCGACGTCTTTCGCCGAGAGTGGCCCGAACTCCTGACCGAGCTCGTCCATCGAGGAGAGATCGAGCCTCGCCTCGCTGAGGCCCACCCCCATCTTCAGATCGTGGGCCTGGTGGGTTCGATCGACAACGACATGTTCGGGACGGACATGACGATCGGGGCCGACACGGCCCTTCATCGCATCGTCAACGCGATCGACGCCATCGCGAGCACGGCCGACAGTCACCACCGCACCTTCGTCATCGAGGTCATGGGAAGACACTGCGGCTACCTCGCCCTCATGAGCGGCCTCGCTACGGGAGCCAACTGGGTATTGATCCCCGAGTGTCCTCCGGACGCCGAGGATTGGCAGCTGCACCTTTGTGACCGTCTCCAGGCCAGCTGGAAGGCTGGGCGTCGGCACGGCATCGTCGTCGTGGCGGAGGGCGCCTGCGACGCTGAGGGGCGCCCTCTGACTTCGGCGGACGTCAAGACGGCTATCGAGTCGAGGATTGGCGGAGACACCCGGGTCACCATCCTCGGGCACGTCCAGCGAGGCGGGGCGCCCAGCGCTTTCGACCGAAACCTCGCTACCGCTCTCGGCTATACCGCGGTCCAACATCTCCTCTCCCACCCTCCCGAGTCCGAACCCCAGCTCGTAGGTCTCCTCGAGAATCGAGTGGTCACGTCTCCGCTCATGGCCTGCGTGGAGAAGACCCGGGCCGTGGGGGCAGCGCTCGAGTCTCGAGACTTCGCGCGAGCTTTGAGTCTTCGGGGGCCGAGCTTCGCGGAGGCCTGGGGACATATGTCGACGCTGCTCCGCGCGTCGCCTCCGGACGCGAAGGGGAAGGGCCGCAGGCGGCGGCTCGCCATTCTTCACCACGGAGGACCCGCGCCGGGGATGAACACCGCCGTCCGAGCGGCGGTGCGGCTCGCCATCTCGTCCGGCTTCGAGGTGCTGGGCATTCACAACGGTTTCGACGGGCTTCGGGAGGGCCACGTCGAAGACATGGACTGGATGAGCGTGCACGGCTGGGTGGGCCGCGGCGGGGCCGAGCTCGGGACCTCGCGAAACCCCGTCGAGGACCGCCACCTCGGTGAGATCGCTCAGCGTCTGGGCGAGCTCGAGATCGAGGGCCTGCTCTTGATCGGGGGCTGGGAGGGCTATTGGGGAGCTCGGAGCGTCCACGCGGCGAGCCACCGCCATCCGGAGTTCGAGATACCCATCGCCTGCCTTCCCGCCACTATCGACAACAACCTCCCCGGCACCGAGTACTCGGTCGGCGCGGACACCGCGCTCAATGGCATCGTGGGCTGCGTGGACCGCATCAAGCAGTCCGCCGTAGCCACCCGCCGCTGCTTCATCGTGGAGGTGATGGGGGGAGACTGCGGATACTTGGCGTGGGCGAGCGGGCTCGCGACCGGCGCCGAGCGAGTATACATCCCGGAAGAGGGCATCTCGCTCGAGGCCTTGCGCGAAGACGTCGAGCAGCTGGGGAGCGACTTCCGAAGTGGCAAGCGACTCGGGTTGGTCGTGCGGGCGGAGCGCGCCGAGTCCATCTATACGACCGACTTCATTAGCCGGTTGTTCGAGAAGGAAGGCGGCGACGATTTCGACGTGCGCCAGAGCGTTCTCGGGCACTTACAGGAGGGGGGCGAGCCGTCTCCCTACGACCGCATCCAGGCCACCCGTCTGGTGGCCCACGCCGTGAGCTTTCTCGAGGAGCAGACGGCTCGCGAGGCCCATGTCGCCGCGGCCGTGGGAGTGCTGAGAGGACGGGTGGCTTTCACCCCTCTCGAGCGGCTCTCGGATCTCGTCGACTCCGATAAGCAGCGGCCTCGGGAGCAACCCTGGTTGTCGTCCCGCTCGGTGTCGGCCGCCATGTCGAGCCGGCCCGGAGGGCAGTAGCGATGCACTCGGATCAGGGCGGCCAGGCCCGAGAGAAGACCTCGCGGATCAGCTGACGAAGCCATGCGTGGCCGGGGTCTTGGTGCCGCCGCTCGTGCCAGAACTGGGCGATCGTGAAGGGGGAAAGCTCCAGCGGAGCGGGGAGGATCTCGAGGTCGAAGAGGCGAAGGAAGTACCGAGCCGTCTGCCGGGGAAGGGTGGTGATGAGGTCGGACTGCGCCACCGCGTGTCCCACCGCGAGAAAGGTCGGAGAGGTAAAGACGACGCGCCGCTCCCGCCCCAGGCGGGCGAGCGCATCGTCCACGATACCTCCGGGCGTCCCCATCGGCGCGCAGAGGGCGTGGCGGAGCCGACAGTAGCGGTCCAGGTCCAGAGGTCCGTCGGAGACGGGATGTCCGCGGCGAACGACGCAGCTAAAGCTGTCGGTCCACAGCACCTGCCGCTTCAGCTCGTTGGAGAGCACCGCGGCCGTGGGGGTGATGAGGAGGTCCACCTGCCCGTCTTCGAGAGGGTCCACGCTGAGCCTCGATTCACGCCGAGTGATGATGTCGATGCCTGGAGCCCGTTCGCCCAGGGCCGCGAGCAAAGGAGGCATCAGGATCAGCTCCGCCGAGTCTCCGCAGGTGATGACGAAGCTTCGGCGAGCCACGCGAGGGTCGAAGCTGGGGGCACCGGCCACGATCGCGGTGGCGTCGGCCACCAGCCGCCGCACGGGAGCCTTGAGGGCCTGGGCCTTGCTCGTGGGACGCATGCCTTCTCGCGTCCGGACGAGGAGAGGGTCGTCCATGAGCTCTCGGAGTCGGGAGAGGGACCGGCTCAGCGCCGACTGGGTGCGTCCGAGCCTCGCCGCCGCCCGGGTCACGCTGAGCTCGTCGAGCAAGACGTCGAGGACGACGAGGAGGTTGAGGTCGAGCTCACCTACATTCCTCAGACTCATACAGCGATGAGTAGCATGCATTTCCTTTATGGAGCTTCGCGAAGGACGCTCGGGACATGACCTCGACCCCTAAGCTCCTCATCACCGGCGCCTCCGGCCAGTTTGGCCAGCGCGTCACCCATCATCTCCTCGAGACCCTCCGGGTTCCGGCCGCCTCTCTCACCCTTTTGACCCGAGACCCCTCCCGGCTCGCCGCCGCCGCCGCCCGCGGCGTAGAGGTTCGGACCGGCGACCTCGACGCGCCCGACACCCTGTCCGCTCCTTTCCAGGGCGCGGACCGGGTGCTCCTCATCAGCACCGATGCCATCGGCCGCCGGGTCCAACAGCACCGCGCGGCCATCGAGGCGGCGGTCGAGGGGAGCGCGCGCCACCTGGTCTACACCTCGATGCCGGACCCTTTCGCGTCCAAAGTGAGCTTCGCTCCCGAGCACGCGGCGACGGAGACGGCGGTGATGGAGAGCGGGCTGCCCGGCTGGACCGTGCTCCGGAACCACTGGTACTTCGAAAACCTGAGCATGACCTTGCCCGCTCTGCGGGCCTCCGGAAAATGGTTCACCGCGGCCGGGGACGGGCGGGTTGCGGATGCCGCTCGAGACGATCTCGCGCTGGCCGCGGCGAACGCCCTCGTGCGCCTCGATGGTCGGGAGACCTATACGCTTTCGGGGCCCGAGGCTCTGTCCGTGGGTGACCTGAGCTCGGAGCTCGAGCGCGTCCTCAGGACCTCGATCGACGTCGTCCCCGTGACCGCGGAGCAGCTCGCAGACGGACTGGTGACGCAGGCCTCCATGCCGCGGCCCGTGGCCGAGATGTTCGCCTCCTTCGATCAGAACACCGCGAGTGGTGCCGTGGGCACGGTGACCGGCGACCTCGAGCGCCTCATCGGTCGGTCTCCGCTACGCTTCGGCGACTGGCTCGAGCAGAACGCCACCGCTCTCCTCGACGGCTGAAGCGGCCGAACTCAGCGGTGAACGTCCCGCGCGAAGGTGGTAGCGGAAGTCGAGGTGGCCGCCTTCCAGTCCCGCGCGAAATGGGCCTGGTCCGCGTAGCCCAGGTCATGGGCCAGCTCGGTGAGGGAGGAGGCCTCGCCCCTCTCCAGGCGGAGGGCGGCCTCCTGAAGTCGGTGGCGCCGGATGACGAACTTTGGGGATGCCCCCACCTGGGAGCGGAAGAGCCGCTGCACGGACCGCTCGGTTCGTCCCAGCGCGGCGGCGAGCTGATCCACGCGGAGGATCTCTCCCTCGGCGCGCACTCGAACGCAGGCCTCCATGCCGGCTGCGGTGTCCGGGCGGGGAGAGAGATGGCGGCGTAGCCAGGTCGTGAGCCGCTTCAGGGCTTCGGCGTCGTCCTCGGGGCGGTCGGTCAAGCCGGACCGCGAGGGAGCGTCCGCGAAGAAGTCTCGGACGGGAGCGACGCGGTCCGTGAGCCGGGCCGCGTCCCCGAGCAAGGCACCGGCCGCCCCCGCCTTCAGCTTGAGCCCCCGTACCACGCCGCGTCCCTCGAGGCGGTTGACCCATAGCTGAGTCCATATCCCTACGAGCCGGGTTGGGGGCTTGGGGGCGTCACCCCAGGACAGCACCACGTGCAGGCAGGGGTCCGCCAGGAGCCGGGTGGTATGGGGAGCCTCCGCGGGCAGATCCCAGCGCCCGACCCACAGTCGCTCCACGAAAGGACTTAGGTCCTCGGGCGGGGGCTGGAGGTCGACCTCGACCCGGGCGCCCGCGACCCGGCTGCTGACCAGGCCCCGAGCGCGAGGTCGGATTTTTTCAAGCGGCCCCATCCCGGGCCTCCATAGCATGGCCGGGCTATGACGAAACCGGTCCACATCGACGGCATCGACGCCTACGAAGGCCCTCACGCCATCCCTGGCATCCGCTTCCGAGCGGCTCGGCAAGCCCTCGGGGTTACGTCTTGGGGAATGAATGTGCTCGACCTCGACCCTCACACCGAAGGGCACCCGGAGCACGACCACGCGGGCGACGGGCAGGAGGAAGTGTACTTCGTGATCGAGGGCGCCGCGGTGCTCAGGCTCGGAGAGCGCGAGCTGGTCTTGAAGCGCGGAGACTTCGTCCGGGTGGCTCCCGAGGAGACCCGAAAGCTCGTCACTCGAGACTCCGGTGCCCGTATCCTCGCTCTCGGAGCCACCCCGGGAAGGGCCTTCGAGCCGAAGATGTAGAGGGATGCCGAGATACTTACGATAGGCGTCGTACGCGCCATGAGAATACTTACGACGGCCGTCGTAAGTATGTCTCGATGGGGTTTGGCGCTCCTCGGGCTTCACTCGGTCGCGGGTCCGAGGTAGGCCTGTCTGGGTCAGGCAGGAATCTATTTTCGGCCGTTCGCCGAAGCAGCCCAGCCTGCGGGAAGCCCATGCTCTCCAAAAAGGTCTCAGACGTCCTCGCGGGCCACAGCCCCCATCTTCTCGTGCTCGCCGGGACGCTGTCCTTCGCTTCGGGCGCCTGGGCTCAGGAGGTCGAGACCGCAGAGGTCGAGACCGGGGACGCCGAGACTGCCGACGCCGCGATCGCGACGGGCGAGGAAGCGAGCGCCGAAGAGGCAACCCCTACGTCAAGACCATCATCGTCACCAGTACACGCTCCTGGGCCACGTGACGATCTTTGGACGCATCGAAAACCTATTCGACAACCGCTACGAGAACTTCGGCTTGCTCGGAGAGGCCGACGAGGTCTTCCCCAACTTCGAGGACAACCGCTTCCTCGGTCCGGGCGCGCCCCTCGGCGCGTGGATAGGTCTTCGAGGCCACCGGTAGTCACGCGAGGCGCTCGACGTTGTTGAGGTCGTTGAAGACCTGCGTGAGGCGAGTCTTGAAGGACTCTTCTCCCTTTCGGAGCCACACCCGGGGGTCGTAGTACTTTTTGTTGGGCTCATCGGCGCCTTCGGGGTTGCCGATCTGGGCCTGAAGGTACCCTTCGTTCCGGTGATAATAGCCGCGCACACCGTCCCAGAACGCCCACTGGAGGTCGGTATCCACGTTCATCTTGATCACACCGTACGAGATGGCCTCGCGGATCTCGTCCAGCGAGGAGCCGGAGCCCCCGTGGAAGACGAAGTCCACGGGTTGCGACCCGGTCCCGAACTTCTCTTCGATGTACTTTTGGGAGTTGTGGAGAATTTCGGGTCGAAGCTTGACGTTCCCCGGCTTGTAGACGCCGTGGACGTTTCCGAAGGAGGCGGCGATGGTGAACCTGGGGCTGACCTTGCCGAGCTCTTCGTAGGCGTAGGCCACCTCGTCGGGCTGGGTGTAGAGCCGCGCCGCGTCGATGTCCGTGTTGTCGACGCCGTCCTCCTCGCCGCCGGTGACCCCGAGCTCGATCTCCAGGGTCATGCCCATCCGGGTCATTCTCTCGAGGTACCGTTTGCAGATGTCGATGTTCTCCTCGATGGGCTCCTCGGAGAGGTCGAGCATGTGTGAGCTGAACAGCGGACGCTTGTGGAGCTCATAGTAGGCTTCCCCGGCCTCGAGGAGTCCGTCCACCCAGGGGAGGAGCTTCTTGGCGCAGTGGTCGGTGTGGAGGATCACCGAGGCGCCGTAGGCCTTCGCAAGCTCATGGACGTGCTGAGCTCCCGAGATGGCGCCGGCGATGGAGGCCTTCTGGCCTGCGTTGGAGAGACCCTTACCCGCCACGAAGGCGGAGCCGCTGTTCGAGAACTGACAGATGACGGGCGACTTCAGGTCCCGGGCGGTTTCCAGGAGCGCATTCATGCCGTTGGTGCCGACGACGTTGACGGCCGGGAGCGCGTATCGGTGGGCCTTGGCGTGGGCCCAGGTGGCCTGGACCAGTTCTCCGGTCACGACGCCCGTGGGAAGCTCGAGTTTGCCTTCGCTCATGATGGTCGCCACAGTCTTTGAGGGCCCGACGCGAGGTCAAGCCCGGCCCCGGCCGTCGCGGCGCCCGCGCCGCGGTGGGAAAGCTGGCCCCCAAGCCTGAGGATCCGCTAGGTTCCCCAAATGGCCAGCCTCCTTGGCACCTTGCTGCGCAACATCGTGGCTCGCCTGATGCTCTACTACGCGGCGGTCTTGCTGGCCTTCACCGGCGTGTTCCGGGCTTTCCCGCAAATCTCGTCCTACGTGAATGCGGAGCGGCTGCGGGGGGAAGGGGTCTCGCTGGATCTGGACCCCAACCAGATCGTGACCGCCGGGGAGCAGGCCCAGCGCGCAGCCAACTATACGGTTCTCGACCCCTATACCTCCATCCCGGTCATCTTCGCGCTTCTGTCGGTGATGGCTCTGACCATCCCCGTGGCCTGGGTGTACCGATGGACGCGGCACCCGGCGAGGTACAGTCCGTCCATCGCCCATGCCCTCCTCGTGCTCCCGCTGGCCATCACCTTGGTGGTGTTCCTGGTGAAAGGGAGCTTGGCGCTCGCGTTCTCGCTCGCCGGTATCGTGGCGGCGGTCCGCTTCCGCACCGCGCTGAGCGAGTCCGAAGACGCGGTCTACATGTTCGTGGTCATCGGTATCGGCCTCGCGGCCGGGGTCCAGCTGACCAACGTGGCCTTCATCGCCTCCGTCTTCTTCAACTTCGTCTCGCTCTTCGTCCGGTAT
This sequence comes from Myxococcota bacterium, assembly GCA_039819565.1. Lineage (GTDB taxonomy): Bacteria > Myxococcota > Kuafuiibacteriia > Kuafuiibacteriales > Kuafuiibacteriaceae > JAHQVK01. The sequence continues at coordinate 7,473 of JBCBRU010000167.1, read as the reverse complement.
CTCAACTTTGGCGTGCGCCCGGCGCTGCTCAACGGCTGGTCTTTGGTGCCGGACGAGGAAGAGGCGCCGGTTCCTCCGGAGCCAGCTGCGGTCCTGACCGCGGATGTGGACAAAGCCCGCTACAACACTCGCCTGCGGCTTCCCACCACCGACGTCGAACGGAGTCAAAAGGCGGCGATGCCCCTCTTGGACAACGCGGCCAAGGCTTGGCGCTTCGCTCAAGTCTCTGTCGACGAGGGGGGACGCTCGGTCGTGGAGTTCGACGCTCGCCTCAGGGGGTCGGTGGACGTCGCCGGTTTGGCCCGGGACCTCGAGGATTCGACGCTCGAGACCGGCCGCGTCGAGGTCAAGAAGATCAAGAAGGACAAGATGGTCGACGGGACGACCATGGATTTCCCGGTGCCCTCGCTGGTCGCGGAGGCGGACGGCAAGACGAAGAAGAAGGTCAAGAAAAAGGATCGCAAGGGAAAGGGCCATCGAGAGGACGCGTCATCGCTCCCGGAGGGCTCCGAGCCAGAAAACCTAGCCAGCTCCAGTCATCACCGCTCCTACGAGAGCTATGACTCTTCCTCCTCCTCCTCCAAGTCCGAGTCCTCGTGATCCTGGGGGTCGAATCGGTACAAGGTTCCGGCTCGGTCCCTCCCCTCGTTGGTGATGTAGAGCGAACCCTGACTGTCGAAGGCCATCCCCTCGGGCTGACGATGCGGGTTTCGGGCGAGGTGCTCGACGGCCACGATGGTCCCTTGGATGTTTAGGACCACGACCATGCGCCCCACCGACGACAGGACGTAGATGTATTGGTCGTCCGGGGTGACGGCGATGGCCGACGGTGCGAAGTGGCGGGCGTCGCTCCCCTTGAGTCCATCGACGTCGGTCTCCTTGATGAATTTTTGCAGGTCTTTGAAGGTGATGATGTAGGCCGGGACCTCGTCCCAGGTGAAGTCGGGGAGCGTCAGAGAATAGATGGCTCGGCGCCGTTTGAACGCTTTGCCGGGTCCCGCTTTTCGTTTGCAGGCCACCAGGAGTCGTGAGCGCGCTCCGTCGAGCGCGAGTCCTTCGACGTCGTAGTCGTAGTCGAGCATCGACTCCACCTCCGTGACTTTTCCTTGGCGCACGCGAAAGAGGGTTCCGTCCGAGCGGGCGACCACCACTTCGTTTCCGACGATCTCGAGCCCTTCATAGTCCCCCCGCCCTCCGAACTCGAAGGGCTGACCCATCAACCCTTCCACGAGGGCAAAGGGGTAGAGGTTGCCGATCTCGTCGTTCACCGCCCAGCCGCCTTCCCCTTCCTCGTTTACGGCGAAACCAGAAACCTCGTTCAGCTCGACCGGGAGGACCCGCAGCCAGTCGGGCTGATTCAGCTTGTAGGGGATCTTGTAGCCCGCCTTGCGGACCTTCTTTGCTTCGAGCTGCGCTCGAAGCTGCTCTTGCTTGGTCGCTGCTTCGCGGGCCACGCGCGCGTCTCGAACTTCGCCCACGATGATGCCGGCGGTCCCGCCGCCGGCCAGGACCAGGATCGGGACCAAAAAAGCCCAATCGATCGCGTCGGTCTTGGGTTGGGATGCCGTCACTCAGATGTCGATATCACAGGGCACGGCCCGTGCGCCTCGCGCCATCCGCCTTCTTTGTGTCACCCTCCGATCCTGGCCCATGACGCACCCTTCAAGACTGGTGAAATGCCTCGGCCTCGCCATCGCCCTGCTCGTCGCCCCCATGGCTGGGACCGGCCTTGCTTCGGAAACCCGGATTCTGGTGGTGGGGGGAGGCGCCGAGGGTGACCCCGGCGCCACCCTGGCTTCCCTGCGCAAGCGCATGGAGGGCTACGCCCCCGAGCACACGGTGCTCGTGTTCGTTGGAAACTACCTAAAGCGCGGTGAGCTCCCCAGCCCTTCAGATCGAGACCGAGACGCCGCGGAGAACTCCTTCGAGCCCTACCTGGAGACCGCTCGCGCGCTCCTCGACCGAGGCGGACGTGTGTATTTCCTCCCGGGAGATCGAGACTATCGTAGCGACCGCAAGGGGCCCCGCCGCCTGCGACGTTTCCTCGAGGAGGCCCTCCAACCCGAAGATGACGAGGCGGACGACGACGCGCTCTCCGTGATGCCGGTGTCCGACTGTGCGCAACCCGTCGTAGTCGAGCTGAATGACGGGGTTACGGTCCTCGCCTTCGTCAACAGTCAGTGGTGGATGCAAGACTTCGACGAGGATCCTAAGGCCAACCAGGGCTGCGAGCTGAAGCGGCGCGATCAGCTGAGCTACGAGGTCGAAGGGATCGTCAAGAAGTACCGCACGAAGCGTCTCGTGGTGTTCAGCCACCATCCTCTCAGGAGCAACGGACCGTACGGGGGGCAGTTTGGCCCGGTCGACTACCTCTGGCCGCCGGTGCTGGGCCTCTTCGCCGTGATTGGCAAGCAGGCCGGATTGCTTCCGCAGTACCTTGGCCACCCGCTCTACGCTTCCTACGCCGACTCGGTGCAAGACGCGGCGCAGAAGTTCGGCGCGATCGTCTTTGCGTCCGGCCACGACCGAAGTCTCCAGGTCCTCGAGGCCAAAAAACAGCTTCAGATCGTGTCTGGAGCCGGCTCCGAGGACACTTCCCGCGTCAATACTCCCTCCAACCCCCAGGAGCACGCCACCTCGACCCCGGGATGGGCGGAGATCTCGGTGCTTCCCGGAGGGGAGGGAGAGGTGACCCTGGTGGCGGCCCCGTCGGGAGAGACTCTGTTCCGACGCGCGCTGCCGGATCTTCCCAGCTTCGTACCCGAAGAGCCTCCGCCGGCTGAGCGAGACCCGGGTCCCGTCACCTCGACCTATACGCGCAGCAGCTTCGGGACCACGAACGCTTTCGAGGGCTTCTTCCTCGGTCGCCACTACCGCGACGCCTTCGATCTCGACCTCGAGTTCGAGCAGCTTCAGCTGGCCGACCGCGGTTTTACCCCGATCAAGGTGGGGGGCGGCGCTCAGACCAACTCCTTGCGGCTTCTGGACCCGGAAGGTGGGCAATGGAGCCTTCGGGCCGCCACGAAGGATTCGAGTCGTTTCCTTCCTTATCCTCTGGGCAAGATCAGCATCGTGACGGCCGTCGTCGACGATGCCTTCACCGCCGCGCACCCCGAAGCCGCCCTCGCGGTACCGCCCCTCGCCGAAGCGGTCGGCATCTTTCACACCCGACCCCGGCTCCTCTACGTGCCCGACCAGCGCGCCCTCGAGCCCTACCGAGCCTATCTCTCCGATGAGGTGGCGCTGCTCGAGCGACGACCGGAGGAGATCGACGGAGGTCAGCTTCCCGACCACCTCGGGGGCTCAGCGGGCCACGGCGAGGGCAAGGTCAAATATGACTCGAGCGTAAAGGTCCTGGAGAAGCTGAGAGCGAAGCCCTGGAAGTACTCCGTGGACCAGGAGAACATGCTCCGAGCGCGCCTCCTCGACATGCTCCTCGGGGACTGGGACCGCCACGAGGATCAGTGGCGGTGGGTTCGGATTCCGCAATCCGACGGCACGAAGGTCTTCCGTCCCATCCCTCGAGACCGCGACCAGGTCTTTGCTCACTACGATGGATTGGTCCTCGCCCTGGGTCGCCTCGTGGCTCCCGACATTCGTGTCCTGGGGACCTTCGGCGAGGACATCGGCGACCCGACCTGGCTCAACTATGGCGCTCGCCATATCGACTCTCACTTTCTCAACGCGATCGAGCGCAAGCGCTGGCTCGCCGTAGCCGCGGAGGTTCAGGCGGCGGTGACCGATGACCTGATCGAGGCTTCCGTCGGTCGCCTTCATCCGAAAGCGGTCGAGCTCGACGGAGAGACGATTGCGAAGAAGCTCAGGAGTCGCCGCGACGGTCTATTGAAGGCCGCGGAGCGCTTCTACGCGCAGCTAAACGAGAAGGTCGTCGTCCTCGGCTCCGAGAAGCGCGACCTCGTTCACGTCACCTACGAGACCGAGGGAAAGGTCCGCGTGCAGCTTCGGCGGGCCAAGAAGGGGCCCTCCAGCCCCCCATACTATGACCGGCTCTTCCTCCCCGATGACACCAAGGAGGTCCATATCTACACGTTCTCCGGAAAGGACGAGCTCGAGGTCTTCGGCAAGCCCCACGGTCGGGTGCGGGTGCGCTTCCTAGGGGGCCGAAAGAAGGACGTCGTGCGTGCGGGGAATCCGGGTGAGGGCCGCCTTCGGGCCAAGGGCCTCTCGGTGTACGACCTTCCGGACGGGTTGAACGTAGAGGGGTCGATCGATGTCGACGACCAGCGCTCGACCCACCCCTATCGCAACCAATATGATCGGAAGGACCCACACTACGAGCCGACCAAGGTCGGGTTCATTCCCGGCCTTCTCGTGAATCCCGACGACGGCGTCTATCTGGGAGGAATTCTGCAAACCTCTCACCCCGGCTTCAAGCGTCGGCCCTTCGACATCCAGCACACCTTCAGCGCCTACTTCGCGACCGCCACCCTCGGGGTGTCTGGCTCCTATGACGCCCTCATCCCCAACTCACTGTTGGGCGCCGACCAACGCTTCGGCCTGGCCGGGACCACCCCGCAGTTCACGCGAAACTTCTTCGGCCTGACCAATACCTTCGTCGACCCTTCGAGCGATCGCGACCAGTTTCGGCTGAGACAGTCCACGCTCGAGGTGCACTACGGGCTGAGCGAGTTGGCGAGCCGCCTCCCTCTCGAGGTGGGCTTCGACCTCGAGGGCATCTTTGTCGACACGGAGCGCACCGAGGGTCGGAACATCGCCATGCTGGCCGACACGGGCGCCATCGACGTCCGAGCTTTGACGAGTCGGTACTACCTCGGGGGCAGCGCTTGGCTTCGCCTCGACTCGCGGGACAACGCTGCGTATCCCAAGCGCGGCCTGTTCGGGGAGGTGTTCGCGTCGACCCGCGTGGACCTCACCGAGGATGACGGTTCCCGTGAATTCGACACTCTCGGGCTCTTCGGGGGGAGCGCCGGGGGCATCTTCCCCTTCGACGGGACGGGGCGCGTCGTCCTCTCCACGTGGGTCCGGGCCCAGGGCATCATCGGGGACTATCAGTTCTATTGGGCGCCCACGTTGGGCTCGTCGGAGATTCGGGCCTACAACGATGAGCAGCTGGCGGGAGACTTCGTCTTCAGCCATTCCACCGACCTACGGTTTGAGGTCATCCGTATTGCTCGGGGGCTGCCGAGCGTCATCGGTATTGCGGGCGCCATCGATCACGGCCGTGCCTTCGGGACCGACGTTCCCGGAAACGAGTACCACGCGAGCGCAGGAGGGACGTTGTTCTGGAATATCGCCGACCTCGCCGGTCTAGGCGTTTCCTACCATGTGGGTTTCAGAGACCCGGGCCAGCGTCAGCGCTTCATGGTGCTGCTGGGCCCTCTCTTCTCCGACACCGGGTTCCGGTGAGCTGAGCCCTGAGGGACTCCGGGTGTCCCCTTCCCGCGGGACACCCGGAGAAGAACACTACTTCTTCTTCTTCTTCTGAGCCTTCTTGCGCGCCGCCCAGTACTTGCGCATGCGCTCGGCGGCGGCCTTCTTCTTCTCCGGAGTCCAGGAAGCGGCCCGCTTGTCGGCGGCAGACACCGCCTGCTTCTTCGCGCCACCCGACTTGCTGCCACTCGTCTTGCTGCTAGTGGTCTTGCGAGCGCGGCGAGCGGGCGTAGCCTTGGGAGCCTTAGCTGCCTTAGGCGCCTTCTTGGGGGCTGCTCCCCCCAGTGCGCCTTCGAGAGCAGAGATCTGTTTATTGACGCCGTCGAGCTCCGAGCGGAGAGCGTCGATGGCGGTTGCGATGATGTCGTTGGTCCTGTCCGTCATCTTGACGCCCTTGCTCGCACAAAACTCATGCCGAACACAAGTTTTTGGCTTGCAAGTCTCAAGAAAGTTGGGTCGGAAGCCTGTCCGACCCGTCGGATCGGGCAGAAGTTGGCTCGATTAGATCAGCTCTCGGCGTGTCGACGTGCTTCGAGTTGGGCCCGGAGCTCGTCCGCCTGGGCATCGCTCAATGGGTAGAAGAGAAGGATGAGCCCATTGAGAAGCGCCAAGGCTCCCGGCACCACCGCGAACATGAGACGGATGCCGAGAAGGGCCCGAGGGGTCTGCTCCTGATTCGCGACGAAGCCAAAGTAGTCCAGCAACCAGCCGGACGCCGAGCCTCCGATCGTCAAACCCATCTTCTGGGCAAACATCGCCGCCGAGAACACCAGCGCCGTGGCGCGCCGGCCGCTCATGACCTCCCCATAGTCCGCGACGTCGGTATAGAGAGCCCAGACCAAGGCTGGGGTCGGGCCCGCGAGCAGGCTTGCCACCACGTTGGCCACCATCATGAGCGTGTAGTTCGACGGAGGAATCACGAAGAAGGTGAGGATAACGAGCCCGTTCGCGAGGGTGAGGAGGATGAGGCCGTTCCTCTTACCCATGAGCTTCGACACCACTCCGGTCATGGCTACGCCGACGATGAAGCTGAGGCTGGACGCGGAGAGAAAGAGGGTGGTGGCGTCGAATTCGAGCCGGAACGCCGAGCCCTCGGCACCGAGAGCGAAGAGGGCCTCATCGGAGGCGCCGACGACATACTTGAAGAAGTGGACGGTCACGGCGCCCCGCACCGCCACGCTGGCCAGCGTACACACCGCCGCCGCGATCATGATGAGCCAGGGGCGGTTCTGGCTGAGAATCTTGAGGTCGGTCAGGACGTCGACCTTCTCGACCAGAGGAGGCACCCGCTCCCGGGTGGTGAAGAAGGTGACGAGGAACATCACCACCGACAGAACCCCGAACAGGGCCATGGTTCCCTGGAAGCCCGCCACCTCGTCGTCCCCCCCGAACACCTTCACGAGGGGGCGCACCAAGAGGGACACCATGAATCCCCCTCCGAAGGCCCCGAGAAAGCGAGCGGCCGAGAGCTCGATGCGCTCGCGCGCATCCGAGGTCATGACCCCCATCATCGCCGAGTAGGGGATGTTGATGGCGGTGTAGACCATCTTGAAGGCGATAAAGGTCACGTAGGCGAAGGCAAGTTTGCCGGTTTCGCCCAAGCCGCTGGGGTTGGCGAAGATCAGGTAGCCGAAGAACCCGTAGGGTAGGGCGAACCACAGGAGGTAGGGCCGATAGAGCCCGTGGCGGGTCCGGGTGCGGTCGGCGATGGCGCCCATGAGAGGGTCGTTCACCGCGTCCCACAGATTGGCGACCAAATACATGGTGCCCACCGCGGCCGCGTTCAGCCCGAAGACGTCCGTGTAGTAGTAGAGGAGGAAGAAGTTGAAGAACTGGAAGTAGAGGTTGGAGGCGGTATCCCCGAGGCCGTAGCCCACCCGCTCCGTGAGCCCGATGCCGGTCGTCTCGGGCTGGGGCTCCCCGCCTCCCTTACTCATCGCGGTTCGCAAGGGTCTCATGACCCCCTTCCAGCGTCTGGCTGTGGTAGGACGTCAGCGCGTCATGCAAAAGCCCATCGGGAGCTACTTCGTTGAGCAAGGCATCCTCAGTGAAGAGGACATC
>JBCBRU010000166.1:0-14891 GCA_039819565.1 Myxococcota bacterium | reverse complement strand
CGTGGAGGTCGAGCGCGCGGTGGGCGCCTTCCAGTTTATGAAAAACCAAGAACAGAGAGATGACTTCGTGCGGCGGGTGCAAGCCTTCGCCGCCAGCAAGTCACCGAGGAGCCGCAGCCGTGACTAAGCACCACCTCCCCTTTCTCCTATTCATGGCATCATTCGGATGCTCACGCGACGAGACCATCCCTTCGCCCATCCTCCGCGAGGTGCGCTATGTCATCGTGGAGGGGGGTGACGGGAGTCTCGAGCGAAGCTTCAGCGGGCAGGTGCGAGCCGCCGAGGAGGCGAACCTCAGCTTTCAGGTGGCCGGGCGCGTGGCCTCCGTCCCCATTAAGATGGGCGAGAAGGTAAAGGCGGGCCAGGTCATCGCCAAGCTCGACGATGCCGACTATCGGATCGCCCTCGAGGAGGCTCGCGCCGATCTCTCGCAGGCCCAGGCCGAAGCCCGTAGTGCAGACGGGAACTACAAGCGAATCAAGGCCCTCTACCAGAACAAGACCGCTTCGGTGCAGGACCTCGACGACGCGCTTGCGGCGCGGGACAGCGCTGCCAGTTTGGCGCGCGCAAGGGCGCAGGCCGTTCAGTCGCGCCGCCGAGATCTGGACTACACCCAGCTCAAGGCGCAGACCGCAGGGATCGTGCGTGAAGTGAGCGTCGAGGAGAACGAGGTCATCGCGTCCGGTCAGGCCGTCGCTACCATTCAGGCGGGGGACGACCTGGAGGTCGCGTTCGACCTGCCCGAGACCTACGTCCGTCGCGTCGCTCTAGGGATGGAGGTCATCTCGACGGTACCTGCTCTCGACGACGCCCAGCTGAGCGGAAAGATCACGGAGATCGGTGTCCCGCGGGGCTCCGGCGCCGCCTACCCCGTACGGGTTGAGGTTCAACGGACGGCTGAGTCCGAGGTGGAAGCCGGTATGGCGGCCACGGTGGTCATGAGCTTCCCTCCCACGGCCCGAAGCAAGATGGGGATCTTTAGAATCCCGGCTATCTCCGTAGGAGAGGACACGGAAGGAGCCTTCCTCTATGTGGCCGAGCCCGACGTCGAAGGGGCGAGCGACAAAGTCGAAGGTCGAGTCACGCGACGAAGCATCGAGATCGGCTCGATCGAGCGGGGCATGATCGACGTTCGGAGCGGCCTGTCGGGTGGAGAGCGCGTCATCACCGCGGGCGTCAACCGGATTCAGGACGGCTTGAGGGTGATCGTTCCTCCAGCCCCCGTGGACTACACCCTATGAGCATCACGGAGGTCGCGCTCACCCAAACCCGCGTTACTCTGGCCGCCGTCGTCGTTCTCCTCGCCGGCGGACTGAGTGCCTACACGACGATGCCCAAGAAGATGGACCCAGGCTTCTCCATCCGAAACGCCCAGGTCATCACTCAATATCCCGGCGCCTCGCCGGCCAATGTCGAGAAGCTCGTCACGGATCCCCTCGAGACCGCGATCCTGGCCATGGCCGAGATCAAGAACATCGAGAGCACGAGCCGCCTAGGGTTGAGTCTCATCTCCGTGGAGTACCGCGACGAGTTCACGAACCTGCGGCCCATCTTCGATGAGCTACGTCGAAAGGTACAGGATGCGGCGCCGGAGCTTCCGTCCGACATCAAAGGACCGATAGTCAACGATGAGCTGGGCGACATCTATCCGCTCATCTTCAGCATGTCTTCGGACGGCTTCTCGGATCGGGAGCTCTCTGAGATCGCCGAGAAGATCCGCGATCAGATCCTGAAAATCGAGGGAACGGCTAAGGTCGAGCTCCTCGGCCAGCAGGAGGAGAGGGTATTCGTCGAGTTCGACGACGCGCGTTTGGAGCAGCTAGGGATCTCGGCCTCCGACCTCGCGGGCATCCTGTCGACGCGGAACATCATCGAGGACACGGGAGCTATCGACATCGGGCCAGAGACCATCCCTCTCGAGGCTTCGGGGAACTTCCTGTCGCTGGAAGAGCTGGGATCGACGCTTCTCACCCTCCCTTCTGGCGCGGTCGTGCCCCTCGACTCGGTCACCACGATATATCGGGACTACGTGGATCCGCGGGAGACGATGGTGAGGTTCTCGGGGGAGAGGGCTCTGGCCATTGCCGTGTGTATGCAGGACGGGGGGAATCTCCTCGAGTTCGGAGAGCGGGTCAAAGCGCACTTCGACGGCTTGGACGCGGTCTATCCCCACGGACTAGACTTCGAACTGGCCTACTACCAGCCGTCGGCCGTGGAAAAGAAGATCGACGATTTCACGACCAGTGTGCTCCAGGCCATCGCGATCGTCTTGGTGGTGATGCTCACCACGCTCGGCCTGAGAACCGGACTCATTGTATCCGCGCTGATCCCGTCGGCCATGATCATTGCCATCCTCTACTTGGGCCTCATCAACTCTAGTATCAACCAGATGTCTCTGGCCGCCCTCATCATCGCCCTCGGCCTGCTGGTGGACAACGCCATCGTGGTGACGGAGAGCGTACTGGTGAGGATGGGGCGCGGGGAGACCGCGTTCAAGGCGGCGGTGGAGAGCTGCTCGGAGCTGCAGGTTCCTTTGCTCATCTCTTCTCTCACCACCGCGGCCGCCTTTCTACCCATACGGTTGGCCGAACACGCCGTGTCGGAGTACACCGGCATTCTCTTCACGGTCGTGACCGTGACGCTCCTCAGCTCTTGGTTGCTCGCCATCACCTTCATCCCGCTGCTGTGCGTTTGGTTCATGCGGGCGCCGCCCACCTCGGGCGATCAGTTCGGCTCGCTCTCCTATCGCTCGTATCGGTCCATGCTGCGCTTCGTCCTCCGTCACCGGGTCGTCAGCCTGGCCGTGGTCATTGCTCTCTTCGTGGGCTCACTGCCGGTATGGGGTCTGGTCGAGCAGAACTTCTTCCCCGCGATGGGCCGACCCTTCTTCATGGCGGAGCTCAGTCTCCCCTACGGAGCCAACATCGAGAAGACGAGCGCGATGTCCCAAAGCATCGACGCCTTCATTCGTGACGAGCTCGTACCCAAGAGCCAGGAAGAAGAAGGGGTGACGGGCTGGACCACCTTCGTGGGCGAAACGCCACCCGCCTTCACGCTCGGCTATACGCCCTCGCCGTCCCTCAGCGGCTTCAGCGAGGTCATGCTTCGGACGAGCTCCGTGGAGGTCATCCCCGAAATGATGGAGAAGCTTCGACGATTCGTGAAGCGAGAGTTTCCGGATGTTCGTAGCTACATTCGAGAGCTCGCCAACGGCCCCCCGGTCGACATGCCCGTGGAGATCCGGCTCAGCGGCTCGAACGAAGGGGTGCTCTTCGACATCGCGTCTCGAGTAAAGGCCAAGCTCGCGGACATCGACGGCGTTCGCGACGTCGGAGACGACTGGGGTTCGCGCCGCAAGAAACTCATCGTGAGCGTTGACGAGAACCGGGCGCGCCGAGCCGGGGTCAGCAACCAAGACGTCGCGAGCTCCGTCAAGACCTATCTGCGGGGCATGGAGACGACCCGCTTTCGCGATGGCGAGGATCAGATACCGGTGCAGCTTCGGTCCATAGGGGACTCGAGACGAGATCTCGATCGCGTACGCAACCTCTCTGTCATTACCGCAGACTCGTCGGTCCCTTTGGCTCAGGTCGCGGACCTGGACCTCACCTGGGAGTATCCAGCGATTCACCGTCGAGATCGGTTTCGCACCGTGACCGCGAACTCCAACGTGGAGGGGAAGACGGCGATGACCGTCTTTCAAGAGATACAGCCATGGCTCGAGGCGGAAGCGGAGAGCTGGCCCCCCGGATACTTCTGGGCTTTCGGAGGCGACTTCGAGTCTAGCCAAGAGGCTAACCAAGCCATCGGGGCCAAGCTCCCGATCGCCGGTTTGGCCATCGTCTTTCTCCTCGTTCTTCAGTTCAACTCCTTTCGGAAGCCGGTCATTGTGCTCTCCGCGATCGTCCTCGGCTTGGTGGGCGTGGTGGGAGGTTTGTTCGTCATGAACTCGGTGTTCGGCTTCATGGCTCTTCTCGGCGTCGTGTCCTTGGCGGGCATCGTCATCAACAACGCCATTGTCCTTCTCGACCGGATCCAGCTCGAGCTGGACGCAGGGCACGACCCGGAGACCGCGATCATCGGCGCTTCCCAACAGCGCGTGCGTCCCATCCTCTTGACCACGGCCACGACGGTCGCCTCCCTCATTCCTCTGTACGTCAGTGGCGGAGCCATGTGGGAGCCCCTGGCCGTCGTCATCATGTTCGGGTTGGTCTTCTCGACCCTCATGACTCTGCTCGTCGTCCCCCTCCTCTACGCGATCCTGTATCGCGCTCCCGTCCCCGCTCAGACCGCCCCCTAGGGGCCAGGCCTTCCCTTGAGAATGAGATTCGACCGTCGCTTTACCCCGCTGGTCGTGGTGCTCGTACTCTCCCTAGGTCCCGTCGAGCTGGTGGGGGCCCGTTGGCTGGAGACGCTCATTCGGGCGGGGACCTTGGCAGCCGCGGCCTACGCCCTCGGGCGAGGAAGGCGCTCCCGGGTGGGTGCACTGCTGCTCTTGGGCCCCATTCTCGCCGTCCAAGCTCTCGACCTCGGGTTCAGCTCGGAGACTTCTGCTTTGGCGTCGCTCGCCTTGGCTCTGCTCTTTCTCGTATGGGTCCTCGGGGTTGTCGTGGCCGAGGTCCTGGTCGCCCGCCGAGTCGATCCGGACGTCCTCATGGGAGGGATCGCGATATATCTCCTCTTTGGACATATCTTCGGGATGCTCTTCGTGCTCATTGAAGCCATCGACCCCGGGAGCTTCGCCAACCTCGACCCCACGCCGCTGGCGGTAGAGCGACTCCAGTACTTCAGCTTCGTGACCCTCACGAGTCTGGGCTACGGGGATGTGGCGCCGCTATCCCTCCTCGCTCGTAAAGCGGTGGTGGTGGAAGCGGTGCTCGGGCAGGTCTATCTGACGGTCTTCGTGGGGCGGTTAGTGGGTTACTCCTTTCCCGAGGCCGAGCGCGGTCAGGGAGCGTCGGATTGAGTTGGCGCGATAGGTCCGGGGGCTGTCAGGAAAGGACCTGTGCGTGTCCGGGGAGGCGTGTTTAATCGAGGCCGGATGTTCCTCGCCCTAGATACTCTGCTTCGCAACATAATCGTCCGTCTCGCGGTCTACTATTCCGCGGTCACGTTCGCTTTGACGGGGACATTTGAAGCCTTCCCCCAGCTCGTGGTCTACCTGACGCACGAGAGGTATCGGGGAGTAGGCTCTTCGATGTCCATCACCTCCCTCGGAGCCGGGGAGAGTCCTGGGCCGATGGTGCCTGAGGGCAACCCTCTCCTCGATCCCTACGCCACCGCGCCCATCATCATCAGCCTGATTCTGGTGGTCTTGCTGACCTTACCCATTGCGTGGGTGTACCGCTGGACCCGCAAGCCGACGAGCTACAACAGCTCCTTCTCTCATGCCATCTTGGTTCTTCCGTTGGCCATCACGCTCGTCGTGTTCCTAGTGAAGGGGAGTCTAGCTCTAGCCTTCTCTCTGGCCGGCATCGTGGCGGCGGTGCGCTTCCGCACGGCGCTGAGCGAGTCTGAAGATGCGGTGTACATGTTCATCGTGATTGGAATCGGCCTCGCAGCGGGAGTTCAACTCTCGAGCGTGGCTTTCATCGCCTCGGTCTTTTTCAACATCGTGGCCCTTCTCGTGTGGAACCTCCGCTTTGGGGCGCGTCCCGCCCAGGTGGATGGGTGGTGGATCGTACGGGCCAAGCCCATGAGTCTCGAGGCCCCTCCCGAAGCCGCCCCGAGCGCGACGCATGGCGACCGGTACAACGCGGTCATCCGCCTGCCCACGAGCGACGTCGAGAAGAGCCAGCGGGCGGCCATCCCGCTCCTGGACAACGCCGTACGGGCGTGGCGGATCGCGGGCGTAACCTATGAAGCAGATCAGGCCATCATCGAGATAGACGCCCGCCTCAGGGGCACCACCAACGAAGTGGCGCTGGCGAGAGACCTCGAAGACTCTTCCCTCGAAACGGGACGGGTGTTTCTCGAGCGGGTCCGAAGGGCCAAGTCGACGGCCGTTTCGGCGAGGACCGAGCTCTCGGGGGCCTTGGCTCGAGCGGATGTCGCCCCCGATGGAGAGGTCAAGAGGAAGTCGGGCGGCTCTGCAAAAGGAAAGAGGAAGAAGTCCAAGAGCAAGGACGGGAAGAAGGAAAAGAAAGCGGCCAAGAAGAAGGAGTCCGCATCGGAGCCGGAACCTTCCCCGGCTCCGCCCACGGTGGAGGACCTTCCCGCGCCGAGCTACAGCGCGGTGCCTGCCGCGGCAGGCTCCATTGACCCCGACGCTCCCGCCTCCAGCGTCTGAGGGCGTCGGTCGAAGCGATACAGGGTGGCGGAGGTGTTCCGCCCCTCGTTGGTCAAATAAAGGGCCCCTTGGTCATCGAAGGCGAGACCTTCGGGTTGACTATGACGCTCCCTAGGAAGGCTCGTCACCCCCGCAATCTCGCCCTCGACGTTGAGCGCGACCATCATCCGTCCCACCGAGGAGATCACGTAGATCGCGCGACCGTCCGGCGAGACGGCAATCCCAGAAGGGGCAAAGTGCTTTGCGTCCTTGGGCTTGAGGCCCCTCACGTTGTGCGACCGAATGAAAGCCTCGAGATCGGACAGAGCGATGAGATACGCCGGGGCATCCTCCCACCGATACTCGGGCACAGAGAGGGCATAGATCGCCCGAGTCCCGGCGTAGTCCTTACCCGTTCCCGCCTTGCCTTTGCAGGCCACGAGGAGGCGCGAACGCTTCGGGTCGAATGCGAGTCCTTCGACATCCTGGGCGGCGCTGAGCGGCGAGCGAACCTCCACGACCTCGCCCTCCCGGATCCGCCATAGGGTCCCGTCGGAGCGCGCGGCGACCACCTCGTCCCCGACGACCTCCACGCCCTCGTAATCCCCTTTCCCTGCGAAGCGAATGGGCTGACCGACCTCCCTTTCGCTGAGCCCGATGGGATAGATTTGCCCCTGCTCGTCGTTGACGACCCAAGCTCGACTTCGCCCTTCGTCCAAAGCAAAGGCGGACACCTCCTTCAGACTGGGAGGAAGAACCAGCATCCAATCCGGCGCCTCGAGGTCGTAAGGGATGGCGGGGCCAGCCTCGGAAGGAGAGAGACCTCGGGCTGCCTCCTCCTCGGAGGCGGGGCGGAGCTGCAGCCGTTCCTCGGGGCCTTGGAAATGCATGTAGAGGCGTGTCGAGCCTCCGATTGCGATGAGGGCGAACATCGCCAACAAGAAGCCCCAGTCAATCTCAGCCTGTTCTGCGTTCGGATGACTCATAGACCTCAGGCAATATAGAAGGTCGAGGGCTTTCGCCAGGGTCGATCCTGTCCGATCTATGTCGCAAACAGTCCTCCTCACGAATCAACGTCTGGGCAAGACTTCGTGCTGCTCACATGCGTTCACAAGTCCCACTCGCCCACTTCGCGGCCCTCAGCGCCTCTATTATGGCTGCAGAGGCCGTACCGATGGATGCGACCGCCGCACCTCTGCCTCCTTCCTATCAGGTTTATATCGTGGGAGGGGGTGAGGGAGGCGACCCCAGCCCGACCCTCGACGCCTTGAGGAGACACATCGACAGGGGCCAGACGTCGAGCCGCACGGTCGTGGTGTTCACCGGAAACTACCTGCCGATGGGCGAGATGCCGAGCGAGGAGGCGGAGGACCGGGAGCGAGCCGAGGCGTGGTTGACACCCTACGTCGAGATGGCGCGGAGGGTTCGGGAGCGCGGGGGTCGGGCGTACTTCCTACCGGGACATCGGGACTACGCAGGGTCGGGGCGGAAGGGCCCCAGACGCCTACGGCAGTTCCTGGACTCGACGCTCCAAGAGAGTGAGGACGATGATGAGGACCTCACGGAGTCGGTCGTCCCGGTCGCGGACTGCGCCGAGCCGGTGGTGGTTGAACTCGAGGATGACGTCACCGTTCTCGCGTTCGTAAACAGCCAATGGTGGATGCAGGACTTCGAAAGCGACCAGCGCGCAAACGAGGGTTGTGAGCTCAAGCGCCGCTCGCAGCTCTCCCTCGCCTTCGAGGACGTGGTCAAGAAATACAGGACGAAGCGACTCATCGTGCTGAGTCACCATCCCCTGAGGAGCAAGGGGCCGTACGGGGGGCGATACGCACCGGAGGAGTTTTTTTGGCCGCCTGTGTTCGGTCTCATGGGCATCATCGGCAAGCAGGCCGGCATCGTGCCTCAGTATCGAAGCCACCCCCTATATGATGCCTATGCCGGCGCGGTCCTAAACTCGGCTCGGAAGTTCGGCACGGTGGTTTTCGCGTCGGGTCACGATCGGAGTCTTCAGGTCTTATCGGAGGGTGGACAGCTTCAGATTATCTCGGGGGCAGGCTCGCAAGAGACGACGGGGGTGAGTAAGGCGTCTAAAGAGGACGAGTTCACGGTCTCCGCGCCTGGTTGGGCCGCGATATCCGTCGGTCCCGATGGGGCGGGGGTCGTCCGGATCTACACCGCGGAGGAGCCCAACCCTCTGTTCGAGCGTGCGCTTCCCGACCCCGTGACCTTCGATAACGAAGTCGCGGCGCCCGAGGCCATCCCCGAAGGGCCGGTCGCGTCGAAGTATACCCGCAACAGCTTCGGCACTACGAACCTTATGGAGGGCTTCTTCCTCGGTCGTCACTACCGCGACGCCTACAACCTCGACCTGGAGTTCGAGCAGCTCAAGCTGGCCGAAAGAGATCTGAAGCCCATCAAGGTGGGGGGAGGAGCGCAGACCAATTCACTGCGCTTGCTGGACGCTGACGGCGGCCAGTGGGCCCTCCGCGCCACCACCAAGGACGCCAGTCGATTTCTCCCCTACCCGCTCGGGAGCATCGGGTTCGTCCAGGTGATCGTCGACGATGCCTTCACTGCATCTCATCCCGAGGCGGCGCTCATTGTGCCGCCCCTCGCGACGGCCGTAGGCATCTACCACACGCGCCCAAAGCTGCTGTACGTCCCGGACCAGACCGGACTGGCGCCCTATCGGGGCTACATCGAGAACGAGGTCGCGCTTCTCGAGCGCCGCCCCAAGGCCCCCAAGCACGGTGCCTTGCCCGACCACCTGGGAGGGAACGCGAACACCTATGGTCCTGTGAAGTATCACTCCTCGACCCGGGTGCTGGAGAAGCTACGCGCCAAGCCATGGAAGTTTCGCGTGGACCAGGAGAACATGCTGCGGGCGCGTCTGCTCGATATGCTGCTCGGCGACTGGGACCGGCACGAGGATCAATGGCGTTGGGTGCGCATCGCCGCCGAGGACGGCAGCCGACTCTATCGGCCCATTCCGAGGGACCGCGACCAGGTCTTTGCGGACTACGACGGCTTGCTTCTGGACTTCGGGAGACTGATCGCGCCGGACCTCCGAGTGCTGGGAACCTTCGGAGACCGCATTGGAGATCCTACCTGGCTCAACTACGGAGCCCGGCACATCGACTCCCACTTCCTCAACGAGATCGACCGGGAACTTTGGGTTCAGGTGGCACAAGAGGTCGAGGCTACCGTCACGGACGGCCTCATCGACGAAGCTCTGAGTAAGCTTCAGGATGAAGCTCGGGAGCTCGACGGCCCCAAACTGGCGAAGAAGCTCAGGGGTCGCCGAGATGATCTGGTCAGCGCCGCCACCAAGTTCTACGAGTCCCTCAGCCAGAAGGTGGTGGTGACGGGCTCCGACCGTGGAGACCTGGTGCACGCCCGGTTCGACGAGGATGGGCATCTTGATCTTCAGATTCGCCGGCGGAAGCTCGGCGCGAGCAGCGCTCCGTACTATGCGCGGCGCTTCGACCCTCGAGACACGGACGAGGTCCATCTCTACACCTTCTCGGGCAAAGACGAGCTCGTCGTATTTGGGGAGCCGCGCGGAGACATTCGGCTTCGCTTCCTGGGGGGCCGAAAGACCGACCTCGTCCGAGCCGTCGCTCCGGAGGGCGGACGAATGCGGGCCAAAGCCGTCTCCGTCTACGATCTCCCCGGGGGACTCACGATCGATGAGTCGATCGACGTCGATGACCAAAGGTCGGAGAACGCCTATCGCAACCAGTACGACCGGAAGGACCCGCATTACGAGCCCACGAAAGTGGCCTTCACTCCGGGCTTTCGCGTCAATCCGGACGATGGTGTGTATCTCGGAGGGGTGCTCCAGAGTTCGCACCCTGGGTTCAAGCGGCGGCCCTACGATATCCGCCACACCATCGGCGCCTATTTCGCCACCACGACCCTGGGCGTGAACGGTGGCTACGATGCCTTCCTCCCCAACTCCTTGTTCGGGCTCGACCAACAGTTTGGTATCGATGGCACGACCCCCCAGTTCACGCGGAACTTCTTTGGCCTGACCAACAGCTTCATCGACCCGTCGGACGACCGTGACCGTTTCCGCCTTCGGCAGTCGAGACTGCGCCTCCTCTATTCGCTGAGCGATGGCCTCGCGGGCGACCTGGTCCGAGTTGGGTTCGACGTCGACGGCACTTTCGTCAACACGGAACAGACCGAGGGTCGGCTCGTGGATGATCTGGTGAAGAGCGGGGCCATCGAGGCCCGCGCCCTCACCGACCGATACTTCGTCGGGGGCACGGCGTGGGCTAGGCTCGACTCTCGAGCCAACAGCATCTATCCGAAGCGAGGTATCTTCGGCGAAGTCTTCGCGACCGCTCGCGTCGACCTCACCGAAGACGCCGGAGATCGAGGCTTGGATACGTTTGGATTGTTCGGGGGAAGCTTGGGGGGCGCCATCCCCTTCGACCCCACGGGACGCTTCATCGTATCGACACGCGCGCGGGTTCAGGGCATCGTGGGCGACTATCTCTTCTATTGGGCCCCAACTCTCGGAGCTTCCGACATCCGCTCCTACAACGAGGAGCAGCTCGCAGGCGAGCTCGTCTTCAGCCACACGACAGACCTGAGGGTGGAGGTCATACGTATCACGGACGGACTGCCCGGAGTCATCGGCCTCGCGGGGGCCATCGACCACGGTCGAGCCTTCGGGACCAACAGCGAAATCGACAGCAGTGAGGAGTACCACGTCAGCGCCGGGGGAACCCTGTTCTGGAACATCTCCGGCTTACTGGGCATCGGGGCCTCGTACCACGTTGGCCTTCAGGATCCGGACGAGCGTCAACGCTTCATGTTGCTGGTCGGCCCTCTCTTCGCGAGCACAGGTTTTCGAAACTAATTCGCCCGGCGGGGGGAGGGGGAGCGCAAGAGGCTCCCCCTTCCCCTTCAGTATCGCGGTTTGATTTCTCGCTGCCGCTCGACGAGCGGGCGGACATCGCGATGGGGAGGGCGTCGGCGCTGAGGGATCTTCTTGGCCCGCGGGAGATGCCCTTCATAGTCGAAGAGGCTCAGCAGATGAGCGATGCAGTTGAGGCGGGCTCTTCGTTTGTCATCGGAGTGGATCACGTACCACGGAGCTTCGCGGACCTCGGTACGGGCGAACATCTCGGCCTCCGCCTCGGAATACTCTCGCCACAGGTCCCGGGATCGAATGTCGACATCGCTCAGCTTCCAACGTTTGGTGGGGTGACGCCGGCGGCGCTCGAAGCGGCGCTCTTGCTCCTCCGGACTCACCGAGAACCAGTACTTGACGAGGCGGATCTCGGACCGGAGAAGCATGCGCTCGAAATCCTGGCAGGAGGTCAGAAACTCCTCGACCTGCTTCTCCGAGGCGAAGCCCATCACTCGCTCGACGACGGCGCGGTTGTACCAGCTACGGTCGAAGAGCGTCATCTCTCCGGCCGCGGGGAGGTGAGGGACGTAACGCTGGAAATACCACTGCGTCCGCTCTCGGTCGCTCGGCTTGCCGAGAGCAACGACGTGGGCCACCCGTGGGTTGAGCGGTGCGGTAATGCGTTTGATGGCTCCGCCCTTACCGGCCGCGTCGCGACCCTCGAAGAGCACGACGATGCGTTCACCGCTCGCCTGGACCCAAGCCTGAAACTTGGCCAGCTCGACGTGGAGGCTCTTGAGCTCTTGGCGATAGAGATCCTTCGGCATTCGGGAGCGTCGGGAAGAGCCGGTCGTGGATGGAGACTCGGACTCCGCGGGGAGAGTGATGTCACTTGAGGGAAGAGATTCCACTGGGTGCCTCCTCGGGGGCGGCGCGCACGGGCTGGCCGGTGGGCGCCAAGCGCGGGGCAAGGTAGATGGCCAACGACACGCCGAGACCGAAAACGAAGGCTCGATGGGCGCGCTGGAGGAGAGCTCGACGCCGCGCAAGCTCGACGCCGGAAGCATGAAGCTCTCGCTTGATGGTGCCGTAGAGAAACTCCCGGTTCGTCATCATGGCGTCGATGGCCTGTTCGTAGTCTTCGAGCCCCATGCGGTAAAAGTCGCCGAAGGTCATGAGCTTGGCCTTGCGGGAGGCGACGTCTTCCCAGCTGAAGGTCCCGTTTCTGGGAGACGGCCTCATCGACCGAGCCACGAGCCCTGCGGCCACGAGCATCGAGATGAGCAGAAGGAGCGGAGGCGCCAGGCTCTCCGGTGTCGGGTCCCACCACCACTGAGACGAGAGGAGCCCGATCCCAGCCACGCTGCCAAGGACGAGCAGCGTCGTTTTAGCCCCCGAGTCGACCATTCGCAGCTGGGTTTCGAGATTCCGCGCGGCCAAATGAAACCACGTCTCGACGAGGCTGTCTGGGGCCGTATTGAGCTTGCTGAGCTTCCTCTCCACTCTACGCCGCCGTCTCCGCTCGGCCTCGAGTTCGGCGATCAGCTCGATCTTCGACTGCTTTCGCCGACGCTTCGCCTTCTTCTTCTCCTCGGGAGCCGACACGGGAGGAGCTTCAGGCTCCTTTAGGTCGAAACTCAGGTCGAGACTCGGGTGAATCTCGGGCGCCGCGTCGGCCTCGTTCGTATTCGCTCCCGCACCAAAAATTCGAGTCACCGCTCCCTCCGATTTACCGGGGGCCCTCTCTTCACGACAGGACCAAGCACGACGGTCCTCGGACGTTTTGCGCCGCGATATCGTCTCCAGGGCCGCTACGCCGAGTGGCCGGTCAATAAGGTCCACGAGTTACGCGATGCCGTCGACCGACGGATCCGTGGACCGAAGGCGGCGCTTGGGGACGCCATCGATCAGAGATTGCACGGCGCTGGCCTACCCATCCGTGGACCGAAACGGATGCGAGCCCAGCCGCATTGCGTTCCATCGAGTCTCGGACAGGCTGGAAAGATCTCGAAGCCCGCGTCGGAACTGGGACGGTGACTGCCGCGTCCACCGCTGAAATGCGCGGCGGAACGCCCGTTCGTCCGAGTAGCCGAGGGCTTCGGCCACCGAGGCCATCGAGAGGGTCGGATTTTCGAGGAGCCGCTTGGCCTCCGCCAGACGGAGCTCCTCGATCAAACTGCGGAGCTGAAATCCATGACGGGCCGCAACTCTCTGCGCAGAACGCACCGATGTGTTCATCTCGCGAGCAACGTTCGTAATCGAGAAGTCGCCGCTTTCAACACTGCCTCGGAGAGCCCGTCGGAGCTGGATGAGCTCCTCGGAAGGCCCATGGCGGCGCGTTTCCCGGCGCGTCTCCAGGACCTGACACCAATACTCGAACAGCTTCCCGCTGCTGGTCCGAAGCGGGAGGTCGAGGCAGTCGTTGGGGAGGGTGTACGCGGTGTAGCCGCCTGAAAAGTTGAACTGCGGCAAGACCCCGAAATGCTCTTCATAGGCCGACTTGGGCCCGTGCTGCTCGGCGCCCAGGCGGACCTGAGTCACCCTTGCCGGCCCGACCGCGTGGTCCCGGACGACCCGCCAATGAAACGCCCCCACCGCCGCCTGCATGACGTTTTCATCCAGCCGGTCGGCGGGGTGCTGCCAGGACACGGAGGTCTCGCGAGATCCCTTATCTACGATGAGCGCCCCGTGCTCGACGACGAGCTCGTTGTATCTCGCGATGGTCCTGAGAGCTTCGCCGACCGTGGGCGCAAACCGCATTGCGTATATCACTTCCGAATGGAATCGGCTCATGGTCGAGCTCGCCAGCTCGATCGGAATGGCGCTGTCGGGGCAGGCCTTGATCAACGCTGCACACAGTCGAGGCGGTGCGTCGACCGCCAACGTCGCGGGCTCGCCTTCGGTATCGTCCTTGGGAACCCCCACGATTTTGTCGATCGCGTCTTCGGGCAGGCCCTTGTCGCGGGCAAACATCGTCACCGCGAAAACCGCGCAGGCCTCGACACGGCCGACGATTTTCCTGGTCTTGTCATCCTCGTGTTTCGGCATGGGCGCGCTGTTAGGCATACATGGCGTACCCACGCGATCAGGGTACGAACAGGACCGAGCGCGACGCCCGCAGGACCGCGCGCGCCAGACATCAGGGCATCCTCTCGACTCACCTGAGTCCCTCAAGCGGTCCGCGCCGACCCGTCACGGACCGCAGGCCGGATTGAAGCCTTCGGTCCCGGAGTATCCCTCCGTGCACTCGATGAGATTGTTCGGAAAGGCCTCAGCCGGCGGCTCGGGTCACCTTCATCACCGAACACGCCGGGGCGAGACGCTCAGGACCGCTCGGAGTGACTTCGTACGCGCCGGAACGTGGCCGGGGTCTTGCCCGTCAAGCGCTTGAAGGCTCGGTTGAAGCTGCGGGCGTCGGAGTAGCCCAGCTCCGCCCCAATGTCGTCGATCGATAGGTCTGCGTGGTCGAGAAGCACGCGCTCCGCGTGGGCGCGCAGCTCCTGATCTCTTATAACCCGGAGGGAGGTCCCGCGACTTGCGGCCAGCCGCTGGGCGCTCCGAAGGGACATGCCAGAGGTCTCGACGACGTGCTCGATACGCGGGATCCCTTCTCGAACGGCGTCGGCGAATCGGCGCCGAAGCTCCTCTACGGGGTCGGGGTTGAGGTTGCTGATGAGCTCGAGACGCGTCTCGAGAAGGGATCCCGCGTATCGAGCACGTCGTCGAGACCTCTGGCATGTCCCTTCGGAGCGCCCAGCG
>JBCBRU010000165.1:0-14976 GCA_039819565.1 Myxococcota bacterium | reverse complement strand
GAAGCTGCCCGGCGCCCTGGGAAGACTGGCCAAGAAGTCAAAGAGCCACGCGCCCGAGAAGAAGGAATGGAGCCTGGAAACGGAGCGTCGCCCCGGAGCGAACTGGGACACGAAACGGCCGCGCTCGGAACCCACCCCCCATATCACTCGGGACCGTAACAATCGTCGCCCCTCCAACTACGCCTTCGCGAACAAGTGGTTCAAGTTCGGAAGCGACAGCCCCGCCCTTCGGCGTAAGTATCCCCAGGGCGTGTACTTCAACAAGCAAGGGCGGCCGGACTTCTCGCCCTACAAGCGCGGGGAGGCTCGGGTCCGCCTCAGTGGTGACCATAGAACGGACGTGCTCGCGGCCGAGGCTTATATGGATCGGACGAGACCGGGGTGGCGTGATCGCCTTCCGGGGGGCTACGACAAGTATACCTGGCACCATCACCAGGATGTCACCAAGACCACCCTAGAGGGGCCAATGCAGCTCATCCCCAAGGATCTCCACGATGCGGTTCGCCACTACGGCGGGCAGCACACCCGCCGAGAGCTCCTCAACGGCGACCACTGAGAAGGGAAGGGAGCCGTCCCTCCAGGTCCGTCGAGAACGTCGACCGCGCCACAAACGGGGCCCAAGGTCTCTTTTACGCAACACTTTGGCGTCGACCCCGATACCTCGCTTCGGACCCGGACCGCCATGACCAAAGCACTGCCGACTTCGAACCGATTCATCGTTCAACTCCCCAAGGACATGACCCTGAAGGACTGCGGGGTGCAGCAGCGTCCGGCGGCGCTGAGCCAGGCCGCCGAGGGACGCTTCGTCGTCGGCGACCTGAGCTCCGCGCAGCGATCTGCCATTGAGAAGATGGGGGGCCAGATCTTCGAGAATCGGCCGATGTCCATCCCTCGAGGCATCGACAAGGCGCAGCGGCTCGCCGCGCTCACGAGCGGGGTCACCGCCCAGACCGCGAACTCGCGCGCGACCCACGGTGCGGAGCGGCTGCACGCTCGGGGGCTTCGAGGGCAAGGCACCGACTTCGTGGTCATCGATAGCGGAGTGGCCCCCCACCCCGACTACGAGGCACGCATCGAAGGCTTCTTCGACGTCTTCGCCGGGCGCGAGACCGCCCCCGTGGACGGCCCCACCGGGCACGGGACCCATGTCACGGGCATCGGGGGCGCGGATGGCACCGTGCGCGGCATGGCTCCCGCATCCGCGATTTTGGGAGTTCGCGTCCTCGACGACGACGGGAGGGGGAGCACCGCGTCGGTTCTCGCGGGACTCGACCAAGCCTTGGCCTACTTCCGCGAGCGCGGCCGCCCAATGGTCGTCAACATGTCCCTCGGGGGCCCCGCCGGCCCGGCTGAGAGCGACCCGCTGCACGCAAAGATCAAGGAGCTGAAGGACGCGGGCATCTTCGTGGTGGCGGCAGCGGGCAACGAAGGTCCGGGGCCGGGCACCGTCTCGTCTCCGGCAAACACGGACGACGCTCTGGCTGTCGCCGCTTTCGATACCAAGGGCACGCCCAGCCAGGACGACGACGCGATCACGGCCTTCTCGTCTCGAGGGCTCGAGCGCGACGACGGACGCGGCCAAATCGGAAAGCCAGACCTAGGGGCCAACGGCTTTCAGGTGCTGTCGACGTTCCTCGATGACGGCTTCGCCCGACTCTCGGGAACCTCGATGGCTGCTCCGGCCGTCTCGGGGGCGGTGCTGCTCCTCCTCGGCCGCGCCCACGACCTCTTCCAGAACGGCCGGTTGAGCAAGTCCGCCTTCGACCTCGTCCGGGACGGCGACATCGACCGCATTCTCGCGGACACCGCGAACGACCGCCCGGACATCCCCGCCACCGATGAGGGTGCGGGAAACCTTCGGGTCGACCGCGCCATGGATCTCATGGTGGAGCGCTTCGGCGTCCCGGACACGGACCCCTCGATACAGAAAGCCCGAGAGATGGGACCCATGTCCGCCCTCTGCGCCCGAGCCCTCAATCAGCCTCCCTCTCGCCGAAGCCGCCGATCCTAAAACGACGGCCCGACGGTCAGGGGAGGACGTCGATCTCGCCCACGTTCTCGAAGACGTATGAGGGCTGGTAGGGATGAAGGTCGAGCTCGGCGGGCTTGGTCACCCCGCTCATGACGAGGATGGTGCGCATACCGGCCTGCGTCCCAGCGAGGATGTCGGTACGCATGTTGTCTCCGATCATGACGCTCTCGTCGGAGTGGGCCTCCATCGCGTTGAGCGCGGCCCGCATGACCCAAGGGCTGGGCTTGCCCACGTAGAAAGGCTGCTTGCCGGTGATGCGCTCGATGGGAGCGCAGAGGGCGCCGCAAGCGGGCTGCGCATCGGGTCCGGCGACGTCGGGATTGGTGGCGATGAACCGGGCCCCCTTCTTGATGAGCTTAGCGGCCTGGTGGATCATCTCCCAGTTGTACGCGCGCGTTTCGCCCACGATGACGAAGTCCGGGTTCTGCTCCGTGAGGGTGAAGCCCTCGCTGTAGAGGGCATGGGTCAAGGCGCCCTCACCGATCACGAACGCGCGCCGCCCCGACTGGCGCCGCAGGAAGGCCGCGGTGGCCATCGTCGAAGTGTAAAAGCGCTCCACCGGCACCTCGATCCCCGCCTGTTGAAACCGGTTCTGAAGGTCGGCGGGGGTTTGCGATGGGTAGTTCGTGAGCAGCAGGAAGGGCACGTCCCGCTCCTGAAGCCCGTGGAGGAACGCCTGGGCCCCCGGGAGGGGCGCGTTGTTATGAAGGATGACGCCGTCGATGTCGCACACGACGGCCCGGATACCGGACGCTGCGGCCATTTCGGGAAGCAATGCACGCCGGCATGACAGCCGCGAGGCGGAGAGGTCACGGAACAGAGGCTGCGCGAGGAGGGCTGGAGATACGAGACGGCATCATATCAAGTCCGCCCCCCAAGCCCCATGAGCCGGGGTACGCCTTCGACCAGAGCATCGATGGCGATTCGAGTTTTGGAGGGTATGAGCTTGGTCGAGGGCCACATGGCATAGATGCCGATAGCCCCGGCCCGATGCTGAGCGAGGACCCGCTCGAGGCGCCCCGCGCGCAGCTCGGGGTCTATCAGCCAGTTGGGTAGGAGAGCCAGCCCTCGTCCCGCCGCAGCCGCTTCCGCGATGGCATCGACGTCGTCCAGGCGAAGCCGACAGCGCACCGAGGCCTCGCGAGCCTCCCCGGAGCGGAGCTCGTGAAGCGTCCAAGTATCCTGAAGATGCCCGTAGAGAATCGCTTCGTGACCGGAGAGATCTCCGATCGACGCGGGACGGCCCCGCGCATTCAAATAAGATGGGGCCGCCGCGACCCACATGTCCTGCTGAGCGAGTCGACGGGCCGAGAGCGTGGCCGCATTCGAGAGCGGCGCGGTCCTCACCACGAGGTCGTAGCGCTCGTTCACCAGATCGACGAGACGGTTACTGAGCTCGAGCTCGACCTCCAGCTCCGGGTACCGCTCGACGAGGTCCCCCACGATCGGAGCGACGCACAACCGACCGAAGCTGATGGGAGCGCTGATGCGAAGCCGACCGACGGGCTGGTGTCGACCGGCCGAGAGAGAGGCCACGCCCGCTTCGACCTCCGCGATCGCCCGTACGCAGCGCTCGTAGAACGCCTGACCGTCTGCCGTCAGGCTCTGTTGACGGGTCGTCCGCTGAAAGAGGCGGGTTCCGAGGCGCTGCTCGAGGCGCGCGATCGTCTTGCCTACCGCGGAGCGGGAAAGATGAAGGCGTTGGCCGGCTACCGCGAAGCTTCCCGCCTCAGCCGCCGCGACGAACACTTCCAGCCCCGCAAGCTGATCTGTGCTCACAGATTGTAGCTCCCAACTCTACACTGAGTAGTCAATCTAGCCCCACTGAATCCCTCAGAGCAACGATACAGTCCGTCGCCATGAGGACCTACACAGCTTGGCCAGGGCGAGGCCTGGCCAGTCTCAATCAGAAGGAGGCAGACCCGCTTCCTCTCGGGCCCGGCGAAGTCAGGGTCCGGGTGCGGGCGATGTCGCTGAACTACCGCGACCTGATGATCCTCGAGGGCAGCTACGGCCTCCCCGAGGCCGAGATGGTGCCCGTCTCCGACGGCGCGGGCGAGGTCATCGAAGTCGGGGCCGGGGTTGAGGGGTGGTCGGTGGGGGATCGCGTGATCGGCTCCTGCCTTCCCGCCTGGACGTCCGGCCCGATGCCCGCAGATGTCCGTCGCGGGGCCCTCGGGGTGGGCGGACTCGGCATGCTGAGCCAAGAAGTGGTGATGCCCGAGGGGGCCTGGGTGAAGGCCCCGGCTCACCTCGACTTCGAGGAAGCTTCCACCCTCCCTTGCGCGGGCGTCACCGCCTGGCACGCCCTCTTCGGAAGCACCCCCTACGCACCCGCTGACTGGGTTCTCCTGCAGGGCACGGGGGGGGTGTCCATATGGGCCCTCGCGTTGGCCCGGGCGGCGGGCTTGCGCGCCGTCGTGACCTCGTCGAGCGAAGCAAAGCTCGATCGGGCGCGACAGCTGGGTGCGGCAGGGGCTGTTCGATATGCGAACAACCCGGATTGGGCTCAGGAAGCTCGGGCCGCCACCGGTGGCGTAGGTTTCGATCGGGTCCTCGAAGTCGGAGGTCGCGACACTTCCGCCCCTTCCCTGACGGCGCTACGACCCGGCGCCACCATCGCCGTTATCGGCGGTCTCAGTGGGTTCGAGGGGAGCATCTCATCCCTCCAGCTGATCCTCGGTGGGCTCAGCATGGTGGGGATCTACATGGGCAGTACCGATCACCTGAAAGCCCTCGTGCGGTTTGCGGAAGCTCACCGCATCCGGCCCATCGTCGACCGAAGCTTCGGCTTCGATGAGGCCCCAGAGGCGTATGCCTACCTGAAGTCCGGAAAGCACTTCGGGAAAGTCACCATCTCGCTCGATTGAGAGCGTGGAAATAGGAGCTAGATATGTCCAACGTGAACAAGAAAGTCATTGTCATTACTGGAACCAGCACCGGCATCGGATACTTGGCCGCGCTCGGCTTCGCCGAGAAGGGCTCCCGAGTGTTCGCAACCATGCGGGATCCCCAAGGAAAGAACCGCTCCCGGGCGACCTCACTCGAGCAGGCCGGGGTGGAAGTCCTTCCCTTGGATGTCACCAAGCAGGCCGAAGTGGACAGCGCCGTGTCCACCGTCATGAAGAAGACAGGTCGGCTCGACGTCGTCATCAATAACGCGGGCATCATGAACATCGGTCTCACCGAGGGGTTCACGATCGACCAGCTTCAAGCCCAGATGGAGGTCAACTATCTTGGCGTCGCTCGTATGTTCAGGGCCGTCCTCCCCCATATGCGCAGTCGCCAGCAAGGCCTCGTGGTCACCGTGTCGTCCCTCGCGGGTCGCCTCATCTTTCCTGCTTTTCATAGCTACAACAGCAGCAAGTTCGCCGTTGAAGCACTGGCCGAAGGCTATCGCTACGAGCTGAGCCCTTATGGCATCGACTCCGTCATCCTTGAGCCGGGCCCCTTCAAGACGGAGCTGGTGGGTAACTCACCTCGGCCGAAGGACGAAGCTGTGCTGAGGCAGTACGGAGAGTTCGCCCAGATGCCGGAGACGGTGATCAACGGCTTCGACGCGTTCATGACGGCTCATGCCGACGGTGATTGCAACCCGGCCTTGGTGGTGACGGATCTGATCAAATTGGTGGAAACGCCCTTCGGAGAACGCCCCATGCGGACGGTCACGGGCATCGACTACGGAGCTCGAGCCCTGAACGAAGCCACCGACAAGTTCCAGAAGGGGGTCCTGGAAGCCATGGAGCTTCAGCACCTAGATCCGAACCATCGGTCCCCAGCGACAACCCCGGCCTGAGTCGTCGCCTCGGCGTTCGTTCGGGGAGACCCCCGTCGGCCCGGATGCCCGAACGAATGCCCGTCTCGACAGCTGCCGTATAAGACAGGTTAGTGCATTATATCTCATCCCACCTACACCTCTTCACCCGCAGAGCGGCTGAAAGAGCATCTTCGGCCGTTCGGGGGGTTTTCAGCCGTCAATTCCAAAGTTAATACGATCGCGATCGCGAGAGGAATGGTGATGGAGGGGGCTTCCAAGCAGGGCACGTCACTTGCGAGCGAGGTTCTTAGCTGGACCTACCCGGGTCGAGCCAAACCGGAGCTCTCGTTGCGGATCTCGCTCGTCGTCATCACGTCCGCCCTCAGCATCCTTCCCAGTCCCCTCTATGTGCCGCTGAGCTTCTCCATGTACGGCAGCGCAACCTTCTCGCTGCTCGTTGTGGCCATTCTGGTCGTGACGGGCTCGCTCATCTTCGTTCTTCGCGCGACAGCCTCGCTCGAGCTATGCGGATGGATGTTCCTCGGGGGCCAGGTCGTTCCTCTAGGGCTTTTCGCCCTATTCTGCGCCCCTCTCCGAGAGACCGTCCTCGCCTTCTCCACCCAGGGCCTCATCATCTCCAGCTTGATCGGCGGCGGGCGGGTGGCGGTCGGCGGAACTCTAGCTCTGTCTGCGTTGGTAGGGATGCAGCCCGTCGCCCATATATTGGGATGGGCGAACGCTATCGAGGCGCACGTCCCTATGGATGGAAGCCACGAGGTCTATAACTATCTGATCCTCATCCTGAGCTTGGGCTTTCTCGCTTTTATGCTGATCCGTGAGCATCGACGATCCGGTCTCGTGGTTGAGGATTTGGAGCACACCCTCGAAGGTAAGGAGGCGGAAGCAGAGGAGGACAAGCGCTTGGCGTCCATCGGTCGACTCGCGTCCGGCGTTGCCCACGAGGTCAACAACCCCCTGACCTACGTCGTCGCGAACCTGGAGCTGGCCTCCGAGTCGGTCGAGTCGCAGGCGCCCGTGGATGAGGAGCTCGCCCTCTCCATTACCGAGGCTCAGGACGGAGCACGGAGGGTCGCGGCCATCGTTCAGGACCTCCACGCTCTTGCGCGGCTCGCGCCCACGGAGCTGAGCTCCGTGGCCCTATCCGACTCTTTGCGAGCGGCCCTTCGGATGGTCCGGGGACAGAGCCCCGAGGTGAAGCTGCAGGTCGAGGAGGCGATCAAGCCGCAGGTCTACGCCGACGAGGGCAAGCTCACCCAGGTTTTGGTCAATCTCCTCAGGAACGCCATCCAGGCCGCACCGCGCGGACGTGTGGTGCTTCGAACGAAGGCCGAGGCCTCCGGCACGGTCTCCGTCGAAGTCGCGGATGACGGAGCCGGGCTCCCCCCCCCGCTCCTCGAGAACCTCAGCCAGCCCTTCTTCACAACCAAAGGAGATCGGGGGATGGGACTCGGCTTGGCCGTTTCGTGTGAGCTCATGCAGTCGATGGGGGGATCGCTCGAGGCCGCTCCCAATCTCCCCAGGGGCACGATCATGCGCCTCCGTCTGCGAGAAGCCCCCTTCGTCGAGTCGCCATCGCCATCGCCACCACCAAGCCTGCCGACGCGAGCGATACTCATCATCGACGATGACGAGAGGGTTTCGGGTGCGCTCGAGAAGCTGCTCCGCGGTCACCAGGTCCGGGTCGAGGCTTCTATCGAGGCTGCGGTCGAAGCCTTGGCGTCCCAGCCTCGAGTGGATCTCATCCTCTGCGACCTCATGATGGGGGATCGGCCAGGTTGGGAGTTCGCCGCTACCGTGGAGCGGCGCTTTCCCGAGCTGTCGTCCTCGCTGGTGTTCATGACCGGCGGTGCGATGGATGAAGCCGCGGTGCGCTTCGTCGAGGACTCCGGCCATCGGGTTGTTTTCAAGCCCCTGGATGGCCCCCAGCTCAGGGCGCTGCTCGCAGAAAACCTCGGTCCGGCCCCTGAAGCCTGAAGGCTAGGAATGGGCGCGGAGCCCTGAGGGGTGTCAGGACACGCCGTGGGTAAGGTCGGATCCGCGACGCCCGTCGAGCCACTCGCCGATGTTGGCGAGCGTAGTCTCGGCAATGTTATCGAGAGCCTCTCGGGTGAGGAAAGCCTGGTGACTCGTGACCAGCACGTTGTGGAGCTGGAGGAGTCGGGCCAAGACATCGTCGGTGATGACCTGGTTCGATCGGTCTTCGAAGAACCACTCCGACTCCTCTTCATAGACATCCAGCCCCGCCGCCCCGAGCTGGCCCGACTTGAGGACGTCGATCAGCGCTTGGGTATCGATGAGCCCCCCGCGACTGGTGTTCACGAGGATGGCTCCTGGCTTCATGCGCGCGAGTCGGGACGCGTCGAGAAGATGGTGGGAGTCCGGGGTCAAGGGAGCGTGCAAACTTACGACCTCGGAGGCAGCCAGGAGGGTGTCGAGGTCTACGAACTCGATGCCCTCGGCCGCCGCGTAGCTCGGGTCCGGGAAGGCGTCGTAGGCAAGGACCCGCATCCCGAATCCCTTAGCGATGCGCGCGAAGCACCGACCGATCTTGCCCAGACCCACCACCCCCGCCGTCTTCTCGTACAGGTCGAAGCCCACCAGTCCGGCGAGCTGAAAGTTACCTTCCCGAACCCGGTTGTGGGCGCGATGGACCTTGCGATCGAGAGCGAGCACGAGGGCCATGGCGTGCTCAGCGACGGCGTGGGGGGAGTACGCAGGGACCCGGGCCAGGTCGAGCCCCAGCTTCTTCGCCTCCGCCACATCGACGTTGTTGAATCCGGCGCAGCGGAGCGCGATGAGCCCCACCCCGGCATCGGACAGCCGCCGCAGCACCGGGGCGCTGAGGTCGTCGTTCACGAAGGCACACACCGCCGCGGACCCTTCCGCAAGTCCCGCGGTCTCGACGGAGAGCTTCGACTCTAGAAAGTGAAGCTGCACCCGCGGATCCTTGCGGGCCTGGAAGGCGGTCCGGTCGTAGGGTTTGGCATCGAACACCGCTACTCCGGGGCGTCCGTCCCCGGACTCGGGGGTGAGCCGTCGGACCAGCTCGGTCTTGGCCCGGAGCTTGGCCGCCATGGCTCGAATCAGGGACTGGGTCAGATCTCGACGCGCTTCGAGGATTCGCACGAAGTCGGCGCGAGGCACGGTCAGGACCTCCGCCGGCTCGAGCGCCGTGAGACGCGCGGATCGGCGCTTCTCCGCCGTCATCGAGGTCAGACCCCCGACGTCCCCGGGCTGCATCACCCTCAGCCGCACCGGGCCCTCGCCGTCCCCCCGCTTGTCCACGGCGAGTCGGCCCGAAACGAGCAGGAACATGAAGGTGCCCGGGGCCCCCTCATCGAACAGCACTTCTCCTGCGGCGAGGGCACGGCGCTTCACCACCGCCTCGAGCTCGAGAAGGGTCTCCGGGGTGCAGGCCGCGAACAACTCAGCGTCCGAGAGCTTCATGCCCTCGAGAGTAGGTCGGTCGGAGGACGGGACAACGAACCCTCGTCGCCGAGGTCGAGAACGCGGCGACGCGACCCCAACCCGGGCGATTATTCTGCGACCGTGACGCGACCGGCCGCGGTCATGACCACGTGGACCCGCTCCCGGACCATGATCTCCTGACTCCAGCGAGGATCCGACTCCCCGGACCAGCGGAGCTCCACGACGTGGGGACCCGCTCGGATTTTTCGGCTGTCGAGCGGAGTACGACCGAAGGCTTCGCCGTCGATGACCACGAAGCCCCCCTCGGGGGCGCTGAGCGAGAGCCTCCCCCATCGCCCGCGAGTGCGCCGGGCGCTCGCCACCTCGGAGGAAGAAGCCAGGCTCTCGCCGGGCCCCGGAGCCGGCGCGGGCCGCGTGCGGACAGGCGCAGCCGGGGGCGCCTCGGGCGTCCTGGCCGGGGGCGCCTCGGGCGTCCTGGCCGGGGGCGCTTCGGGCGTGCGGGCCGGAGGGGGCTCCGGCGTGGGGGCCGGGAGGGCCCCGGAGGCCGGCGCTTCCCCCGCGGGTCGGACCGACCTCTCGGAGGCGGGCGGCTCAGAGGCCGGAGCTTCCGCGGTGCGCGGCGGATCCGCCGCCCCCGCGACGCGCGTGGAGGGACTCGACGGGGCGCCGGGAGCGGTCCAGGCGGGCTTCTTCGTCGCCGGCGCCGACGAAGCGACCGCCTCGCTGCCGTCCGCGGACTCGGAGCTGACGGGGGTCCGGTTGAGCCGATATGCAAGCCCACCTGCCATCAGCAAGGCTGCCACCACGAAGGCCGCCCGCAAGACCCGGCGTCCTGCGTAGCGGTCGGCAGGCGGGAGGCGGGGCGGAGACGCCACCTCCACCACTTCAATGAGCTCGGACGGGACCTCCATAGCCTCCTCGCCGGCGGGAATGGTGGGGGCCTCGGTGGACGCAGCCTGGGCGCGCAGCCACGCCGCATGGCGGGTTCGAGCTTTCGCGAGCGCTCGATCGGCGTAGCCTTCGAGACTGTCGCCGCCCGCACGGTGCGCGAACTCTTCCAAGGCTTCGGCCAGCTGGAGGGCGTCGGACCAGCGTCCCTCGCGGCGCTCGGCCAGCCCTTTCATGACGATCCGCTCCAGCTTTCGGGGCACGACCTGTCGAGAAGACACGCGGGGAGGCCGGCGGCGCTCCTTCGCGGCGTCGAGGAGGTTGTCGGAAGCCTCGAACAAGGTCCGCCCGGTCAGCAGCTCATGAAGGACGATGCAGAGGCTGTAGGTATCACTGGCCCGATCCGCAGGAGAACCTACGATCTGCTCCGGAGCCACGTAAGCTAGCTTGCCCTTGAGGATCCCGGTGGCGGTCCGGGCCGACTGTCGCTCGGTCGCCATCGCGATCCCGAAGTCCAGCAGCTTGACCCGCCCCTTGAAGGTGAGCATCGCGTTTTGGGGGCTGATGTCCCGGTGAACGATCCCCAGCGGGCGGCCCTCGGAGTCGGTGGCCTCATGGGCGGAGTGAAGGCCTCGGGCCACCCCGGCCACCATGCGCGCCGCCACCGGAGGCGGCAGCGGGCCCGCGCTTCGGATCAGGGAGAAGGATAGCCCCGCCACATACTCGAGGAGCAGGTAGGGCGTGCCGTCGGCCTCGCCGAAGTCCACGACCTGGGCGATGGCGGGGTGCTCGAGCGAGGCCAGCACCCGAGCCTCGTCCAGGAACATGGTGCGAACGCCGGCATCGGCCCGCAGATCGAGCCGAATGACCTTGAGCGCTACCCAGCGGCCAAAGCCCGGGGGTCGATCCAAGCGCCCGAGGAAGACGTCCCCCATCCCGCCGCGGTGAAGCCGGGTCAGCACCTCCACACCGCGGAGCTCCGGAACGGAGGGGAACCTCATGGCGCGGAAAGCCTGTCCAAGCTGGCGTCGTCAATCAATGACCGGTCGACGACCTATCGCTCTGGGAGCGGAAAAACTCGGCCCCCCGGGGGCGGAAACGCGTCAGACCGAGGGGCGCGGACGCGCTCGGCTTCTGCTACAGCTCGAAACCGAAGGCCACGGCCGTGGCTGGGGAGGGAAACGTGGCGGCAACGTCGGAGATTATCAATCTACCTTGGTTTCAGGAGGGTCTCGCCCCGATCGGCGAGGAGCTCGAGCTGGGCCGCACCGAACTCGAGGCGCGGGCCGAAAAGGCCCTCCGCGAGATGTGGAGCAGCCATCAGCCGATGGCCTCCGCCGGATGGGCGCGCT
The DNA here is from genome assembly GCA_039819565.1 of Myxococcota bacterium. GTDB lineage: Bacteria > Myxococcota > Kuafuiibacteriia > Kuafuiibacteriales > Kuafuiibacteriaceae > JAHQVK01. The sequence continues at coordinate 3,497 of JBCBRU010000165.1, read as the reverse complement.
TCGGGCGCATGGTCACCGGCCGCTACGACCTCCGCGTCGATGAGGAGGGGGTCAAGCGAGCGGCCGCCCTCAACAAGGGCCACTCCCTGATCGCCCTCTTCTCCCATCGCTCTTATTTAGACATTTGGCTCCTTCGCGAGGTGCTGTCCGGAGGAGACTTTGCGCCCTTTCATGGTCTGGCCGGAGCCAACCTGAACTTCTGGCCCATCGGGCCCGTGTTTCGGCGCACGGGCGCGCTGTTCATCCGCCGGGAGACCAAGGGCGACCCCGTGTATCGCTTCGTGCTCCGCGCTTATCTCCGCTACCTCCTCGATTCGGGACAAAACCTCGGGTGGTCCATCGAGGGCGGCCGCACCCGCACCGGGAAGCTCCGACCCCCGCGCTACGGCGCCCTCCGCTACGTCGTGGACGCCCTCCGTCAAAGCGACGGCCCAGAAGCCTACATCGTGCCGGTGTCCGTGGTGTACGAGCAGCTCGGCGAAGTCGCGACCATGGCCGGCGAGGCCCTCGGAGAGGGGAAAAAGCCCGAGGACATCCGCTGGCTGACGAAGTTCGCGATGATGCAGCTCAACCAAGGGGGTGGGGTACGGGTGGACTTCGGCGAGCCCATGGCCGTCCGCGAGGCCATCCAGCGCTACGACCAAGACGCCAAGGCGGGGGGCAAGGCGGTGGAGCGCATCGCCGTGGACGTCTGTCATCGCATCAACCGGACCACGCCCGTGACCGCCACCGGGCTGGTGACGGTGGCTCTCCTCGCCGCCGAGCGAGCGCTGACGCTCCCCGAGGTGGAGGACATCCTCGAACCCATCATCAACTATCTCTCGGGCCACTCCGTGGCGGGCCGCGTCCTCGACAAAGAGTACGTCGAGGGCCGCGACTGGGTGGAAAGCACCCTCGAGGAGCTCGAGCGTACGGGGGTGGTCGAGCGCTTCGACGAGGGCCACGAGCCGGTGTTCCAGGTGGCTCCGCAGCAGCACCTGGTGGCCGCGTTCTACCGCAACACCCTCATTCACTTCCTCGTTCACCGCGCCATCGCCGAGCTCGCCATGGTCATGGTCCGAAGTCACAAGGGCGACCTTCGGCGGGAGATATGGGGCCATTCGCTTCGCATCCGCGACCTCCTCAAGTTCGAGTTCTTCTTTCCCGAGCGCCGAGAGTTCGAGGGCGAGCTCATGGCCGAGATCGATCGCATCGACCCGGACTGGGAGGGCCGCAAGGCCGCCTTACCGGTGATTACTCCAGAGCGGGTTCAGCTGTGGTTCGAGCGTTCGAAGCCACACTTCGCCCACCTCGTGCTCCGCCCCTTCTTCGACGCCTATCTCCTCGTGGCCACCGAGCTCGCGAACGTCCCCTCCGGCGAGCCCCTCGACCGCAAGGCCCTGCTCCAGCGATGCGTGGGAGTGGGACGTCAATGGGTTCTGCAAAAGAGGATGCACAACGAGGAGTCGGTCACCCTCGAGCTATTCAAGAACGCGCTTCTCCTTGCCGATCACATGGGCCTCACCGCAGACGAGGGCTCGGATCTCTCGGAGCGCCGGCGCGCCTTGGCCGACGAGCTGGCCGAGATCGTGGGCGCCCTCGATGAGCTCGCCCGAAGCCGGCAGAAAGCGGCGGCAGCGGCGTGAGTAGCCTGGCCTGGGCCCTGCGTTCGATTCAGGAGGGCCCGAAGGGCCCGGAGGTCGGGGCCTTCTTCGATCTCGACGGCACCTTGGTCGAGGGCTTCACGGCGCTCGCCTTTTTGAAGGACCAGCTCTTCCGAGGTGAGATCACCCCGGGGCATATCGTGGATCTCGCGCGCACCTCCTACGAGGTGCGAAAGGACCCGGAAGGCACCGGGCTCGACGCGATCGAGCAAGCCATGTCGCGCTTGGCGGGGATGGAGGTGGCGGAGCTCGAGGCCCGGAGCGCCAAGGTCTTTCTGATGGACATTGCCCCCACCATCCGCCCGGAGAGCCGGGAGCTCATCAAGGCCCACCGAGAGGCAGGGCATACGCTGGCCCTGGCCACCGCCGCCACCGAGTTTCAGGCCAACCCCGTGGCCCGAGACCTCGGCATCGAGCACGTCCTGTCCAGTCAGGCCGAGGTCGAGGAAGGGGTGTTGACGGGGCGCCTCAACGGACGGGCGCGGTGGGGCCGGGAAAAGGCCCGAGCCGTCACCGACTTTGCGAGCGAGCGAGGGCTTCGTCTGGACGCCAGCTTCGCCTACGGAAACGGCGTCGAGGATGTCCCCTTCCTGCGGTCGGTGGGGCATCCGGTGGCGGTGCGTCCGGATCGAGGCCTAGCCGAGGTCGCCGCGGACGAGCACATCCCGATTCTAGACCTCGCGCCTCCTCCGAAGGCAGGCCTTCGAGGGATGCTTGGCACGCTGGGCGCGATCTATACCTTCAACGCGGGACTGCTGGCTACGCTCGCGCTCGCCGACCGCTCGGAAGGCAAAGTCGACTTCGGCTCGAACATCGGCCGGTCCGCCGACGCGACCCTCCGGGTGGCGGGCATTCGCGTGGACGCGCAGGGCGTGGAGCATATCGACGCCGCCCGCCCGGCCGTCATGGTGTTCAACCATCAGTCCAACCTCGACTCGATCGTCATCGCCTCGCTGGTCCGCCGCGATCTTACCGGGGTGGGTAAGGCGGAGCTTCAGAAAGACCCTCGGGGCTTCGCGCTGGGCCTGTTCAACGCCGCCTTCATCGACCGCAGTAACCCCGAGGCCGCGAAGCGCAGCGTCAATGCCCTGGTGTCCCGCATCCACGCGGGGGAGTCGGTGCTCATGTCTCCGGAGGGCACCCGCAGCACCACCCCCACTCTCGCCCCGTTCAAGATGGGCGCCTTTCACCTCGCCCTCGACGCCCAGGTCCCGATGCTCCCCATCGTGCTCCGCAACACCGGCGAGCACTTCCCCCGGGGGGCCGCCTTCATCCGCCCCGGCACCATCGACGTCTGCGTGCTCCCTCCCGTCTCCACCGAGACCTGGACGAAGGAGAACCTGCGCGACAAGGCCAACGAGGTCCGCGGCCTTTTCCAGCGGACGCTCGAAGACTGGCCGCAGCGAGCGTAGAGTTCCGGCGAGGGCGGTTCTCATCCGAGATCTCGGTGCTTGCCGTCCGCGTCGGCTCGGGGAGGGGGTGGACTTCACGACGGGAATACGTACAGCTGCGTACAATGCCCCGCCTCGCATCCGCACTGAGACTTCCCTGCGTCCTGGGACTTGTCATCCTCAGCGGCGGGCTCGCGCGCTCTAGCCGCGGCGAATCCCCTCCCGATCGCGACAGGGAACCCAGCGAGACGCTCCTTCGGCTGCGCGCGCTGGGGCTTCCGGTCCGGGTGATCTCCCGCGAGGAGATCCTCGCCACCGGTCAGGTCAGCCTCGAGCAAGTTCTCCAGAGGCAGCCGTGGCAGGCGAACGCGCTCAACGCGCAGTTCAACAATGGGGGAAACGGCGCCTCGAGGGTAAGTTTGCGCTCGCTGGGTTCGACCCGAAGCCTGGTGCTCCTCAACGG
>JBCBRU010000164.1:0-14986 GCA_039819565.1 Myxococcota bacterium | reverse complement strand
TGGGGGGGCGGGTGAGATTATGGGCGGCTGGGGAAGGGAGGGGGCGACGGGTGGAAGATGCGGAGCTAACCTCGCGGGCGCCACCCTGGGCTCCGCCGATCTAGAGGATGCCGTCTTTGACGACGCCAACCTCTGCGGGGCTGACTTCTGCGCGAGCTCCGCATCTTCCACCCGTCGCCCCCTCCCTTCCCCAGCCGCCCATAATCTCACCCGCCCCCCCAACGGATGGTTCTTCGACAAAGCCACCAGGTTCCCCCCCGGCTTCGACCCCGGCAAGTCTCTCCCCCTCGACCAACTCAGCCTCTACTTCGACGACGTTCGCTAGGCTCGCGTCGGACGACACTCCGCGACGCATTCGCCTTAGATCAACCAGAGGCGCCCGTAGGGAGGAATTCGCAGCCGCCCCGCCTCTACGATGATGTGCCGCTGCTCAATCTGATCGTACGGATGGGGCTGACTGATCTGGTAGGAAGACAACGCATCCAGGTCGATGAGCTGGGCCTCCTCGCTGAAGTTATAGACCCCGAGAAAGTTACCCAAGGGATGCGGCCGCACGTGAAGAAAGACGTGGGGATTTACGCTCTCGGGCACGAAGTTTTCGTACATCGCGTGGAGGTGAGGGGTGCGCTTGCGGGCGCGGATGATATGGCTCACCCCCTCGAACATGCGCGCTTCAACGAAGCCGGCGACGTGACGGCGGCTGGCTTTGTCCCAGTCCATATAGGGCCGGTGCAGCCAACGGTTGTCGTTGGCGAGCTCGGGATCACGCCCGAATTCATAGTCGTTGAGAAGGCCGATTTCGTCTCCCATGAAGATGAGGGGGATACCACCCCACCCGCACATCAACGCGAAGCCGAGCAGACTCCGCTCGACGCTGAGGGAGATGAGACGGGCGTCGTTGAGCTCGAGGCCCACCTCGAGACCATTGAGGCTAGCGAGGGACCCCGAGACGCGACGATCGCCGGTACGCTCGTTGGTCTGAAACGCCTTCCCGCGGGCGTGGCTCCCCGCAAACTCTCCCGTATAGAAGTTGGACAGAAAGATGCGGTGCCCGTGCCCCGACATGTCCATCGCGCCCGCGTCTTCGTCGGTGACCGCCCAGCCGATGTCGTCGTGGCAGCGTATATAGGTCCCCCAAGCGATAGAGGTCGGGGTCCGGGGAAACTCCCGCAGCGTGTGAACCATCAGTCGCGTGTCTCGGCTGGCCAGAGCTGCCCAATACTGCACCATCAGGGTATTGTGGTAGGCGATGTTGGATACTTTTCCGTAGCGCTTGCCCGTCCCCAAGTAATGGACGAGGTCGTTCGGAGACACGATGGCCTCCGCTTTGTGCACGACGGATGGAGTCACGATGTTCGCGCACGCGCGGAGCGCTTGCAGCAGATCGTGGACTTCGGGCTGGTTTTGGCAGTCCGTCCCCACCCGCTTCCACATGAAAGCGACCGCGTCGAGCCGGAAGACCTCGACCCCCCGGTTGGCGAGGTCGTACATGATGTCGACCATCTCGAGAAAGATTTCGGGGTTCGTCCAGTTCAGATCCCACTGGTACTCGTTGAACGTCGTCCACACCCAGCGCTGCATCTCGTCGTACCAGGTGAAGTTCCCGGGTGCGAACTCCGGAAAGATCTCGGGGAGATTGGCCTCGAACTCATCCGGCATTTCGCGGTCCGGATACATGTAGAAGTAGCCCTGAAAGGTCTCATCTCCCTCCATCGCCTTCCGGGCCCAGTCGTGCTCCTTCGCGCAGTGGTTGAGAACGAGGTCCACGCACACCGAGATGCCTCGGGATCGGAGGTCGGCGGAGAGCTTCTCGAGGTCCTCCATGCTTCCGATCTCGGAATGGACGTTGCGATAGTCGATGATCGCGTAGCCCCCGTCCGACGGACCTTCTCGTGGCTCGAGGACGCCCTGCAGATGGATGTATCCCACGCCAAGCTCGGAAAGGTAGTCGAGCTTCTCCCGGACGCCCTGCAGAGTCCCTGCGAAGCGCTCGACGTAGCAGGCGTAGCCGATGATCTGCTGGCGCTGAAACCAGTCCGGCGTCAGCTCCCGCTCGAAGTCGAGGTCCCGAAGGACCTCCGGTCGCCGCAGATGCGACTGCGCCATCAGCTTGGTCAGTCGAACGAGGAAGTCCTCGAAGTTTTCGTGCCAGCCGTACGGCCCGACCACGCTCTCGTACAGGTTCGAGAAATAGCGTTCGAAGCGGAGCTCGAAGGCCCTCCTCTCCTGAGGAGGGGCATCGGCGAAAACCGCGTCGAGGTGGGGAAGTAGAGCATCGAAGTGGTCTCGCACTTCGCGGCTGAAATACAGCCGGTTCTGCATGGCCGGGAGAGTACCCAAGTTGCCCCCAGTTGAAAGCACGCGCGGACGCAGAATGCGTGTCGTCGCACCCTGTGCTACGGGCTGCCCACGTGGCCACCTCAGGTGACGATCCCCCCCTCTACATCATGCTCCTGAGCGTCCACGGGCTCATCCGAGGGGACGACCTAGAGCTGGGGCGGGACGCCGACACCGGCGGGCAGACCAAGTACGTCGTCGAGCTGGCCCGCGCCCTGGGCCAGGATCCCCGGGTGGGCCGGGTCGATCTCGTGACCCGGCGGGTGCTGGATCGCAACCTGAGCGGCGACTACGCCCGCACCGAGGAGGTCCTCGACGAAAAGGTGCGGATCATCCGAATCAAGGCGGGGCCCGTCAAATACGTAGCCAAGGAGGGCCTATGGACCCACCTCGACGCTATGGTGGACAACCTCCTCGGCTTCCTGCGCTCGGAGGGCCGGGTCCCCGACCTGGTCCACGGCCACTACGCCGACGCAGGCTATGTTGCAGCGCGACTGGCCGGCCTCCTCGATGTCCCCATGGCCTTCACCGGGCACTCTTTGGGCCGGGTGAAGCTGGAGCGCCTCCGGGCCGGGGGCGCAACGGAGGAGCAGATCGAGCGGCGCTACAAGATCCATCGACGCATCGAGGCGGAGGAGTCGGCGCTGGACGCGGCCACCTTCGTGGTCGCGAGCACCCATCAGGAGGTGACCGAGCAGTACTCGACCTACGACCACTACAACCCCAAGCGGATGTCCGTGATCCCGCCCGGCGTGGACCTGGAGCGCTTCTCTCCTCCCGTCCGCAATCAGCCTCCGGCCCCCATCGAGCTCGAGATCAACCGCTTCCTGGCTGTTCCGGAAAAGCCGATCGTCCTCGCCCTGTCCCGACCCGACCCTCGCAAGAACATCCCTCGCCTCATCGAGGCTTTCGGCAGCCACGAGCGGCTGCGGGCGATGGCCAATCTGGTGCTCATCGCGGGGAACCGTGAGCAGATCTCGAGCCTGGACCGCGGAGCCCGAGAGACCTGGTGGAAGGTCCTGGAGCTGATCGACAACTTCGACCTTTATGGCTCCGTCGCGTATCCGAAGCGCCACGCCTCCAACGAGGTGCCCGACGTGTACCGCCTCGCCACCCGCCGCCGCGGGGTCTTCGTCAACGCGGCCTTGACCGAACCCTTCGGCCTCACCTTGTTGGAGGCGGCCGCGAGCGGCGTGCCCGTCGTCGCCACCTATGACGGCGGCCCCCAAGACATCCTGGAAAACTGTAAGAACGGGGCCCTGGTCGACCCCCTGGACGTCGAGGCGCTCGGCAAAGCTCTGGTCGAGGCCCTGGAGGATCGTACCGTGTGGCGCAAGCGCTCCCGCGCCGGCCTCCGAGGCGTGGAGCGCCACTACTCCTGGCGGGCCCACGTCGACAGCTACATTCGCACCGCACGCGGGGTCACCAAGCGCAAGCGGCTCCCGAAGGGCCTCCATCGGGCCCGAGGACGCATCCTCACCGCGAACCGCCTGCTGGTCTGCGACATCGACGGGACCCTCGTGGGTCGTCAAGAGCCCCTGCGCAAGCTGCTCCAGCGCCTCGAACGGGCAGGTCCGGAGGTCGCCTTCGGCGTGGCCACGGGCCGGAGCATCGAGCTGACTCGCCAGGTCCTCAAGGAGCATGGCGTGCGTCCTCCTGACTTCGCGATCACCTCCGTGGGGAGCGCCATCTACTATGGCGCCGGCGAGTTCCCCGACCGCGGCTGGCAGCAGCACATCAGCCATCGGTGGCGACCGGAGGCCATGCGTAAGGTGGCCCTCGGCTTTGACGAGCTCGAGCTCCAAGGCCCGGAAGGCCAGGATACCTACAAGGTGAGTTTTCGAGTCCGGGACGCCGATCGCTTCGATCCGAAGGCGCTGCAAGCGGCCCTCCGTCAGGAGCGGCTAGCGGTGCGCACCATCTATTCGCACGGAGCCTATCTAGACCTTCTCCCCCTCCGCGCTTCACACGGACTGGCCATCCGTTATCTATGCATGCGCCTAGGCATTCCGGTGGATATGGTGCTCGTCGCCGGAGACTCCGGAAACGACGAAGAGATGCTCCGCGGCAACACCTTGGGGGTCGTGGTGGGCAACTACGACAAAGAGCTCGAGCCCCTGCGCAAAGAAGAGCGTATCTACTTTGCCAAGGGGAGCTACGCCCGAGGGATTCTCGAGGGCATCGACTACTACGGCTTCCTGCCTACCTGAAGAGCCCCAAGGGCCCGCGCCGCGGCGGGGTGAGCACGAAGAGGAAGTTGAAGTCCACGTGGCCGTTCTCGACCATGCCTTTGGGGGGATTCGGGAAGCTCTCCGCCTGCTCGAAGGCGCGCACCGCGAGGGCATCGAAGAACTGGTAGCCGCTCGACTTTTGAACCTTGACCTGATCGAGCCGGCCCGAGGTGTCGAGACGGATGAAGAGGACGGTCTGAACATTGGAATAGCCGAAGGTATTGCCCGCCGGATCGCGCCGCCTCAGCTCCGAGCGGAGGTCGCTCCGCCAGTACGGCGCGACGCTGTCCCTCACCTGGTAAAAGAAGGTCGCGTACTTGAACTCGCGGGCGTTGAGGAAGGTGCCTTCGCCCTCGGGGACGTTCTCGACGTAGTCGTCGGAAGGCGAGCCGGAGATGCGGGCGATGGTGCCCAACGTGGGTCGAAGGTCCTCTAGGCGGGGGAGGCCCGAGCGCGCGCCGGACCCCTTACTTCCCGGTGCGGAGGCTTCGGCGTCCTGGGCGTCTCGCCCCACGTCGAGCTGACGCTGTTGCCCCGGGATGGCGTCCCGGCGCTCGCGGTTGAGGATCCGTCCGGCCGAGAGCTCGGGCAACTCGGTGATGTCGAGCTCCACCGCTTCCCGCCGGGCCAGCTTGGGCATCTCGAGCTGAAAACGTCGCCGCTGCTGCCGGCCTTGGCCTTGGGCGCCCCCTCCGGGTTTTCCTCCGTCGCCGCTCGAGCGCAGTCCCGGGACCGGGATGCCCCTGCCTTGTTTGGCCTTTGAGTCGGCCTTCTGAAGCTTGGCGGTGACCTTCCCTTTGCGGTCCGGATCTCGATCGCGTGCCACCGTCTCCCGCTCGACGGAGCTGTTCTCCTTCGCGAGAAAGCGCGCGTTCTTGGGCGGGGTCTTGTTCTGGGAGGCCACCTCGACCACCTGCCCCTTCTTCTCGCGCTCGCGCCGGTCCTCTTCCTCGCGCTTCTTCTGCTCGCGGCGCTTCTGCGCCTCGGTCTTTTGGGGCACGGCCCGCCGCGCCTTGGCGAGGGTGGACTCGTAGGCGTCGGGGGTTAAGCGCACCACCTCTACCGGCTTTCGGGGGGTCGGCCGGTCGGATTTAGCGAGCAAACTCGGGATGAGGGCCTGAAGCCCAAAGCCCATGGGCACGTGGACGGCCGCGGACACCGCGAATGCGACGACGAGCACCCACGGCCCGCGAAGATGTCGGCGACGCCTCATCCTTGCCCTCCGAACGCCCAAGCTACCGACCGCAGGCTCGACCGAGCAACCGCCCCCGACACTCGACCGATGACCTGTTCGAGGTCGGGGCGTCGCCCCGGTTGCCTGCTAGGCTCGCTAGGAATGCACTCCCGTACCACTGAACTCGCCTCGATCGGCATTCTCTTCCTGCTCTCGGCATGTACCGAGCCCCGGGAGAGCCTGGTCATCGAGGGTGCAGAGCCCGATCGACTCGAGGCTCGCCCCGACTTGGACGTGGCTCTGATCGGTCGAGGCTTTGGTTTGGAGGGGATCGCCTTCGATCTGACCAGAGGTCGAGGCGAAGCGGCTCAAGGCCAGTTCTCGGCTCGACTGCTCGGTCCCGAGGGCTTCACCGCGGAGGTCCCCCCGGAGAACGTCAGCGCCTTCAGTCCGCGCCGGCTGAACCTGAGAATCCGACTTCCCGCGCCTCCTCCGCTCGGCGCCTATACGGTCCAGCTCCACCTCGGTGACGAACTGGCGGCCGAAGCCTCGAACGTACTGGTGCTCGTGGGCCCGGGGGACGACTCCGACGCGGGCGTCTCCGACGCGGAGGCCTCGGACAGCGGCGCGGACGCGGGTATCTTGGGCTTCAGCTTTCGGCAGGCCATCGAGGTGACCTTCCCTCGGGCCGTCCCCCCAGGGCTCACCCTCCGGCTGCCGGTGCCGCACGCCCAGCTCGTGGCCGAGGGAGCAAGGGCGGATGGGCGGGACCTGCGGGTGGCCCGCGGAGACACCCCTCTTCCCTTCCAGTGGGAGGACGATAGGGCGCTCGGCACCGACGACCTCGTCATGGTCGTAGGGCTCACGTCCGGATTTCCGGCCGGCCCCGCCGAAGACCTCCAGCTCCTTTTCGGGAGCGATGAACGGACGGCTCCCACGGATGAGGTGTTCCTGTTCGCGGAGCGCTTCTCGGAGCCTCTCGCCCCGATGGCGACGGAGGTCCCCGACGCGTGGCTTCAGGCCCCGGCGTGGGGCCCTTGTCCGCTCGATCGATCCCAAAACCAACCCCTCTCCCCCGACGAGGACCCGGGCGCGCTGTGCGCAGGCGACACGGACCCCGCCCCCCTGACCCGGGACCTCCTGGGCAGTCCGGTTGTGAGCGAGCTCGGTCCCCTCCCCTTGGGACAGATCTTCGAGATGCGGCTGTGGCTCGCGGGCCGCACCGTGGCTGCCGACCGCGCCGTCCTCTACTTCGCCCTCGGCGACGACAACGCCGCCGCCGTGACCGCCGAGCTCCTGCCGGAGAGCGACTGGTCGGGTTTTACCCCCGCCGAGGCTTCGACGTTCGCGGAAGACGACGGACGTCCCCGGAGCGTGGAGGGATGGCGGTTCGGACCGGACGGCATCGAGTGGTGGCGGGAGGCGGTGGCGCGCTTTACCGTCGGTCCGGCCCGGGGCCAGAGCCTCCATCTGCGGCGGATCGCGACCGGCGCCGGGGCCGAACCGGACAGCTTCTTCGGCGTCGATGACTGGACGGTCCGCCGGGCCCTGGACCCGGAACCGGAAGTGACCCTCGGGCCCATCGAGGCCCTCTGAGGGTCGCGCTCGCCCGGAGCCCGACATCGTCTTGACGACCTTCGTCCGAGCGCCTAGCTTCCCGCGCTCACGAGCTCGGAGGGGGGCGCTCTTCCAGTCAACGGCCTCGAGGTGGACGATCGATCCGCCATGACCGCGAGGCTGAGCGACGGGCCGAGACCTAGGCGAGGCCAGGGTCTCGGCGAAGAATACGCCCCGGGGGTGGGATGTTCCCGCTCCATTTTTCCCGAGCTCCGAAGGAGTCGAACCATGTTTCGCATGGGTCTCATCGGCCGAAAGATCGGCCTCACTCAGATCTTCGAGAACGGGGCGCGCATCCCCGTCACCATCGTCGAGCTCGGCCCCAACACCGTGGTCCAGAAGAAGACCAAAGAGGGCAAGGATGGCTACGACGCCATCCAGATCGGCTTCGACGAGATGCCGCACGAGCGGTGCACGAAGCCCATGGCCGGCCATTTTCAGCGCGCCGATGTGAAGCCGCAGCGCCAGCTCCGCGAGATCCGCTGCCCCGCCGACAAGATCGGAGAGTTCGAGGTCGGCCAGGAGCTCAAGTGCGACGTGTTCTCCGAGGGCGAGCTCGTCGACGTGTCCGGCACCTCAAAGGGCAAGGGCTTCCAGGGCGTCGTGCGCAAGCACAACATGAAGGGCGCCAAGCAGAAGACCCACGGTACCCACGAGCAGTTCCGCCACGTCGGTTCGATCGGCTGCCGCACCACCCCTGGTGAGGTCGACAAGGGCAAGCGCCTCCCCGGCCAGATGGGCGGCTACACCGTCACCACTCAGAACGTGCAGATCGTTAAGGTCGACGCGGAGAACAACCGCGTCCTCATCCGCGGCTCGGTGCCCGGACCTCGCAACGGCTACGTCGTGGTGCGCAAGTCGGTGAAGAAGTTCGAGCGCATCAAGGCCATCGGCATGGAAGCCGCCTGAGCCAACCCCCGAGCTCACCATGGCCAAGAGCGGTCGCTACAACCGCCACGACCGCTTCTACGAAAAAGCCAAAGCGGACAAGTACGTTGCGCGTTCGGTGTACAAGCTGGACGAGCTCGACCGCCGCTACGGACTCATCAAGAAAAACCAGACCATCGTCGACCTCGGCTGCGCGCCGGGATCCTGGCTTCAGTATCTGGCGGAGAAAGTGGGCCGTAAGGGGGCTGTGGTCGGCTACGACATCGTACCGGTCGAGATGGGCTTCGGCCCCCGCGTCGTCGCTCACGTCGCGGACGTCAAAACCCTCACCCCGACCCGCATCCTTGAAGACCTCGCCGAGCTCACGACCAAGCCGGTGGACGCCCTCATCTCGGATATGGCTCCGAAGCTCACCGGCATTCGGGACGCCGACCAGGCCAAGTCGGTGGAGATGGTGGGCTACGGGCTTCGGCTGGCCCAGGCCCTGCTGCAACCCGACCGCGGGGTCTTCGTGGCTAAGCTCTTTCAGGGCCGCGACACCGACGGACTCGTCGAGGACGTGAGGAAGGCGTTCCGCGAAGTGAAGCTCCTGAAGCCGGAGGCCACCCGAGATGGGAGCCGAGAAGTGTTCGTGCTCGGACGGAACCTGCGTCGAGAGGGCCGCATGGATCCCGCGGAGTGGGAGCCGGTCGAGGACGCCCCGGAAGAATCCGGTGGACGCGGGGACGACGGGAGTTAGCCTCCCCCTGCGTGCGGCTCGAGCCCACGCTCGGACGGTGCCCACCGACCGACCTACGCTTCGGAGGCCAAGCCCCGGAGCTGCTGAAGCCTCGGCGGCTGTGCCCCGAGGTCAAACCCCGCTTGCTTCGGCAGGCGAGAGAGGTACGCATGTTTCGTCACCACCACCATCATCACCATCATGGCGAAGGCCGCTGCGGCGGTTGGCGCGGAGCCCGTCGTCGACGCGCCGAGGCTCACGAGGAAGGAGCCCGAATGCACGGAGATCTGCTGTTCGGGGTCCGTAGACCGCTCCGGTTCATGGCCCACAAACTCGACCTGGACGAAGACCAGATCGAGACCTTGGCCCGCATCTTGGGCGATCTGAAGACCGAGAGGTCGCAGGCCTCCGTGGATCGGGAGCGTAGCGTGGCCCGCCTCGCGGACGCCCTCGACGCCGAGGATTTCAACGCCGAAGCGGTCGAGGCGGCTCTGGCCCTTCGAGTCGAGAGCGCGAGTAAGCTCAAGGACGCGGTTCTCGCCGCCCTGCGGGCTTCCCACGACATGCTTCGACCCGAGCAGCGTAAGCGTCTCGCTTATCTGTTGCGGAGCGGGGCCCTCACCATCTAGCTGGTGATCTTCTCGCCCGGGGTCGCACAAGCGCGCCCCGGGCGCTTTGGACTTAGTTAGCTATGGACGACCTGATGATTCGCGCGAACACGGGCTCCTCTCGCATCGAGGTGGCCGTTTTCACGAGCACGGCGCTCGTCCAGGACGGCTGTCGAGCCCACGGGCTCGGGGGCACCTCGGCCATCGCCCTCGGTCGTCTCCTCACCGCCACCGCTCTCGTGGGTTTGACGAGCAAGCGCCCGGGCGTCACCAGCATCCAGATCCTTTCCCAGAGCCGCATCGGGCAGGTCTTTGCCGACGTGACGGAGCATGGCTGGCTCCGCGGGTATGTCCGCAACACCACTTTGAACTATCCCCTCATCCTCAACGAAGACCTCGAGGGCCGCCGGACTATCGGGCCCGCGGTGGTGCCCGGTCAGGTGAGCGTGGTGCGGATGGGCGAGCGCGGCCAGTATATGCAGAGCGCCACCCCTCTCCGCGACGGCGAGGTCGACACCGACGTCGACCACTTCTTGAATCAGTCCGACCAGGTCGCTTCGGTCCTGCGCACCGATGTCCTGATGTCGAAATATGGAGACATCAAGGCCGCGGGCGGGATTCTCGTACAGGCCCTCCCCGACACCCGCCTCGAAGACATGCAGGCGGTCCAGAGCGTCCTCGAGGGTGGGTTGGTCACGAGGGGTCTCCGCGAGGGTTGGGAGGCCGAGGCTCTCCTCGAGTCCGTGGCTCCTGGCGCCGTCGAGACCGACCCTCGGATCGTGCCCATTTGGCGCTGCCGATGCTCCCGCGAGAAGGTTCTCTCCACCCTCAACATGCTCGACGCCATGGAGCTGGCGAGCATGGTGGCCGAAGACCGTCCGGTGGAGGTGAAGTGTGAGCTCTGCAACACAGAGCACGTCATCCCCCTGAACGAGGTCGAAGAGATCATGAAGAACAAGACCTCCGCTCGGTCATGAGGGCTCACAGGTTCTGAAGCGAACCTCGCTGTCCCCAGGTCCTCCGCGGAACTTCCGGGCAGGCTCAGATGCCTGAGTTCGAAAAAGCGGCCCCTCCGTGTCGCCGCGCTCGGAGGATCTCGCTTAGGTTGGCATGCACGACCTAAAGCACTCTTCGATTCGTCCTACCCTTCGACGTCGCATCCTAGGCGTCCTCACCTTTGCCGCCACGGCCATGACGGCCGGTTTCGCAACCGAGGCTTCGGCCGGGGAGAAGACCCGCTACTGCGACGCTCGGATTCGCGTCGAGCTGAAGGCACGAGACGACTTCCCCATGATCTTCACCGACATCGAAGTCTTCTCGGCCAAGGGGAAGGACTTCAAAGCGAACGAAGCCCGCAAGGAGGCGCGGGAGCGCGCCCGAGGGTGTGCGCGGAGAGTCTGGGATGACCGATGGGACAACCACCCCAACGGCCACGGCGTCCCCGGCAACTGCAACCACTACGCTTGGGTTTACAACTTCAACACAACTAACCTGAAGTGTAAAATCTATGACGCGGTGTGCGCGCTCAAGTCCTGGCAGGGCCGCGGCGACTTCGTAGCCGACTACGCCGTGGTGTGGACCAAGATCAGCGGCGGAACCTGGGCGTGCACGGCGGGTGAGCTTCACGCCGGCAACTACGGCGTAGGCGAGTGCTCGGCCGCCGCGCGCGCCGCCGAGTGCGGAAACTGACCCGCCGCCTGAGGGGGCTTGCCCAGTCCCGGGCAAGCCCCCCAGCCTCCCGTCATGGGAAAGAGCTACGAAGCCATCGACGACGATATCCGAGCCTGGGTGGAGAAGCAGAAGGTCTTCTTCGTGGCCACCGCCCCCCGCGCCGAAGGCGGCAGGATCAATTGCTCCCCGAAGGGCCTCGACGCCCTCCGCATCCTCGGTCCGAGGCAGGTTGCCTACGGCGACACGGGAGGCAGCGGTATCGAGACCGTCGCCCACCTCAAAGAGAACGGACGTATCACGATCATGGTGTGCGCCCTGGAAGGGGCTCCCAAGATCTATCGCTTCTATGGCGTGGGCCGAGTGGTAGAGCCGCACCACGAAGACTTCGCCAGCTGGGCGGCTCGCTTCTCATCCCTCCCGATGCTGAGGAACGTCATCGTCGTCGACGTGACCTGCATCCGAGACGCATGCGGCTTCGGCGTACCCCGGTATAGTTTCGTAGAAGATCGCGACACGCTGCAGAAGTGGCGCGAGGCGAAGTCGGAGGAGGAGGTGGTGGCCTACCGGAGGCAGAAGAATAGCTCCAGCCTCGACGGCCTCCCCGGCTTGGATCTCGACGACGGGCCCTCCGCGGGCGGTTGATCTCAGCTCTGGCATCCGTCAATGTCGTCTTCAGGGGGAGCGGTATGGATGGAAACTCTGGTGTAAGTCTCTCCCTCCTGGTTGAGCTTCTCAAGACGGTGGCGCTCACCACCGTCCTCGCCTACGCATTTTCGAAGACCCGCGCCTTTGAACTCGTCACCTCCGGGGGTTGGCCCCGCGAGAGGAGTCGCCGGAGCCCTTGGGTCTGGATGTACCTCTTCTTTTCCGGGATGGCCGTGCTCGGCACGTATCTCGGGGTGCCCGTGCTGGGGGCCATCGCCAACACCCGAGCCACGGGGGCGATCTTGGCGGGCCTCCTCGGGGGCCCCTGGATGGGCCTCGCGGTGGGCGCCACGGCCGGCCTCCACCGATACTTTTTGGGCGGGTTCACGGGTCTGGCCTGCGGGGTCTCTACGATCGCGGAGGGTCTCGTGGGCGGACTGGTGGCCACCCTGTGGCGCCGGCGGCATAGCGCCAACCCCTCTCCGGCCGTGGCCTTCGTAGCCGCGGTGATCGCGGAATGCGTGCAAATGCTCATCATCCTCGGCCTGGCCCGCCCGTACGCAGACGCAGAGGCTCTGGTCTCCATCATCGCCCTCCCGATGATCTCAATGAACGCCATCGGAGCCGGCCTCTTCGCGAGCATCGTCGAGGACCAGCACCGAAGCCGAGAGCTCCACGCCGCCCACTACGCGCGCCTCGCCCTCGAAGTCGGGGAAAAGTCGATCGGACTCCTGAAACACGGCCTCACCCGGGACGCCGCAGACCGTCTCGTCGAGCTCCTGCGTGAGACGCTCCCGGTGGCGGCGGTGGCCGTCACCGGCGTGCGCCGCCGCCTTCCGGAGGCGACCACCGCAGCCGCCCCGCCCCCGCGAAGAGAACCGGCCGAGGCACACCGGGACGACCACGAGAACGTCGTGCTCGCGTTCGGGGGCCTGGGGGAGGACCACCACCACGCCGGCAACGACGTGCGATGCTCCGAGGTCCTGGACGCCGTCAAGTACGGGAGGGTGGAGTTCCTCGACGGCGATCGGAGTCGATACCGCTGCCCCATCGACCCCCATTGCCCGCTGAGTTCGGCGCTGATCGTTCCCTTCAAGGTCGACGAGGAAGTCCTGGGAACCATCATCCTCTTCGAGCCACGAGGGCGCCCGTTCACCGAGGTGTTCCGATCTTTCGGCGAAGGCCTTGCCAACCTCCTCTCGGCCCAGCTTCTGCAGGCTAGACTGCAAGAGCAGCGCAAGCTCCTCATATCCTCCGAGCTCAAGCTTCTCCAGGCCCAGATCAACCCACACTTTCTCTTCAATGCCCTCACCGCTATCCGTGCCGTGGTGCCCTCGGACCCCGCCAAGGCGAGGGAGCTCATCGGCCACCTCGGGGACTTTCTCCGCAACAATCTTCGCGAGGCCGCTCCCGACGTGAGCTTGGCCGAGGAGCTGGCCCTGGTCGGCGCCTACCTCGAGATCGAGAAGGCGCGCTTCGGGGAGCGGCTCAGCGTGGACGTGGACGTTCCGGGTGACTACGCCACCGTGCGGCTCCCCACCTTTACCTTACAGCCGCTGGTGGAGAACGCGATCAAGCACGGTTTGTCCGACAAGGTTGACGATGGACGCATCCGCATCAGCGCCACCCGGGAGGGAGGAGACATCGTGCTGGCCGTGGAGGACAACGGAGGGACCTATGTATCCGGCTCCTCGCCTTCGCCGGGGCTCGGCCTCTCCCTCGTCGACCGCCGGGTCTCCAGCTGGGGGGGCCCAGGTTACGGAACCTCTGTCTCCTGCGACCCTGGCCACGCTACCCGCGTCTCCGTGCGCATACCCTCGA
Organism: Myxococcota bacterium; assembly: GCA_039819565.1. Lineage (GTDB taxonomy): Bacteria > Myxococcota > Kuafuiibacteriia > Kuafuiibacteriales > Kuafuiibacteriaceae > JAHQVK01. The sequence goes on along the minus strand of JBCBRU010000164.1, from coordinate 1,276 downwards.
GGACGAACCCATGACCGTCTCCGCCGTGATCATCGACGACGAGCCTCTGGCTCGGCGAGACCTGGAGCTCGAGCTCTCCCAAATCCCCGGCGTGGATATCAAGATGTCTTGCGAGAACGGCTTCGATGGCCTTCGGGCCATCCAAGACTTCGCGCCCGACGTGGTCTTCCTCGATATTCAGATGCCGGGCCTCGACGGCTTCGAGATGCTGCACCTCGTCGACCCGGACAAGCTCCCTCCGGTGGTCTTCGTCACCGCGTACGATCAGCACGCCATCCGGGCCTTCGAGGAGAAAGCCTACGACTACATTCTAAAACCGGCGCGCAAGGAGCGCCTCGAAGAAGCCCTGGCCAAGGCCACCCGCGCACGCCCTCCGGCCGTGGAGCTTGCCGAGCCCTCCTTGCTCAGAGTCCCCTGCCGGATTGGGAAGAGGGTTCGGCTCATCGCTCCGGAGACCATCGAGGCCGCTCGAACCGAGCTGGCCGGGGTCACGCTGCTCACCGAAGACGGTCCCCGCGAGACGGATGTGACCCTCGGAACCCTCGAGAGTCGATTCGGAATGTTTCGCACCCACAAGCAGTACGTCGTGACCCTCTCCCGCATCGAAGAGATCCGCATGACCGAAGGGGGATGCGCGGAGCTGACGCTTCGGGGCGGCGAGCGGGTGCCCGTGAGCCGACGCTACGTCCGAGCGCTCAAGCAGAAGCTGGGCCTAGCCTAGTCCAACCTCACGCCAGAGCTCGCCGGCATGGACACGTCGAGCCTCGACCGAACTCCGCCTACGACCCGCAGACCGAAGAAGGCGGCGGGTTCGGGCGACGGTGCGCTCTCGGACGGAGCGATACTCCGCGCGCAGGCGGGCTCGACTCGGAAGCCCCCAGGTCTCAGCCTCCTCCACGTCGTACGGCAAAGCCCCGGCGTCTATGGGGAGCGTCTTGAGGGCTGCCTCGAGAGCGACCGCAACCGGGGCGCCGCCTTCCTCGAGACACCAGCGAAGCACTTGGAAGCCGTGGGCTGCGTGTCGAGCTTCGTCGCGGGCGATCTCGCTCAGCACCTCTCTTATCCGAGGCAGCTCGGCCACGCGGCTCAGTCCGGCCACGACCCGCGCCGAGACGCCCTCATTGAGGGCGCCATCGACGAGGCTCTCCACGGCGAGATGAGCAAGTCGGGCCGCCCGCGGCGCCCCCCTCATTCCGAGGGCGGATACGGCCGGGAGAGGGCCTGGGGCAAGCGTCCGACCGTCCAAGTCGCGCGCGAGCCCGAAGCAGAGACGCGT
>JBCBRU010000163.1:0-15002 GCA_039819565.1 Myxococcota bacterium | reverse complement strand
TTCTTCCTCTCGAGCGTGGGGTTCGGTCTGGGCGGGGGGTGCTCCAGCTCTGCGGCGCTCGTCCAAGCCTCGGCTCCCGCGTTGGCCCGGCCGTCTCCGCGGACGGCCGGGCCAACGCGGCCGCGTACTTTCGTCGCCCCACCGTCTCCCACGTTCGTCTGTCTCCAGAGGGGGATCGTTTCGCAGGCGTTCTTCACCGAGACGAGGTCGAAGTGGTGACGATCTTTCCGCTCGATGGGAGCAAGCCGCGTCTGCTCGCGAAGCTGGAGAGAAATCGTCGGGTCAAGAACAGCCTCACGGTCCGGCGACTCGGCTGGGCAAGCAATGAACGCTTGGTGGTCTCGGTGAGCGCGCCCTTGACGGATGTCGGGGGGTTCAAGGCTCGCCGAACCCGGCTCCTCGTGGTCGATACGAACAGCGGTCACTCCCGCTACCTCGGCGAGAAGTGGCCGAATGAGGGCTACATTCAAACCCAAGACCGCATTCTCAGCCTCCTGCCCGACGACCCCCAGAGCGTGCTCGTGGGGCTATGGCTGCCGGGAGATCCCGGCGTCAGCGTCCATCGGGTCGATCTTCGGAGCGGTAACCTGAAGAAGGTGGTGCGGGCCCACGAAGGCGTATTGAATTGGAGCGCTGACCACCAGCATCAGGTGCGGGTGGGTTGGGGCCGAAGTCGAAAAGCCACCCGTGAGTTCCTGATCGCTCGCCCGGAGCCCGGAGCGGTCTTCGAGACGGTGCTCGAATGGGATCCTGCCGCGGGCGGGGCGGGCTACCGGTTCGCCGCTTTCTCGGAGGACCCCAAGACCATCTATGTCTACGCCCCGGCGGAGCACGGGCGCACCGGCCTCTTCCCCTTCAATCTCGAGAGCCGGACGATGGGGCCGGTCCTCTTCGCGCATCCCCTCTATGACGTCAGCGGAGTCGCGGTCTCTCGTCGCGACGGTCGCTTGCTCGGGGTGCGCTACGTGTCCGAGAAGCTCGAAAGGGTCTACTTCGATGAAGACTCTCGGAAACGCTGGGAGGGGGTAGAACGCGCCCTCCCAGGCCGCCTCAACCTCATATTGGGCTCGATCTCCGAGGGGCGACAGAAGCTGATTCGGTCGAGCGCCGACACCGCGCCCCCGGCATACTATCTCTACGACGAGGGCGAGCCCGCGATCACGCCCCTCTTCGAGCTCTACCCGGAGCTCTCGGACGTGAAGCACGCCCCCATGCAACCCATATCCTATGTCGCCCGCGACGGGCTCGAGGTTCCCGGGTATCTCACGGTCCCCGTGGATGGGACTCGGGCCCCCTTTCCGCTCATCGTCATGCCCCACGGGGGACCGTGGGCGAGGGACGTGTGGGGTTGGGACCCCATCGTGCAGTTCCTGGTCAGTCGAGGCTTCGCAGTGTTGCAGCCGAACTTTCGCGGCTCGACGGGCTATGGCCAAGCATACTTCGAGCGGGGGGGCGGGCGGTGGGGGCTCGAGATGCAGGACGACGTGACCGACGGAGCGCGCTGGGCGATTCAGGAGGGCATCGCAGATCCGGCTCGGGTCGGCATCTTCGGTATCAGCTACGGCGGCTACGCGGCCCTCCGAGCCATGCAAATGGAGCCGGAGCTGTTCCGCGCGGGCGCGAGCTATGCAGCGGTCACAGACCTGCCGGAGCTTCTGGAGGACGCGTCGCGATACGAGTTTTGGATCGCGGAGCTCGAAAGCCTCGTGGGTCGGCGGCGCGAGGACCGCATCAAACTCGCGAAGGCGTCACCGGCTCGTGGAGCTCACGAGATTCGAGGCGCGATCCTGATCGGACACGGGAGCGAGGACTCCCGCGTGCAGGTCAGCCAAGCCCGCCTGATGGTCGACGCACTCAGGAGGGCAGGACGCGAGGTCGAAGCCTATGTCTATGACGGCGAAGACCATAGCTTCATCGACGAGCGCAACCAGATCGAGTTCTTCACCCGTCTCGCGAGCTTCTTCGAGCGCCAGCTCGGGCCCCCTTCGAGGACGTCCTCGCCCCGAGGGGGCGTCGGGCCCGGCCGTGAACTTCCGGGTCAGCGGAGGAAGGGCTCTAGCTTCTCGCGAAGGCGCGAAGGGGCGAGGCGCGTATTGGACTGGATGACCGCGAACCAGGGCGGCCCCTCTCCGCGAAAAAGCGGAGACGGATCCCATGCGTCGAAGCGGTCCGCGTCCTTCTTCCAGACCGAGCGTTCGACGTCATAGATCCCGGGAGGGGCTTCGTGATGGTAGCGGTCAGCGAGGCCTTCGAGCTCGAGCCACGAGTGGTAAAGAGCGTACTCCGTCCACGGGAGACCATCGAGAAGAAAACTTCGCCAGCCCTGGCGTCCACGCGCGCGCCCCCAGCGCTGTCGCCAGCCCGCCCGGCCGCGAGACCACCGTCCTTCGCGGGCGCGTCTGTCCTGCGCCTCGACGAGGGCCCGCACCGCGTCGGTGGCGAGGAGCGCCGGCGTCACGGCGTGGAGCACGCCTCGCCTCCGGAGGGGGCGGGCGAGGAAGCGCTCCGTGTCGCGGTACCAGTCAGGATGGAGATCTTCTGGGATCACGTGGCAGAGACCGCGGCCGTTCACCACGAGGTCCTCCGGAGCGACGGGGCGGGTGGCCACCACGTCCGCATCGAAAGTCAGATAGAAAGATGTGTTGACGTGTTCGTAGATGGCGAGCTTGACGAGCTGCTGTTTGTACCAGCCTCGAGCCCGGGAGGCCTCGAGTTCCGGAGCCACCTGGGTCTCGGCCACGAGGGTCATTTCGAGCTCTGAGGGCGGACGCAACGTCTCCTCGAGGGCAGAGAGGTCCCGAGCGGGAGCCACCACGAAGAGGCGACCGAAGCCGGGAAAGAAGCGGCCGAGGCTCTCGAGGAGGAGGTTCGCGCGCTCCGCGTCGGAGCGCACGAGCGGAAGCACGCCGTCGATGTCCACGTCGCTCCGCTCTGTAGCAGGCTTTGTGGCCATTGGGGGTGACCCCGCGTTGACGCCCCCCACGCTTCGGGAGAGTCAGAGGCCATCGCACGCCTTCGACCCTTGAGGGTGGTCGCGCGCCCTGCGTTCGCGAATCGCCACCTGAACCCCTACAACGCTCGGCTCTACGCCCCGATGGCGGAGCTCGGGGTCGAGGTGCGCGAGTATCGGGTGCTCTCCTGCGTGGGGCGGGCTGCGGACCTCGTCCACGTGCACTGGCCGGAGTCCACCTTTAACCACGGGCTGGCCGGGGCCCTCTGGACCACCGAGGCGCTGCTCGGGGCGCTCGATCTCTTCCGGGCCCGAGGCGCCAAGGTGGTGTGGACGGCGCACAACTTGGAGGCCCACGAGCGTCGACATCCGGGGCCGGAAGCCCGCTTCTGGCGTCGCTTCATACGTCGCCTCGACGGCCTTCTGGCCCTCGGGGAAGGCAGCCTGGAGCGGGCCCGAGCCCACCGACCCGAGCTGGATCGCCTGCCCGCCTTCGTCACCCCTCATCCCCACTACCGCGGCGAGTTTCCGGATCGGTATTCGCGGACCGAGGCTCGCCGTCAGCTGGAGCTTCCGGCGACCGGACCGGTGCTCGGCTTCTTCGGCCAGATCAAAGCCTACAAGAACGTCCCTGCTTTGATCTCAACCGTAGGCGGGCAATATGAGTTGACTCTGCTGGTGGCTGGCAAGCCGCGCGACGCGGCCATGGCGCTCGAGGTCAAGCGTGCCGCGGAGGGTTTTGACAACGTTCGGCTCCACCTTCGACATCTGGGCTCCGAAGAGATGCAGCTCTGGTTGCGGGCCGTCGATCTCGTGGTGCTTCCCTACCGGAGCATCCTGAACTCCGGCAGCGCTCTGCTGGCCCTGTCCTTCGATCGGCCCGTGTGGCTTCCCGCGGGAGGGTTGGCCGAGGAGCTCCAATCCGCGGTGCCGGCGCCGTGGGTTCAGTCGGGGGCTCTGGGGGCCGACGCGCTCCATCGCGCCCTCGAGGCCACCCGAGTCCTCCCGGAGCGAAGCGAAGGCGAGCATCTGTCGGCCTTCGCTCCCGAGGCGGTCGCGCTCCGCACCGCCCACGCCTACCGCCGCATCGTCGAGGGGTCGCCGTGAAGCGGCTCGCCCTGGTGAGTCCGTATCTGCCGGGACCCGCCGGCCCCGGGGGACGGGTGCGCACCCACATTCTGGCCCGGGCGGCGGCAGAGCGCTTCGACCTCCACCTCTTTGCCGCGGCACATCCCAGGGAGGTCGAGCGGGCTGGCGCGGAGCTAGAGCACTACGCGCAGGTAACGGTGGCCAAGCCGAGAGTGTGGCGGAGCCCGAGATCGCAGCTTCCGTGGCGGGCTCGGGGCTCGGCCGGGATCGAGCGTGCGTTTCGCAACGCGCACGCGGAGCAGCCCTTTGATGGGATGTGGGTCGAGCAGGCTTTGGCGGCGCCTCTGGCCCTGCAATCAGGTTTGCGGTGGCTGCTCGATGAGCACCATCTCGAGTCCGCGGTCCTGGAGGCCACCTTAAACGCCTCTGGGAAGGCCGGCCGGGTGGAGCGTCGCGAGATCTCGGCCATGGCGGCTCTCGAGGCTCGGGCCTGGGATCAAGCCCAGGAGCTCGTGTGCGCGACCGACGGGGACGCGGCGGCGGTGGCGGTGACCCGGACCGGCCCCATCACCGTGGTGCCCAACGGGGTCGACGTGGAGGGGCTCCCGTTTCGACGGCCGTCCGCGCGGACGGGCGCCGACGTGCTCTTCATGGGGGCGATGAATCATCCCCCCCACGAAGAGGCGGCGGCGGAGCTCGCGCGCGAGATCATGCCCCGCGTGTGGAAAGACCGGCCCGAGGCTCGCCTCGTCCTGTCCGGGGCCAATCCCAGCCGGCGCGTGCGTCGCCTGGCCCACGAGCGGGTGGAGGTCACGGGGGCGGTGGACCGACCAGGCGACTACCTCGAAAAGGCCCGGGTGTTCGCCCATCCCCTCCGTCGCGGCCGAGGCGCCTTTTCGATCCTCCTCGGCGCCCTCGCATCGGGCCTTCCTCTCGTCTCCACCGAACTCGGACTTCGTGCCCTCGAGCTGAGCGGCGAAACGCCCATTCTTCGGGCCGAATCGCCGGAAGCCTTCGCGGCGGCCATCCTCACCGTCCTCTCGGGGCCGGCCGAGGCCGACGCCGAAGCTCTGAACGGGCGAGGGCGGGCGGAGGCCCGGTCCTGGGACGCTCTCGGTCAGGGCTTCGTCGAGGTCTTGGAGCGGTGGGTCGAAGCAACTTGACCTGCGGCTCCGCGCGTCTGCGAATCTGGGTATGCGCCTCTTGGCTCTCGTTCTGGTTTTTGCGGGGGCAGCTCCGGCCTGCTCGCGCGAGAGCGCCCGCGTCGTGGAGATCGACCAGCTTCGCGCCTATCCCAACCCGGACGGAGCGGGAGCCGTGGTCTTTCTGCGGGCCCTGAATTCCACCGGAAAGATTCGAGGATTGTCCGACGCCCGAGCTGCCGATCCCCTTCGCGCGTCGATTCGAACGTGGGCCTTCGAAGAGGGGCGACAGGTCACCCAGCCGGCGGAGACGCTTTGGATGCCCCCGGGCCGCGAAGTCGTTCTCCGCGGCGGCGGGGTGCACATCCATCTGGAGGGGTTTTCTTCCCCGCCTGCCCCGGGAAAAACGGTGGGCTTCGAGCTGGGCTTCAACGACGGGAGCTGGCGCTCCCTCACCGCCGAGGTCGAGCCGCTTCCGTCCCGGAAGTGAATTCCCGCGCGCGGGCCGGGGGAGAAGCCGCCGGGGCTGGCGCCCCCTTGCCGCCGAGCCGTCCTAGGAGACCTTGGTGGTGAGCTTGAGGGCGTGAATCGGGCCCTGCATGAGCTCGCCGAGGGCGGCGTAGACCATCTGATGCTGCTCGATCCGGGATTTGCCGTCGAAGCCTGGCGCGATGACCACGGCCTCGAGATGATCGCCGGTGCCGGTCAGGTCACGCACGGTGGCCTCCGCCTCGGGAATGCCGTCCTCGATGCGCTTTTTCACGTCGTCCAGGGTCACGGGCGCTTTCTCCCCCAGAACACTCGCGGAGTCGAGAACCGCGCACGCATGGCGAGGATCGAGGTTCGGCGGCCGGTTTCTTGCTCCTGGGTGGGGGTTGTCGTTCGCTGGGAGCATGGCCACGGCGGAGAGCCCGGCGGGTCGTCTCCCCGGCGGGTCGTTTCAGGACTTCGAGCACGCGGGGGGCATCCACCTCAGCGAGTCGATCCTCTGGTGCGATGCCAACCGCCGCTCCGGCCTGAACTTTCTCTCGAGCGCCAACGCCGGAGAGATCGGAAAGCACCGGCGCTTCCTCTGCACCGAGGCCACCTCGGTCCTGGCGGCACGAGGGAAGGGCAAGCTGGACGTCCTGGTGGCTCCGTACGGCAAGATCTTCAAGGTCGGCGAACTCGAGCTGCAGCTCGAGCCCTCGGGTCATATGCTCGGCGGCGCCCAGCTCGTGATTCGTCGAGAGGGCCGCGTCGTGGTGTACGCCGGTGATCTCAGCGTGCGGCCGTCCGCCACCGCGGTCACCGGCGCTCCCGTTCCCTGCGACGTGCTCGCGGTTCCGGCCACCTACGCGGGCCGGGGTCTTCGCTTTCCGCCCCGGGCCGAGGTGCTCGAGTCGCTCCGCACTTTCGTGACGGCCACCCTCGAAAACCGGCAGAATCCGCTCCTTCTCGCCTCTCCGCTCGACGTGGGGCCGGAGCTCGCGGTGGTGCTCGGTCGCGCCGGCTTCAAGCTGAAGGTGCACCGGCAGATCGTCGACATCCTCAAGACCTATGCGCAGCTCGGAGTACATGCGCCGACCATCAAGCGTCTCGGAAAGACGGTGGTCCGTGGGGATGTGCTCATCGCCCCCCCCATTCTGAGGACTCAACTCGAGACGCTCGGCGATCTCCGAACGGCCATCGTGGGACCCCGCGCTGTCGATGCGGCCTACGTTCACCAGGCGCGCGTCGCCCACGCGTTCCCGTTGAGCAACGTGGCGGACGGGGTCGAGCTGCGTGAATTCGTTCTCGCAACCGGGGCTTCGGAGGTGTTTCTGACCGGAGGGGCCACCGGTGACTTCGGGGCTACGCTGCGCGCCGATGGACTGATCGTCCGCGACCTCCGGCCGCGCGAGCAGCTCGAGTTGTTCTAGCGTACTAGAAAATGCATCGCCTTATGAGGGGCGACCGGGCTAGGCTCCACCGCATGTGGCATCCCACCGGCTGGACCGCCAAGCCGGCCGCTCAGGACATCCCCTACGATGATCCCAAGGCCCTGGACGATGTGCTGACGCGTCTTCGCCAGCTCCCTCCGCTCGTGACCTCCTACGAGATCGAAGCCCTCGAGACCGAGATCGCCGAGGCCCAGGAGGGCAAGCGCTTCGTCATTCAGGGCGGCGACTGCGCTGAGCTGGTCGACGAGTGCCGGCCCGATTACATCACCAGCAAGCTGAAGATCCTGCTGCAGATGTCTCTGGTCTTGGTGCACGGCGCCAAGAAGCCGGTCATTCGCATCGGGCGCTTCGCCGGCCAGTACGCCAAGCCTCGGTCTAAGCCGACCGAGACCCGGGGCGACGAGACGCTCCCGAGCTACTTCGGCGACCTCGTCAATCGCATCCCCTTCGAGCCGGACGCGCGCCGTCCGGATCCGAGGCGACTCCTCGATGGCTACCACCACGCGGCCATGACCCTGAACTTCATTCGCTCGCTCGCCGACGGTGGATTCGCAGACCTCCACCACCCGGAGCACTGGGATCTATCCTTCATGGAGCAGGCGAGCATGAGCCCCGAACTCCGCGCGGAGTATCAGGCCACCAGTCAGCAGCTGGCTTCGGCCCTGGAGTTCATGGAAGCGCTCGGCGAGACCTCGGTGGAGGAACTCTCCCGGGTGAACTTCTACACCTCTCACGAGGGACTCAACCTTCACTACGAGAGCGCTCAGACCCGATCCGTGCCGCGCAAGGAGGGCTACTGGGACCTCACTACCCATCTGCCGTGGATCGGTGAGCGCACCCGCCAGCTCGATGGTGCCCACGTCGAGTTCTTTCGAGGGATCCGCAACCCTGTCGGGGTCAAGGTCGGGCCGACCGCGGAGCCGGACGAGGTGATCCGTCTGCTCGACGTGCTCAACCCCGACAACCGAGCCGGCAAGATCGTGCTGATCTCGCGCCTCGGGGTGAACGCGGCGGCCGATGTGTTCCCGAAGCTCCTCCGTCGCGTCACCGAAGAAGGCCGCCGGGTGCTGTGGATCAGCGACCCCATGCACGGGAACACGCGGATGGCTCCGTCGGGGGTCAAGACTCGCTACTTCGACGATATCGCGGCCGAGCTCGAGACGGTGATGGAGGTCCATCGCGCCGAGGGCACGGTGTTCGGAGGCGTCCATTTCGAGCTCACCGGCGAGGACGTCACGGAGTGCGTGGGGGGCGCCGCGGGCCCCGCCGAGGGGGGCCTTCGCGACGGGTACTCGACGGGCTGCGATCCCCGCCTCAACTACGGCCAAGCCCTGGAGCTCGCCTTTCGCATCACCCGAAGCCTCTGAGGAGGCGGACCGCTCATCCAAAGCCTCCGCTCGTGCCCCGCCCTTCTCGTTTTCCGAACTGAGCGTTTACAGCTAGGGCCGGTCGAGGGCTCTCCCCGGAGAGACCTCTATGCGGAGTTCAAAGCGCCGTCGCCCCTTCTACACAGGGTGGGCCGTCACGTTCGTGATGGGCTGCACCCCCGAAGCCGAGACTCCTGAGCCCCCCCCGGCTGAGCTCCCCGCGCCGGCCGAGAGCGCGTTCGGCTCCGCCCCCGCCGTCACCCGCTTTCTCACCCAGGCGACCTTTGGGCCGAGGCCCGCCGACGTCGAGGCCCTTCGCGGGACGAGCGCGTCGGCCTGGTTTCGGAACCAGCTCACGATCTCTCCGAGCCTACTCACCCCTCGGGTCCTTCGGGAGCGGGCGCGGCTGGGCACCCCCGATGAGGACGGTGAAGCCTTCGGGGAGTCCGTGACCCTGGCCTTCTGGAACAATACATGTCGCGGACCGGATCAGCTCCGCCAGCGGATGGCCTTCGCTCTCTCTCAGATCTTCGTGGTCTCGAACGCCCCCACCGAGCTTCTCGCGGATATCCCGGACGCGCTCTCGCACTACCAAGACCTGCTCATCACGGGGGCCTTCGGCAACTTCCACGACCTGCTCACCGAAGTGAGTTACTCGCCCGCGATGGCGTACTACCTGACCTATCTCGGGAGCGAGAAGGCGGACCCGGCGACGGGGAGGAGGCCGGACGAAAACTATGCTCGGGAGCTGATGCAGCTCTTCACCCTCGGAGTCGAAGAGATCGGCCTCGACGGAAGCTCTCAGCCTCGGGAGGGAAGAACGGAGACCTACGACAATCGGGATGTCACAGGATTGGCCAAAGTCTTTACGGGGCTCGGCTTGGTCAACCCGGTGCCCGATGAACCTTGGGGTGCCTACCCTGACTCGTTTCGAGCCCGCCTCGTGTTCGACGCCTCCAAGCACTCGTCTGCGGCCAAGTCCTTCCTCGGCACCACCATCCCCGCCCATACCCCGGGTCCGGAGAGCCTGAGGATGGCGCTCGACGCGATCTTCGCTCACCCCAACGTCGCCCCCTTCATCAGCCGGCAGTTGATCCAGCGCTTCGTGACCAGCGCTCCGTCGCCGGCCTATGTGTCTCGGGTGGCTCAGGCTTTCGAGCGAGGGCAATATGACTTGCCGGACGGGGTGGGCGTGGGGACGGGGCGTCGAGGCGATCTGGCCGCCACCCTCGCCGCGACGCTGTTCGACACCGAGGCTCGCGCCTCTGCCCCCGCCCCGAGCTTTGGAAAAGTTCGCGAACCCATCCTAAGGCTCACCGCTTGGGTGCGAGCCTTCGACGTCAGCGGTATCACTCCCCTCTACATTCTACCTCTCTACGATACGAGCCGGCCCCAGAGACTCAATCAACATCCCTACCGGGCCCCTTCGGTGTTCAACTTCTTTCGGCCGGGATACGTGGCTTCGGGGACGCTGTCGGGTCAGGCGGGGCGGACCGCTCCGGAGCTGCAGATCGTCAACGCCTCGACGATTCCTGCCTACGCGAACTTCATCCACGAGTTCATCGTTCGAAATCCGGAGTCCCTGGGTGAGGGGGAGAGGGAAGATCTCGCCGATCGAGGTCTCGACCTCGTGGCCGCCCAGAACAGCTTCCTCCCTGACTACACGTCCGAGTTGGCCTTCGCCGCGAACCCTCCCGCTTTGGTCGAGCATCTCGATGGCAAACTCACCTACGGCACGATGTCGAGAACAACCCACGAACGCATCGTGAGAGCGCTCGAGCTCGTCCCGGCCGGCGAAGCGGAACGTCGGGTGCATGTCGCGGTGTGGATGACCATGACCACACCCGAATTCTTGGTTCAGCGCTAACCCGCCGGGAACCATAGATGGGATGGCGGGCGCGGGCGCTCTTGGCCCGGCCCACCAAGGAGATAGACAGCATGAAACGTAGAAGATTCCTCCAGCGCGCGTCGGCCGCCGGCGCGGGGGCCGCGATGGGAAGCGTGTACACCCTTCTTACCGAGGGCGCGGCGCGTTGCGACCCGGCTGATGACTACAAGGCTCTGGTGTGCGTTTTCCTTCAAGGGGGTTTGGATAACCACGACACCCTTCTCCCCTATGACGCCCCCTCCTACGCGGAGTTTTCTCGAATCCGTCGGGATCTCTTGAGAACCTATGAAACGCCTCGGAGTCAGGACGCCCTGCTGCCCCTTACCACCGAAGCAGGTCAGTTCGGTGGTCGCCAGTTTGGGCTCCCGCCCGAGATGACAGGTCTAAAGTCGCTCTACGATGGAGGGCAGGCGGCCATCATCGCCAACGTGGGGCCGCTGATCGAACCCGTGACCCGCCGAAGCTACGAAGATCGCACGGCGCGTCTCCCGTCCCGGCTCTTCTCTCACAACGACCAGCAGTCCACCTGGATGGCCGGGGCGCCCGAGGGGGCGCAGTACGGTTGGGCCGGCCTCTTCGCCGACGCGATGAGAGACCGAAACGGTGCGCCCGAGTTCAGTGCCATCACCGGAGGCGGCAACGATCTGTTCGTGACCGGAGAGCGCACCGCGCCGTACCAGGTGCCGCCTTCCGGGGCGATAGAGGTGGAGTGGGTGAGGCAGCAGGAAGGCCCCTTGCAAGCGGTCCTCCGGGAGCACCTCCGTTCTCTCCCGTCGAGCGATCGTAGCCTCTTGGAGCAGGATCTCGGGAGGGCCGGAAGACAGGCTTTCGATGCCAACGCGCGTTTCAACCAGGCCAGCGGTGACGCTCCGGAGTTCCGGACCGAGTTCCCGGAGAGCGGCATTGGGGGACAGCTGCGAGCCGTCAGCCAGAGCATCGCCGCCCGACGGTCCCTGTCCGTGGGACGACAGGTCTTCGTGGTAGGGATGGGCGGCTACGATACCCACTCCTCGCAGGCGCGGAACCTGCCTTCTCTCCAGGCACGTCTCGACGCCGGCATCCTAGCGTTCTCTCGCGCCATGGAGGAGCTTGGCCTGAGCCAGCAGGTGACCCTGTTCACGGCCTCGGACTTCGGGCGCACTCTGGCCGTGAACGACGACGGTACCGACCACGGCTGGGGGGGCCATCACTTCGTCGTCGGGGGGGCGGTCCGCGGCGGCAAGGTCTTTGGAGACCTCCCGGAGGTCGCCCTCGGGCACTCGCTCGACGCTGGGAACGGGCGGCTCATTCCGACCCTAGCCGTGGAGCAAATGGCGGCGCCGCTGGGGCGATGGTTTGGACTCGACGAGACGCGCCTGAACCGCGCCCTCCCGCGGCTCGGTCAATTCACGTCACCCCTTCCCGCTTTCCTGGCCGGTTAGTCTGGGAGAGGTCTCCGAACGACCGACGGAAATCGTCGACGACGCGCCCCCAGGCGGCGCGGTTGGCGGCGACGCTGGCGTGGGCCTCCACCCACCGCCGGGGCGTGCGGGCTCCTTTGGCGAGGAGGGCGCGGAGCTTCTCTTCGAGACGACGGGGTTGGGTGAAGGCCTCCTTCACGGATACGGTGTCGACGTCGAAAGGCTCGCCTCCGTCGAGGAACAGGCCCACGCGCGTGAAGAGACAAGGGAGGTTCATGGCCATGGCTTCGTTGCACACGAGGCTGTTGCCCTCGTAGCGACTGAGGTGAAGGAAGGCGGCTGCCCCTCGCATGCGGTCGGCGACCTGGTCCGGGGGACAGTTCAGTCCTTCGAAGCGGAGGTGGGGCATCTCGCGCTGCAGGATCGGATAAAGGGCGCTCCCTTTGTGCGGGGTGCGCCCGTCGTGAAGGATGAGTTTCGAGCCGTCGTTGTCGAGGCGCCCGTCGAACTGCGCGAGGTTGACCGCGTGCAGCACGAGATGCCGCGCCCGGTTGCCGAACCAGCGCCCAAAACTGCGCTGGACCCATTCGGCGTCCGCGACCCAGAGCGTGTTGGGGCGTCGGGCCGCTCGGGCCTGCCGAAGAGCGAGCCCGAGGTCGCCGCGCCGGCGCAGAGCCCACGCCTTTCGGAGAGCGAAGCCGTGCTGAAAACCCACCACCGGCATGTCGGGGGGCCAGTCGAGGCAGTGTTGGTTGTCACAGATCACCAGCCACCCCTCGCGACGAACGAGGGGCAGGTCCTGGCTCTGCGGCGTCATAAACAAAACGTTTTCAAAGACTTGAGCGAGATTGCGGGCGAAGGTCTCGACCCCCCCCCGGTGCTCGCGAGGGTCCAGCAGGCCGTAGTGGACGACGGTCCGCGGAATTCGATCCAGCATCGCCGCGGCGCAACCAATCCCAAGATTCGGTCCGCGCAAAGTGCTTGTCGAAGGCGTTCGTATCGCACACGGTCCGCCGAGCCATGGCGAACCCCCTTCGCCGCCTCCTGCGGCGGTTCCGCGGCGAGCGCCGGGCCCGGCCCCGGCCGCGCACCCTCCTTTCTCGGCCGCAGGCCGTCATGCTCGGGTCTGACTACGGAGGCTACATTGTCGACGAGAGCCGGCTCGGGCCGGACAGCGTGGTCTACAGCGTCGGCATCGGTGAGGACGCCAGCTTCGACTTTTCCCTGATCGAGCGCTGCGGGACCACGGTGCACGCGTTCGATCCGACCCCCCGGTCGATCGCCTGGGTCGAGGCCCAGAGCGGGCCCCAGCAGTTCTTCTTTCACCCCTGGGGCGTGGCCGGATACGACGGCGTGGCTCGATTCACGCCGCCCGTCGACCCCACCCACGTGTCCCACACCGTGCTCTCCCGTGAGGCCGCCTCCGGGCCTCCGATCGAGGTGGAGGTCCGCCGCCTTCGCACCGTCATGAGAGAGCTCGGACATGAGCGTCTCGATGTTCTCAAGATGGACATCGAAGGGGCCGAGTACGAGGTCATCGAGGACCTCCTGGCGTCTGCCATCCCTGTGGATCAGCTCCTCCTCGAGTTCCATCATCACCTCCCGGGGGTCGCGTTGGAGCGGACGGAGGCGGCCATCGACGCCCTCGAGGCGGCGGGCTACCGCATCTTCGGGATGCGGGAGAGCGGGCGCGAGCTCTCCTTCATACGCGTCGAGCCCGTCGCCCTCGCGGGCTAACCACGAGAGGGCGCGGATGGCCGAGGCGATCACCAGCGACGCCGCGGTGCGTAAGGTCCTCCTCGGAGGCTCCTTCTACACCGGGCTCGCCGAAGCGGTGGCCATCGTCAGCGGGCTGGCCACCAGCCTGGTTGCGGCCCGAGTGCTGTCACCTCGGGACTTCGGCCTCATGGCCACGGCCACGCTGGCTCTGAGCGTCCTCGATCACTTCAGTCAGTCGGGCTTCGACGCGGCTCTGGTGCAGCGTCAGGACGACGTCGAGTCCTACCTCGACGTGGCCTGGACCTGGCAGCTCCTGCGCGGCCTGGTCATCACCTTACTCCTCTTCGCCGTCGCGCTTCCCATGTCGCGTTTCTACGGGGAGGCGGTTCTGCTGCCCCTGGTCATGGCCAGCGCCTTGTCTTCGACGATCGCGGGCGCCGCCAACGTCGGTCGGATCTTCTTCGCCCGCAAGCTGGACTTCAGGACGCTCTTCTTTATCAACGCCGCGCAAGCGGGGCTGAAGCTGGCGGTGTTTCTCCCCGCGGTGCTGATTCTGCGAAACGTCTGGGCGCTGGTGGTGGGTCACCTGGGGGGCGCCCTGTTGTCTCTGGCCATCAGCTACATCGCCCATCCCTATCGGCCGAAGCTCGCCTTCGACCGGGGGAAGCTCCGAGAGCTGCTCCGGTTTGGGAAGTGGGTCACGATGTTCGCTTGGATCGGCTTCTTCATTACCAAGGGCGACGACATCTTCGTCTCGAAGTACATCGGAGTGGCGGCCCTCGGCTTCTATCAGCTCGCCTACGATATCTCGAACCTCCCCACCACCAAGGTGACCCACGTCATCGGCCGCATCGGTTTACCTATCTATGCGCGCCTCGTACACGACCGCGAACTCCTCCGCGCGACCTTTCTCAAAGTCATGCGGGCCACCTTGCTCGCGAGCGCTCTGGTGAGCACCGCGATCTATATCGCGGTACCCGATATCATCGCCTACGTGCTCGGCTCGAAGTGGGCCCCGGTCATCCCTCTGGTGCGGATCTTGGTCGCGGCGGGCTTCGTTCGCTCCTTCGTCGCCCTTGCGGGCCCTCTCTATCAGGCCAACGGCCGTCCCGAGCTGGACTTCTGGATGAACTTCCCGCGCTTCGTGGTCACCGTGGTGCTCATCTGGCCCTTCTGCGCCCTGTACGGGCTCGAGGGCGCGAGCTGGGTGGTACTCTTGGCGGTGGCTACCTGCATCCCCATGTGGCTCCGCGAGACCCGCAATCTCATCGCCCTGTCGTGGCGAAGAGCGCTTCAGGAGCTGCTTCTCGCCGCCGGCACCAGCGCCAGCCTCGCCCTCTGCCTCCTCACCGCGCGAGCCCTGGTGCCCGACACCGCCTTGGGGGCGCTGGCGGGACTGCTCGGGGGCCTCGGAGCCTGGCTCCTGGCCGACCTCGCTCTCGGAGCCCTGACTTCGGTGGGGGTGGTGGTCGAGATTCGTCGTCTGCTCGCTGCCGTTCGAGCCCAGCGAAGCTCCGTCCCCGCC
>JBCBRU010000162.1:0-15002 GCA_039819565.1 Myxococcota bacterium | reverse complement strand
GTGGTGGATGACGCCCTCACGCGCTACGGGCTCCTTCCCACCCTCGGACTCGGCGTGGCTTACGACCTCGGCTTTTGAGGCGGCCACGCCGAGGGTGGTCTGACGTATCGGACGAGGTGCCGATGGCCCTACTTCATCCCCTCGTGTCACCAGACTGACCAGCGTCGAGGTCCCCTCGGCACGAGAGGAGGACAGGACAAGTGTTGGTGCATGGTCCCACCCCATCCGCGGGTGGTGCATTCGTTCTTACTTCGTTGCTCTGTTTGGCATCAGCGGCGGCGGCGTGCCCGGAACCTGCTGTGCCCGAGGCGCTCGGTTTGGCCGTCGACGAGGCCACGGTTCGAAAGCTGGTCAACGTCGCTCTCGAATATCTTCCCGACTCGGTGCCCCTTCCCCGACTGGAGCAAGAGATCTTCTCCTGTCCGTTCAGCACGGCCGCAAACGTAGCGCTGGTCGACACGGATCTCGAAGCGGACATCCTCTCTCACACCGTCGAGCTTGAGGCGGACGCCCTGCGCGTCACCGCCCGCGTCAACCTCCTCGTCGAAGGGGGCGTCGAGGCGACCCTCTGTGACATTCCGGCCGCCTCCTGTGAGCTGCTCAGCACCGTGCGTCCGGCCCTCGTCTCGGGAAGGGTCCGGCCCGCTCTGGACGCTTGCGAGCTGCGGGCCGAGTTCGAGGATGTCTCCATCGAAGTAGACTCAGACGACGTGGTCATCGAGCTCTCTGACTGCGCGGCTATCGAGCCGGTAGCGGATCTGGTGCTGTGGGGCTTTCAGTCACTGATCCTCGATGCGGTGGTTCCCTTCCTCGAGACCTACATCATCGAGGACGTGCCCCAGCTCATCCAGGCCGCGGGCATCGGCGCAGTGCTTCCCTCTTTCTCCGCCTTCGGCGTCGATGTCGAAGTGGCTCCGGACGCGCTGCGCTTCGACGAGAACACTGTGCACGTCACCGCACGCGCCTGGGCCGAGCCCGAGGGTCTCCCCGCCAAGTGCGTCCCGGCCGGTAGCAACTTCTCCGTCGACGTCGACACCCCCCCGCCGATGATGGTCTCGCTGGGAAACAACGAGGGGGCGCGACTTGGAGCCTCGCAGGACTTCCTTCAGCAGCTGGTCCTCGCGGCGTGGGGCACCGGCCTTCTGTGTTTCGACCTTGCGGCGCTCGGTCTCGATCTCGAGGAGCTCCTCGAACCCATCTTTCCCGAGGTGACCCTGAGGACTGAGGTGCGCTCCGCCGCAGCTCCCGTTGTGCAATTGACGCGGTCGGGAGCAGGAGATCTGATCCTCGACGCTCCATCCGTGGAGGCGGACGTGTTCATGGCCCTACCCGGGGATGCCCCGGCCACGGCTCGAGTGCGCACGGGAGCTCGGATCGCCGGACGGGTGGTGATCGACCCAGCCTCGACGTCGGTGGCTATCGAGCCCATCGACCTCGACATCCTCCCCACCGAGATCGAGCTTCCTACCCGCACCCTATCCCTTCGACCAGAGGGCCTGAAGCAGCTCTATGACGATACTCTAGTCCCTCTTCTGTTTGGGGAGAGCGGCCGGCTGACCGTGCTCGACTCCGTCTTCTCGGGTGCCCCCCTGGCCCTGGAGCTCGTCGAGATCGACACCAAGGAGGGGCTTTTGCAGGCAGGACTGCGCGTCTGGGAAAAGCCGCCCGACGACAGGATTCCGCCCCTCACCGTGGTCAGCGCCGCTCTGGGCGGTCCCACCCAGAGCGACGTAGCCATCGTGGCGAACTCGACCGACGACCAGACCCCCAGCCCATTGATGCGCCACCGGGTCATCGTTGACGGTATCCCTCAGAGTCCGTTCCGGGTGGGCCAGCGTTTTCGAGTGCAGGGTTTGTTGTCAGGATGGCGGCGGCTCGAAGTGCAGGCCGTCGATCTCAACGACAACCTGGGAGCGCCGGTCGAGGTGGAGGTCCTCGTGGACACGGATCCACCCCGAATCGAGGTGGTCGAAGGCCCGCTCGGCGTAGCCCCGTCCACCACCGTGATTTGGCGGCTGACCGCCGTAGATGACCTCTCACCGCCCGAACGGCTGACCACGCGCTACGCCCTCGAAGCTTGGACGGACGACCACGGCCAACGAGAGACCCTTGATGAAGGATCCCTCTCCCTCGACACCCCTCTAACCCTCGAAGGCCTACCCGAGGACCAGCTCCTATCGTTGCATTTCTTCGTGGAGGACGAAGCCGGAAACGAAGCCCAGGTGAGTCGCACTTTCTCCGTGGATACTTCCCCGACTATCGGGTGTAGATCAACCTCAGGTAGCAGCCTTGGCTCACTGGTAGTGTTGGGTTTCGGACTCCTCGCACTTCGCCGGAGGCATCGTGCTCGTGGCTAGCGTCACCCTCCGAAGCTCGTGTGGCTGTCTCGCGGGGCTCGTAGCCCTGGGAGCCTTCGCCTCGACCCCAGCCTGGGCCCTGCCCACCGGAGGACTCTTCTCCGGGCCGGTGCGTCCGAGCGGAGCCTCCGGATACTACAACCCGGCCGCTCTCGGCACGCTCCGCGGCCCAGTGACGATCCTCGTCGAAACGGGAGTGATCAGCGCCGACGCGAGCTATCTGCGGGCGGGCACGAGCCCCTTCGACGGTCAGCCCTTTTCCGAGGCTAGCTTTTCGGTGGTCGCCCCCACTCTAGACTTCAGCGTTGCCTTCTCGACGCCCTGGAAGCCCTTGAAGTGGGGCTTTTCGGGCTTTACCGCCAGCGCCGCCTCCTCCGACTGGCCCGAGGACGGGCCGCAGGCTCAGCATGGCACCGACGGCTTATTCCTCTCCTATAGCCTCGTGACCGGACCGATCATTGGCACGCGCAAGTTTGGCTTCGCAGCGATGGCGGGCCCCATGTACACAGCCGCCTCCCTACGCTACGCATTCGACTACGGCGCCTACGCCAACGAGGAGGCGGGGGCTCCCATCTTCGCTCTCGAAGATCCAGCCCTACTCGGACTGGTTGGAGCGGACACCTCGGGGTGGTCCTGGGGAGCAAGTTTCGGAGCTTGGTTCGCCCCTACCGACTGGATTCGCTTCGGGGCAGGGTTCGTCTGGCTCGATAGTCCGGATCTTCAAGGCGAGCTCGAGGCCGAACTCCCCCCCGCCTTCGAGGAGACCTTTCCGAACCAGGGTTTCCGGATCGGGGGGAACGTCAGTATCGAATACAAGCTCCCGTGGGTGCTCAACCTAGAGACCGAGATTGACCTCGGGCCGCTGAGCCTGGCC
Organism: Myxococcota bacterium; assembly: GCA_039819565.1. Lineage (GTDB taxonomy): Bacteria > Myxococcota > Kuafuiibacteriia > Kuafuiibacteriales > Kuafuiibacteriaceae > JAHQVK01. The sequence goes on along the minus strand of JBCBRU010000162.1, from coordinate 11,771 downwards.
GTCTTCTTCCAGTATCAAAACAAGTCCATCGGGGACCTCAACGTCTTCGTCCTGTCCGAGGTCGAGCCCGACATTCTCGACCCCTTCGTCATTTCCGTGGCCAATATGCAGGACGACTGGCAGGTTGGGGGACGACTCAGCTATCGACTGGATCCGAGCTTCGAGTTCGGGGTCCGCTTCGACGTGGACCCTCTCGCGATACCCAAGGAAACGATCCACCCCGTCAACCTCGACTTCACGTCTTACGAGATGGGGCTGGGCGCCCAGTGGCAGATCAACGACCGCTGGCTCCTCGGCGGCACCTACGCCTACGTCTACGTGCCCGATCTCGTGGTGACCGAGTCGATCTTCAATCCTGCCGCCCCCTCCGACTCCGGCTTTACGCGTCCGTCAGCCAACGGCACGTACTCTGTCTCGGCCATGAAGTTTCTGCTGTCCCTGCGTCTGCAACTCGGGTCCTGAATTCAGCCGGAGCGTCCGCCTTACCTGACGTCCCCGCCGCCACTCCTTTGATTTGAATCTGTCTACTGTATGCATACAGTGGACTTAATGAAAAACGTGGAGCGAGACACCGCGCAAGCCCCCGTCGATCCTGGACGCCGCTACACCGTGGCTATCGAGCCGGCCGGTCTCGCGTCCGCGCCGTAGGGCAGACCCTGAACTTTGCCCGTCCGGCGGCATGGTTCTTTTTAGGAGGAACACTGCTCATCCCACTGAGCATCGTAGCCCTGGTTGCTCTCGGCCGCTGAACCCGAGCAGAGCTTAGCCATGGCTACGCCAACGATGAGCCATAGGGCCCCCCCCCTGCGTCGGACCCGATCGGGAGAGGCGCAGCCCCGCAGTGGCAAGGAACTACGACTCCCGGGGCCAGAACTGCCCGGCGGGACTAGAGCCAGCGACGCACCCGCTTCTTGTAGCCCTGATAGGAGGGGCCGAAGCGCTTGGCCATGTGCTCTTCCTCGGCCCCGATCACTCCCCACTGGAGCAGCCAAATGAAAGCGCCGGAGAGCAGGACGATCCAGGGACTGTTCGCGGCCATGCCGATCCCGGCCATCAGCAGGGCCATCCCGAGATAGATAGGGTTTCGGGAGTAGCGAAAGGGTCCATCCTCGACGAGGGCGGTAGAGGGGTCTGCGTGACGCACGCCCGTCTCCGCCTTCTCCATCGTTTGGATCCCCGCCAGCATGAAGAAGATCCCCCCGAGGATGAGCAGCGGCCCGAGGATGACTCCGATCGCCGTGGGGATAAGGCGAAGAGGGAGCCACCACGTGAGCAGGCCGCCTACGAGCAGGAGAGCGCCGAGAACCAGCGGTGGAGGAAAAGCCACCGCCTCCTCCGTCTCGGTGGGGACGGACTCGGCTGGCGTATCGGAGGGGGTGATCTCAGACATCGCGGGAAAGGATAGCCGATCCCGAGGTCTGGTGGGCCAGTCATCCTCGTCTCGGAGGCCGGACCTGGTGAGACGCGCAGGTTCGTGCCGGCGGCCCGTCATGTGTACAGTATGACCAGTGCGCACTCAATACGAGATTAGATGACTTTTGAATACATTTAGAGAGATACATAGTGCATATCTCGAACCCCAATGGGAGGGAGCCGCCGAGCCGAGAAGAAGTTTTGCGCCCATACGCGTCCAGGTCCCCCCCTCCGGACGCCAACGGTGACGTGACCGTCGGGTGACGATACAGCCGGGACGGGCGACGACGGCCCCGCCCAGCGACGGCGCCTTAAGGTCTCGGTACACTCGCCTGCAGGAGAAGCTCCACTTTGGTCACCAAACCGTCCGCCTTCGGGCCCAAATCCCCCCAAGTGGTGGTGCTCGTCGGGGCCACCGGAGACCTGTCTCGACGGAAGCTCCTTCCGGGCCTCTTCCACCTGGTCAGCGCCGGGTTCATTCCCAACTGCCGGATCATCGGGGTCTCTCTCGAGACCATGGAGCCCGACGCATTTCGAGACCTTGCCCGAAAGGCCATCGACGAGTTCTTCGCTCGCAAGGTGGACGAAGAGGACTGGAACGCCTTCGCGCCGATACTCGATTATGTCCCTCTCGAGGCGGGACCATCGGCGGTCAAGGCGGCCGTGGATCGCGCAGAAGCGGCCATCCCGGACGAGGGCCGGCGCCTTCACTACCTGAGTGTGCCCCCGAGCGCGGCGCTGTCGACGGTTCGAATGCTCCACGAAGCGCAGCTCGTCGAACGCTCCCACGTAGTCATGGAGAAGCCCTTCGGCGTCGATTTGGAGACCGCAGTCGATCTGAACGCGAGTCTTCACGAAGTCTTCGACGAGAGTCAGATCTTCCGCATCGACCATTTCCTGGGCAAGGAGCCGGCCCAGAACATCCTCGCTTTCCGCTTCGCGAACGGCCTCTTCGAGCCCATCTGGAATCGAAACTTCATCGATCACATCCAGATCGACGTGCCCGAGACCCTCGGCCTAGGAACGCGGGCGGGCTTCTACGAAACCACCGGGGCTTTTAGAGACATGGTGGTCACCCACCTCTTCCAGATCCTCGCCTTCGTGGCCATGGAGCCTCCCACCTCCCTCGAGCCGCGACCGATCGGCGACGAGAAGATCAAAGTCTTCCGGAGCATGCTGCCTATACAACCCACCGACGTGGTGCGAGGGCAGTACACGGGCTACCGTCAGGAGTCCGGGGTCGACCCGGACTCGGAGACTGAGACCTTCGTCGCCCTCAAGTGTTGGATCGACAACTGGCGGTGGGCCAATGTCCCGTTCTACCTGCGGACCGGCAAGCGCATGGCCGAAGGCCAGCGGATTATATCCATCGCGTTCCGGGAGCCGCCCAAGAGCATGTTCCCGAGCCACTCAGGGGTGCGCAGCATGGGCCCCGATCACCTCACCTTCGACCTTGCGGATGCTTCCCGGCTCTCACTCTCCTTTTACGGCAAGCGGCCCGGTCCCGGCATGTACCTCGACAAGCTGAGCATGCAGTTCGCCATGCGCGAGACGGAGCGTGCCGACGAAGTTCTCGAGGCCTACGAGCGGCTAATCCTCGACGCCATGCGCGGAGATCGCACCTTGTTCACGACGTCCGAAGGGATCGAGCGCCTTTGGGAGGTCTCGGCTCCGCTGGTCCAGATTCCTCCTCGGGTGCGCCCCTATGCGCCCGGATCATGGGGACCGAACGCCATCCATCAGCTCATCGCGCCCAACGCATGGCGACTGCCCTTTGAGCGCTCATGGAGGGATCCCAACCTCCAGGGCAGCTAGTACCTCGCCACAGGAGTCCTGACGGTTTGAGGCGGAGTCCTCGTTGGCCAGGGGCGTGCCGCTCCGCAGGGAGCTGGGTGGGCCCCAGCGACTGAGGAGCCCGAAAGGGCGGCCGTAGGCCGCGGTGCGGGCCTGGCCAACGAGGACTCCGCCTCAAACCGTCAGGACTCCTGTGGCGAGGTACTAGTCGAACTTGAGTTCGTAGTCGTAGCTCTTGAGGCGGGCCGGGACGGCGTTGAAGGCGACGGTGACCCGGCGCTCTCCCTGGTTGGTCGGGACCTCGTGGTACAGGTAGCTCGGGAAGAGCACCATGTCTCCGGGCTCAACTTCTTGAAGAGCCCACTTCTGAGCGTTGAACTGGTTGGGCTCGGCGTCCTCGTGGTCGTTGGTGAACGTAAAGTCTCGCCCACCCAAGCCGCGATAGAACACCGTGTTCGAATCAGGATGGCTCTTGCTAAGGTAGACCACGCCCGAGATGAAGCTGTTGGCGTGGGAGTGGAGCGCCTGGTGCCCGCCCTTCTTCAGAACGTTCGTCCACATCTCCTTGATGTTCCAGTCGAGGTCTTCACCGAACAGGGCCATCCCGAAGGATCGCATCGGCTCCTGCACGGCTTCGGCGAGCTCTCGGTAGATGGTCTCGCTCTGCGGATCCGCCACCTGGGTGTGCGACAGCAGGTCGGTATGCCGATTGGTCTCCTTCTTCCCGCGGCGGGCATGCGCCATCAGTCCCATCACGAGCTGGCGATCAATGGCCTCCACGACGTGAAGGAAGGGGGTAGGAAAAAGCGCTTTGAGACTCGACTCGGGCACCCGAGAGATATAGCCGACGCGCCCGAGGCTCCCCCAGCGTACTGTGCGGTCGGGACGGCGAAGTCACACGAGTGTTGCCGACTCCGAACCGAGGCGGGGGTCGGTCCCCTCAGGATGCCCATTCATGACCCCGTCACGAGCTTTGCTCCTCATGACCGCGTTCAGCGCCTTGGTGGTGGCGATCGGCTTCGAGGTGCTCAAGCCACGGGCTCCGGACCCGATTCCGGACCTCACTCTCGTCTCCGAGACCCCGGCGTCCGAAGCTGGACCGCGGACCCCTCGCCGACCCGAGCCCTCGGTGCCCCCCTCCGTTGTCTCCCCCGCCACGGAGACCGCCGTGGTCATGTCTGACGAGACGGAGCCGGGCACCGGGGCCGCTCCGGTCGAAGTCGGGAACGAGTACGACAGCCTCGACGAGATTACCGAGGGCAACTATGATCAGCGACCTCTCCCCCGGGTTCACCGCCCTCGACGTCCGCGTCCCGAAGCGCTGAAGCATATTCTCGAAGAGGACTGACGGCCGGCGTCCCCCTCGGCGCAGAGCGCGGATGACAATTCCCGCTTCGCGATCGTACTTCCCGGCGGAAATTCTGGCGCACCCTCGAGGGCGCCTCTGGGACCATGCTCGCCGGACCCCCTTTGCTCGCGCCCCTTCGGCACGCTGCCTTTCCGCGTCCGAGGACCATGGCCCGAGATCCATCCCTCGGGGGGATCACAATTTCCGCCCGGCAGTATTAGCCTGTCCCGGATGGCCAAGCGGGTTGGAGGGGCGAGCGTCCCGCGTAGGAGGGTTCCGACCGGTCCGCCCCTGGCCCCTACGTCCCGGCGCCAGCCCCCAGGGGGTGTGTCCGCCGATCGCTGGGACGGTTCGGTTTCAGGCTCGAAGAGCGGAGGGCGGGTCGGGCCCGGTGGCAGCACGAGCGTCGACGGATTTCTCGTCGGGGGAGATGGCTGGTTGAGGCCCCCGTCGGCCCCATGGACCGATGTGCCCCCGGTTCGAGCCCGCGGTCGAAACACGTCGCCTTCTCCCGAGTCGCGGGTCGATCTCATCTACGTCAACGGCATTATCACCAACCCGGCCAGGCAGCTCGCCGCCATGGAGGAGATCGCCGAAACGCTCTCCGTCACCGAAGGGCTCCAGGCCGAGCTTCGCGGAGTCCATGCAGGTACGGAGGGGCTTCTCAAAGACGCTGTCGAGGCCACCGCGGATAAGCTGGGCCTCGGCCGCAACGCAGCTGTCGAGACGCTCCGCGACACCATCCTGGAACATCTTCTGGAAGGACGCCCCATCAATCTCGTCCTCAGCAGCCAAGGCACCATCATTGGCAGCCGTGCTCTCAAGGAAGCTAAAGTCTCGCTCACCATCGAGGAAGGGATGAGCCTAGGGGAGGTCGAAGCGCTGATGGGCGAGAAGGTTCGAGTTCTCACGGCCGCGAACGCCCAGTGGACCTATCCGGATGGACCTCACTACCGCCACTTCGTGAACACCGAAGATGGCATTACTTCGCTTTTTGGACTGGGTTCGGCGACGAGTGAGGGCGAGGGCCTGCAGGCCCGTCTTCGCGACGGGGTGGGACGCGCCTTCGCTTTCGCCTTCGCCGGGTTTCGAGCTCTACTCGGTCGTCCGGGCCCAGCTCTCCACCCTGGTCGGGAGAGCGAAGTGACTCGCTTTAGCCGAGACTTGGGCGCCCCCTTCGGCGAAAACCATGGACTGCTCGAAGCCTATCTCGATCCCGTGCGGGGAGCGCGAGCCTCCATCATGGAGAGCTTCTTCATGCGTGCCTCCACCGGGAGGGAGCGGCCGTGACGTCACCGCGGAGGGACTTCGAAGCGGCGGTGTCGGCGGCGCTGCTGCAACTCGGGCTGCGCGGTGAGCTCGACGAGGAAGGCGACCTCCAACTCCGCACCGGTGAAGACGAGGTTTGGATTCGGCTCGAGGCGGCTTCGAGCCACAAGCCCTTTCTGCGCCATCTCGCTTCGGTGGACTTCGTCCTGGTGGTGAGGAGTCGTATCCATACTTTCCGCCGGGCTCCCCGTCCTCAGATCCTCCAGGCTATTGTGGCCCGAAGCGCCGAGGAAGGTGTCGAGGTCGAGTATCTCGAAACTCCTCGGAGCCTGTACGCAGTGGAGCGCTTCGCTTCGCCACCCTCAAAAGATGAGCTCCTGGAGTCTTTTGTGAAGCTCAGTACGCTCGCCTCGCGTTGGCTGAGCGACGTCCTTCCGCAGCTCCCCAAGACCTCGGCGCGCTGAGGGTGATCAGCGCATTCTGCCTACGTGGAAGACATAGCTGTACGCGTGCCCGTGCTCCCGAAACATCGCGATCTCGCGCCGCGTCGCCCGAGCTACCACCAGGGCGCTCTCCTCTTTCCGATACTTGTTCTCGAAAGTTTCGAGACGCGCCTCCAGAGGCCGATAGTAGGCGTCCCAAGCCGACGCGGGAAGGACGAGACTCGAGCTGAGCTCGTAGCCCGCCGTCTCGAAAGCGGCCTCGTTCTCTTCGATGGTACGCATGGCCGGGTAGTCCTCCCGCCAAAACGCTCGGGCTGCGTCGGGGGCCTCCGCCGGGTCCTGAAGCCAGGCGAGCTCGGACACCGCGATGAAGCCGCCCGGAAGGAGAAGATGCCGCCATTGCGAGAGCGCCCGGTCGAACCCGATGCTGTAGGCGGCGCCCTCCGACCACACCAGGTGAAACGAAGCTGGGTGGACCTCGGGGGGCAGCGCTCCGATGTCCCCCTGGACCGGCGTCACCCGCGTCTCCAGCCCCGCCGCTGCGGCCCGCGAGCGAAGCTCTTCCAGCATTTGGGGGAGCAGGTCCACGGCCATCGCGGTGGAGCCTGCGACGGCTTGAAGGAGGTCGAGGGTGTGAGCACCCGGCCCGCAGCCTAGGTCGACGATCCGGGGTCGGTCCGGGAGGTCGGGCACCGCCGCCAGGGCAGCCAAGGTATGGGCTCGGCCGCCTGGGCCTTGCCGGGGAAGATCTCGGTGAAGCTCCAGGAAGTGCTCGAAGACCGCGGGCTCCATGCGGGATCCTATAGCACCCCTGCCCGGCCGACGTCCTGAAGGTCGATGCCCGCGTCCGACGCCGTAGCGGCCCAGAAGCTCGGCATCGCCAAAGGCCTCAAGCCCGACCGCGCGGCCTAGTTTTGGGCCGAGCTACGCAAGTAAAGCTGACATGGCTCAGGGGAAGCGCAGGTCAGAGTTCCTCGGGCCGACTCCCACTCGAAGAAGCTCCCCGCGGTCAGGGGCGACGAGCGATCTTCACCGTTCCGAAGCTCGACGGTGCCGCGAATGACGACGCCGCGGAGGAGTCCCTCTGAAGAGAGGGGGCAAGATTCCCCCGGCGCGATGCGCACCATGGTGCGCTGAGCTGGGATCTCGGGGGTGACGGCTCCCCAGGGCGAGACGGTCTCGACGGGGGCATCCCCACTCCAGGGAATGGCATCCGCGAGAATATTTATCGCTGCATCGGGGCTCTCGAAGGCCTGCCCAGGCGGCCGTACCAAGTAGGGGCCCGACTCGATCTCGATGTATGCGAGACCCCGGCCCCCTCGTGCCGAGGTGATATGCACGTCGCCGGCCGGCTGAACCCAATAGGAGCCCGGACCCATCCATGTCTCCTCGGCCTCTGGGTCGTCGTTGTGGATGAGACCTTCGATGACCACGCCCCGATAGGTGATGTTGTGGATGTGAGGCGGGGAGCTGAATCCGTCTACGAACTGGACGAGGAACCCCGTGGCCGCGGGCGCTCGCAAGTCTCCCCACAGGTTGGCTGCCCTCGGGCTCCGATCCCCGCGAGCGGGATTCAGCGGCTGCCACGGCAGGGCGGACCGCTCTAGGGTTCTGAGCGGCCCGCGGCTCGTAGCCCCCGCAGTAGGGGGCGCCGGAGCCGCGCCCCGACACGAAAGACCGGTCGCCGCCCCAGCCAGGATCAGAGCCGCACGCGTGGTTCCGCTCAAGGTGTTCCGCATGAGCGTCGGCCTGCGGCAGCGGGCTCTTTAAGACAACCCCGGCGAGAGCGCTGGCTCGTGTGCCAACGCACGCTGAGAGGTGGCATCGGCCGTCCAAGGGGGTAATGGGGCCCCATGAGGTCGTTCTTGATTGGAGCCCTCGTGCTGGGCGGCGCCGCCGGATGCCGCAAGTCGTCGGGGACGGAGCCCCCTCCCGGGGGATGGGCGAACGTCGCGCCTACCGTGGTGGAGCGAGCTGTCGATCGAGAAATGACTCAGCTCCTCGAGGTTCGCCAGGGTTCCCTGAGGGCCTGGATCGAGGTCCCCAACGTGAGGGCCAAGCCGGGCGACTACGTCTTGCTGGGACAAGGCAAAGCTCGCCGCGACGTGGAGGTGCCGGAGTTGGGTCAGCGCCTCAGTCAGGTCGTCGACATCGCGCATGTCCAGGTGGTGGACGTCGAGACGGCGAGGCGCACCGTCGTCTCCCAAGCGCCAAAGGATGCGGTCGAGGTAGGCACCGTGTACGCCGAGCTCTCGTCCCGAGCGGATAAGCGAATCGTCGTCTACGGAACCGTGGTCAAGGTGAGCAGCGCGGTGGGGTGGAACTGGGTTCATCTTCGCGACGGCACCGGTGACGTCGAAGCCGGAACCCATGACCTCACCGTCCAGACCAAGCACCTGGTGACCAAGGGTCAGCGCGCCGCCTTTAGCGGGGTCCTGCGCGCCGACGTCGATCTAGGCTTTGGGTACCACTACGACGCGCTGGTTGAGGCGGCCAAGCCTGTCGATAGACCCTAGCAGCATGTGCTCGCGCTGCTGAACCCTCGCTCAGTCGAAGTGGAACACGTCGACGTCGGAGGTGAAGGAGCTGCCCTGGGTAGGTCCCCCACCCACGACGTAGATACCGTTGCCGAGGCGTCCCGCTACGGCTCCGTGGCGGGCCACCGGCATCGACTCGAGCGTCGACCAGGTGTCGCTGGCGGGGTCGTAGAGCTGATTCTCGGGGAAAGTTCCGTTGCCCTCTCCTCCGAACACCACCACCCTCCCGCGGACGGCGGTGGCGTTGCCGGTGCGGCGTCCCGTGGGCATGTCCGCGAGGGCCGCCCAGGTGTTGGTGGTCGGGTCGTATACCTCGGCGCTCGTGAGGGCCCCGTCGTCGGCCAAGCCGGGCACGCTCCGCGTGCGACCGCCGAAGACGAACAGGCGTCCATCCACCACCGCGGTCATCGGGTTATCTCGCGGGGTGCTCATGCTTGGGCCGGTCGACCAAGCGTCGGTCTGGGGGTCATAGACGAGCAGGCTCGACTGAGATTGCCCGCTGCCGTCCATGCCTCCGGCCAGGTAGATCTTTCCTTGGATGGCCCGCGCGGTCACGCCGCCTCGAGCTGCAGGCATCGAGGTGAGCAGGGTCCACGCCTGAGTCGACGGGTCGAATCGCGCCGCGGCGGATACCGCTCCTGAGAAAGGCGCGGTGGAGCCGCCCATGACGTAGAGCTGCCCGTCATGGACGGCAGCCCCCGCGTTCTCCACGGAGGGATAGGCGAAGGGAAGTGGAGGACCGACACGCCACGCGTCGGTGGACGGATCGTAGACGTAGAGTGCGCGCTGCGGCCCCGCGGCGGTCTTTCCGGCCACCACGTAGAGCTCGTTGTTCACAACGGCGCCGCTTCCGTCGAGGAGCGACGTAGGTAGGGGAGCCACGTCGTCGGTCTGCCAGCAGCCGGGCCCGATCGGATCCAACACCCGGACCCGATTCGCACCGAATTCGGAGATATAGATCCGCCCCAAAGGGTCTGCAGCGAGGGTGAGCGGGTTGCTCAGGTTCTGGCCCCCGGAGGCGCCGTTGCTGCCCGTGAGCGTCGCGTCCGCGGACACGGCGCTGCCATCGGCGGAGAGGGTGAGCCGCCGTATCTGATCCTGTTGGGAATAGTAGGTGACCAAGAGATCCCCACGAAGCTCGTCGCAGAAGGCGTGGGCGCGGTACTCGATGATACCATTGGCCGATTTGTTGTTCCCGAACGAGAACATCGGAGTCACGTAGCTGGGTTCCGGGCCGAGTCCGACGGGATACTTCGTGGTCTCGAGATGGCTGATCCCCCCTCCCGTAGCTGGAACCGGGCCGTCCTGTCCGGAGGTCGGATTGGCCGCTTGGAAGACGCATTCGTCTCGCGAGGGGTTGGGGTGCCCGTAATATCCTCCATCGACGAGGTCGTAGAGAAGGTCGGGGCGAGTTCCAGGGTTGTTGGCGCTTCGGGCCGCGGCGCCGTTGACGGGTCCTTCGCAGCCGGTGGCCGGGTTCCAGGTGAGGGGAGTAGGGCTGAGTATCGGGAATGTGCCTTCTACCCCCAGTCCGTTGTCCGTGGCGTAGGCGCGGCCGTTGCTATGAAAGACGAAGTCGAAGGTGTTTCGGAGCCCCGAGCTATAGACCTCGACATCGCAAGGTACACTGCGGGATGCCACGCCGGTGGCGTCCATCGTGGTCCCGTTGGGGTCGTTGAGGGGAGTACAGGTTCCGTCAAAGCCCGGGGCCTTGACGTCAGCTACGAGAATGGCGGCGCTGAGCGGCTGCTCGGGTCGAGGTCCGAACTCACTGTTGCCGTCGTTGCTCGCGCCTCCGCCGGTGTTGCCTCCCTGAGCGATGTAAAGGCGCCCGTCCGGCCCGAATCCGATCTCATTGGTGGAGTGGTTGGCGATGGCTCGCGGGAGTCCGGTGATGACGTCTACGGGTGTCCAATTGGGGCTCGTCATGCGGGTCACCTCGCCCGAGTTGGCGGCGCCGTTACCTTGGGAGACATCGGAGTGACCGGCCCACAGGGTGACCGAGGTTGGGGTAGAGTCTGGATCGATGGCCAAGCCCAGCAGGAGTCGATTCTGAACTCCGGTGATGGTCTCGTCGAGGGTGGCTGTTTGTGCAGCGTGGTCGATCCGGAAGACCCGAATGTCACCGGTTACGGTGGCTACGTAGAGGCGTTCGTCCGGGCCGTAGACCAGCGCCGTAGGGCGAAAGCTGTTGAAGTTCCAGCCGCGAAAATCAACTTGCCCCGGAGGTATCACGGCAGGGCCGGTGTTGATCACGCTCAATCCGAAGTCCTTGAAGCGATAGGTCAGCGGCCCCAGGCTCGGGGAACGATTTCGGTGCGTGGCGAAGATGCCCCCGAAGCTGCGGGTGCCCACATCGAAGTCGATTCCGGCGGCATCCTTGCTGAACCAGGCGCTGTCGACACCGCTGAACTGGCCGAGTTGAAACTCCGAGCCGGCGGAGCCTACGCGGACGAGGGCTCGGATCGCATTTACGTCCGGATCGAGCTCGAGGGCCAGGCGGATCTCGTCCGCGGGAAGGGACACCGCCTGGTTGAACTGATTGGCGGTCCCATCCGCGCTCTCGAGCAGGGCTTGAATCCTCGGGCCCCCGCTCGTCGACATGACCACCAGCTTGACGTAGTCGCGTTCGCTGATGCCAAACCAGAGGCCGGCCTGTTCGAACTGTCCGGACCCGCTGGGGGGGTTGGCTAACGAGGTCTCCATGCGAAAGCTGGCGTTGGGGAGGTCGATGCCCACCCCGAGGGCGTTGTCCTGACTGTTCGCGGAGCCGTACTTGATGCCAGCCGTGGTCGTCACGGAGAGCTCCCCGCTCGCGACATCCACGGACAGGTTCTGCGGCTGGTATCCACTTCCGCTGGTGCTCGGCGAACAGTCAGGACAACGCCCTCGGGGTGGGCATCGACCTCCCCAACGCCAGCTTTCGCATGGAGACCTCGTTAGCCAACCCCCCCAGCGGGTCCGGAC
>JBCBRU010000161.1:0-15111 GCA_039819565.1 Myxococcota bacterium | reverse complement strand
CCCACAGCGCCGCGCGGACGGCGAGGGCTCGCCGGGAGGAGCGGGAGGGGGCGCGCTCGAGCCAGGCCCGGGCTCGAGCCGCCGCCAGCGCGTCCTCGCCGAGCCGGTGATCGAGCCGCACCAAGGCTTCGCCGTCCGGCCCGTCCGGCGCGGCGGCCAAGGCGCGCTCTCGATGGACGCGAGCCCGGCGGAGGCGTCGCGGCCCCGCTTCGGCGACGGAATCCAGCTCCGCGAGGACCCGGTGGGGCTCCGAACGGTGGGGCGCCACCATGGCCAGCCGGAGCGCTGCGGCGCGGGGCTGGCCGGCTTCAACGGCGAGCGCGAGCCAAGTCTCGCCCTCGGGCTGCCAGCGCGCGCGCGCTTCGAAGGCGCGCCGAGCCTCGTTCAACCCTTGGGTCAGCCGCTGATGAGCGGCCTCCCAGCGGGCGCGCAGGAGCCGGGCCGCGCCGGGGTCGAAGCGCGCCAGTCGACGGAGCGCTCGCCGGGAAGAGCGCGACGTCCCGACCTCGACTTCGAGCTCGGCCAGAGCGCGCTGAAGCGGCCGCGCCCGCTCGTCGTAGACCAAGGCCAGGAGCACCTGCTCGCGGGCCTGGTCAGGCTCTTCGCGGGTCCGCGCGAGCTCGGCGCGCAGCCAGTGCTCGTAGACGCGAGGGCTGGGAAGGTTCTGCGCCGAAGACGGCCGGCGCCGGGTATGCACCCCCGTGGCGGCGGAGGATCCGGGAGGAGCAGCGAAGCAGGGGGGCGACAGCGCCGCCCCGGCGGCCACGACGGCCCCGAGCACGCCACCTGCAAGCCATCCTTCCGACATCGCCCTCCTTTCGCGCAACTCGGGCACCGTAGATGACCCCCGTCGCGATTCCAACCGCGCCCTCTCCCGCTTTGACACCGGTCCCGGCGCTTTCTATCTTCACCCCGGGCCCCTTCGAGCCATGCTGAACCACAAACGTATCGCTCTCCTCATGGCGGCGGCGGTGTCCGCCGGGTCGTCGTGGGCCTATGCCCAGAGCGGCGGCACGCCCGAGATCCCGACGGCGCCGCGCCCCTCGACCGAGGCGGCCCCCGCCGAAGCCCCGGACTCGGACCCCGAAGTCGCAACCCCGGAGGCCGAAGCGGCCTCCCCGGAGGCCGAAGCGGCCTCCCCGGAGGCCGAAGCGGCCCCCCCCGAGGTCTCGGCGCCGTTGCCCAGCCCGGAGGCGACGACGCCCCCGCCTGCAACCGAAGCTGCACCAGCGCCCGCGCCCGTGAGCTCTCCCCCCGCGGCTTCCGCCCAGGCTTCGCGGCCCAACCCCAACCGACGCCGACTCAGCTACGTGCAGCCGAGCCCCTCGGGCCAGACGGGAATCCTCCGGGTGGGGGCGGCCGATTCTTCCGCGCCGGGGCTCCTTCGTCTCGGACTCGGCTTCGAGTTCTTTTCGGGCAGCGACGTTTTCGCCGAGGGGGACGAAAACACTCGGGTGGCGGGCGTGCTCAGCGTCTCCGGCTCCCCGATCGACTTCCTCGAGCTGTGGTTGAACATTCGGGCGGCGTCCAACAGCAACACGCTGACGAGCCCCAACCTCCTCCAATCGCAAGGTGACCTGCAGTTCGGAGCAAAGGGCTTCTATCCGGTCGCGGACCTGGCCACGGTAGGCGTCGACGCCCAGCTCACCCTGCTCTCCGGAATCGGCGAGGCCGGGTACGACTTCGGGGCTTCCGAGTTTCGCATTCGCGCCCTCCTCACTTCGGATCTGCGCAAGCTCGCCAACCCGCTCCCGATCCGAGGTCACTTGAACCTCGGTTTCATCCTCGACAACTCCAGCAGCCTCCTCGAGAGCGGCGAAGAGCTGACCAACCCCGAGCGCTTCGCGCTGGGCGTGTCCGAGTTCAATCGCTTCCAGATCGGAGTCGGGGTCGAAGTGCCCGTGGCTTGGGTCACCCCCTATCTCGAGTACTCCATGGAGATCCCCCTCGATTATCTCGCCACCCCCGGCGTGGTGATCACCGGCCGCTCCCTCACCTTCGCCCAGACCGTGGACCCCACGGCCGAAAACGCCGTGGCTCGCCCTGCCCTCCAGCGCGTGATTCCCCAGCGGCTCACCCCGGGGGTTCGGGTTCGGCCGGTCGACGGTCTCGCCATCGACGTCGCGATCGAGATCGGTCTCACCCCCGACCAAGCCGTCGGGGTGCCCGCGGTGCCCGACTACAACGTGTTTACGCTCGTCTCCTATACGCTCGATCCCTTCGACACCCTCAGCGGCCCGAGCGGGCCACCGGTGGCGGTGCCGGTCCTCGTGCCGGAGCCGACCGGCTCGGGCACCGGCACCCGGATCGCAGGACGGGTCATGAACGGCGAGTCGGGCGAGCCCGTGTCGGGCGCTATCGTCCGTTTCGTGGGTGGCCCCCCCGCCGCCACGAACGAAGACGGAAGCTTCGTGTCCACCGACCTGCCGCCCGGCCCCGTCAAGGTCACCGTCGAAAAGCCCGGCTTCGCGTCCGGAGACGCCGAGGTGGTGCTCATCGAGGGCGAGGAGTCCCCTCTCGAGCTCACCCTCCTCCCCAACCTCGTCGTCGGAAAGGTCGAAGGCACCGTCCTCGATGCGGCGGGAGCACCGGTCCCGAACGCCACGGTGCGCGCGGTGCCCATCGGCAGCGGCGAAACCCAAACCCTGACCGCAGGCGACGACGGGCGCGTGGCGGCTCCCTTGAACGGCGGCGAGTGGAGACTCACGGTGAGCGCACCCGGCTTCCTCCGCACCGGTCGTCGCATCACCGTCAGCGCGGAGCAGAGCGCTCCCGAGTTCGCGGTCCAGCTCGAGCCCCGCGGCGAGAAGGGCGCTCGCGTGGACGGAAACCGTCTGGAGCTCCCGGAGCCGCTCCTCTACGCCAAGGGAGAAACGCCCCCCAACGCCACCGCGCGGCGGGGGCTCGATCTCGTCGTCGACCTGCTCCTCGCCGACGAGGGCCTCCGCATCGAAGTCGCGGGCCACACCGACGGCCGCGGCAACGACCTCGACAACCGCGAGACCTCCATCAACCGCGCGCAGGAGGCACGCCAGTACCTCCTCGAGCACGGGGTGCCGGAGGACCAGGTCACCGCCGAAGGGTACGGGGCCGCGCGACCTCTGGCTCCGAACCTCACCCGCTCGGGACGCGAGCGGAACCGCCGCATCGACTTCATGGTCCTCGAGTAGTTAGATGCTCCCCCGATGGTTCCGGTCGTCGATCTGAGGCCGTGGCGGGAGGATCCCGACGGTCAGGAAGGCCGAGCCTGGGCCGAGGCCCTGACTCGACATGCTCATGAGGTCGGCTTCTTTATCGTCGTGGGGCACGGCGTGGACGCCCGCCTTCGCGAAGAGGTGTTCGCTTCGGCCCGCCGCTTCTTTGCGCTCCCCGAAGCGACGAAGGCCCGCATCGCCAAACGGGAGAGCCCCAGCTTCCGAGGTTGGGAGCCGCTCGGCTCGGAGCTGACGAACGGACAACCTGACCTGCGCGAGCAGGTCGACCTGTGGTCGGAGCACGGGTCGATCCGCCGCCGCGACCCGGTCTACCTCCGACTCCACGGCGAGAATCCATGGCTTCCGGAGGACGTCCTCCCCGGTCATCGATCCGTCATCATCCGCTGGCTCGAAGCCTTGGACGACGTCGCCACCCATCTCCTCGATGCCCTGGGCGTGGGGCTCGGTCTTCCCCGGGGGCACCTCCTGGCCCGCTTCGGGACAGAGCGCATGTCCCTCTTGAAGCTCATTCACTACCGCGCCACTCCCGCCGGAGGGGCGGGCGTGAACCCTCATCACGACACCGGCTTCCTCACGCTTCTCGCTGCGGATCGCCCCGGCCTCGAGATCGAGGGACCGGACGGCCGCTGGCACTCCGTGCCCATCCACCCGAGTGGATTCGTGGTGAACCTGGGTGAGCTCCTCCAGATCATGACGGGGAACTATCTCCTCGCCACCCCCCACCGCGTCGTGGCCGCCGAGGAGCGCATCTCCCTGGGCTACTTCCACGGGCCGTCGCTCGACATGCCCCTCACGCCGCTTACGCTTCATCCCCGCTACGCGGAGGCCGTCGCGGCCAGCCCTCGCCACGACCGCGCCGGTTTCATGGCCCCCAAAGAAGAAGTCGAGCGGGGGGCGGTCCCCATGACCTCCCGCGACGTTCCGGAGCGGTACGGCGAGCAGCTCTGGCGATACTTCGAGCGCAGCTATCCTGAGCTCGTGGCTCGACACCACCCCGACCGGGTTTGACCGGGAAGCCCCAGGGTTCAGTTGCAGCTTCCGCAGTCAGTGGCGGAGGACCCGACGCAGAAGCAGCGGTTGCCGGAGCGAGCGGCGAGCACGGCGAGGACGACGCTCCCCACCACGACCACGGAGGCCACCGCCCAGAGCAACCCCCGTTTCTCGATCGGAGGAGGCGCCGGCGCCTCGAGGTCGAGGTCGAGGTCGAAGAAGGGGTCGACGTCCGCGCTCGGAGCATCGCTCGAGGAGCTCGTCGAAGTCTCGACCGCAGCCGAGGACTGCGCCCGCAGCGGAACCGAAGCGCCCAGGAGGAGGAGCACCACTGCCCCCGCCACGACCCTCTTCATCTTTGGTACCTGATGAAGGCCACCTTGCCGAAGCCGGAGAGCAGAGCCCCCCCCGGAACCGCCACGCCCTCTTCGAGAAAGCCGAAGGGGTTGAAGGCGGCGCTCGGACCTCGGAGAAGAAGGCCCTCGAAGAACGTCGTGAGCAAGAGCCCGTCCGGATGGAGCACGAGGGGGCCGGGAAACTCGGGTCTGCGCTCGGAGAGTGGGGCGAGCTCGTTGGCAAAGAGCGGACACACACCGAGGTTCTCGGTCAGTCCGCAGGCCGGATCGAGCAGCCCCACTCGAAGACCGGCCCGCCCGTCGAAGCCGAAGACGCGCTCGAGAAAGATCACCCGGTCGGGCTCGAGCACCGAGACGGAGCTCGCCTCCTGGGCCGCATCGATTCGAAAGGACCACCACCCCTCGGCACGAGGACGACCTTCTGGGTCGAGCAGCACCCGAGCCACCCGCCCCGCGCCCACGACCCAGGTCACCCCATCGCGCTGATCCGCCGCCAACCACACGCTGGAGGCGGGAGCCGATTCCACGATGACGGTGGCGGGGTCATCCCAAGCCACCGCGATCGGCTCCAGAGTGCTCTGGCCCGGGGGGATGAAAAAGAGGTCGTTGTCGGTCACCCAGAGGGCCCCCCCTCGCCCCAAGTCGACGAGCGCACTCGGGGCGGGAACCTGCAGCCCAACTTGCAAAAGGGCCCCGGTCGCGACGTCGATGTCTCGGAGCCAAACCTCTCCATCCAGACGTTCCCCGCCCACGAGGTATCCCCGCCCGGCCACGAAGGCCGCCGCCCGCGCCCGGTCCAGAGGGTGACGTGGGGTTCCGCGGGTGGCTGGGCCCTCCTCCAGCTGGCCACAGCCATCGACGGCCGGCACGAAGCGGTGCGGCACCTGAGATCCCGAAAACACCCACGCCCCGTCCGGCCCCGCGGCCAGGGCCGCGGAGGCGAAAGGCTCGGCTTCAGCGTCGCCAAAGATGATCTGACTCTCCGCGGCCCCGGCCGGGGAGACGTGGAGCCGACCCGAAAGATCGCCCACGACGGCCGCCCCATCCGGGCGGGCGTCGACGGCGAGCACCCCGTGCGCCACCGCTTCGGGAAACCTCGCCGCAACCTCCGGCGCGCAGCGCAGGGTGCCGTCGCAGAGGGCCACGACGTCGCCGTCGGGACCGATGCGCGCGCCGGTACCGGCTAGGGTCAGGATCAAGCGGTCCGGCGACCCGGGAAGGGTGGAGAAGCCCGAACAGGCCAGTCCGGGCCCGCTCACTTTGACCTCGAAGTCGAGGTTGACGGCGTCGAGGTTCGCGGCGAGGAGTCCCACCCCGCCCGGCACCCCCGCCTCGAGCCCGTCGGCGCACACCCAGAGCCAGTCCCCGACCTGCTCGACCTGCTCGATACGCGTGGGCCGAAAGCCCTCTTGCCCATCCGCCCCGAGACGTCCCCCGCAGGTCCAGCGCGCGCCTTGACGGCGATAGATGCGGCCGTTGCCGTCCAGAGCCCGAGCCACCCCGGTGCCGGGCACGCCGTCCACGAGAGGAGAAAGGGCGAACAGGCAGTCCACCTCTTCGGGGCTGCAGGTGGCGATCCTCCCGTCCCTCTCCAGCGCGCAGCGGGCGACCGCGGGCCCGAAACTCGGGTCCGCGCCAAAGACGTGCACGGCGCCTTCTTCGAGGCGCGCGAGGCCCCGAGCGTCCACGATCTCGGGAGGGAGAGCCACGGCTCGAGGGAGACCGAGCGGGCCGACCTCGATGAGCCCCCCGTTGGCCACGAAGAAGGGCCGAAGAGGCCCCGAGGGGGCGAGGAGATCTCCGAAGAGGAAGCCCGGCAGAGGCCCGGAGACCCCGAAACCCACGGATCCAATGAAGGCGCCGTAGCCCGAACGCACCCCCACGACGGCTCCATCCGGCGCCACCGCTACCCTTTCGGACCGCAGGCCCGCCTCGGGAGGGGTCAGGCCGCAGACCTCGGCGATGCCGGGAGCGGCGTCGAGGTTGGCGGGGGCGGTGTCGCAGGCCCCGGGCCAGGCGATCCGCAGTCGGTTGAGGACGGCGGAGAGGAGGAGCGAGTCTTCCACCGGGACCGCATCGCCGCCGGTGAATCGGAACACCTGTCCCTTCACGGTGCCGGGAATCGGGCAGCGATCTCCGGGTCCGAGGTGCAGCCGATCGCTGCCCGGGACCCGGCATCGTCCGCATCCCGCGGCGCTCGAGGTCTGAACGTCGACCGCCCGCAGCCGCTCCGGAGCGACCGGCCGTCCTTGGCGATCCAAGAGCAACCCCTCGAGGTCGAAGGTGGCCAGGAGCTGGCCTTCATCCGCCGCAAACGCGACGGAGGCTTCCCGGGGCACGAGGCGAAGGTCGAGAAAGTTGCCTCCCTCGTCGAGGTGCACGGCGGCGAGCGTTCCCCGCCCCTTCACCGAAGCGACCTGATCGCCGCACCCGAGGACCGAGAGTGCCATCAGGGCTATGCTCAGACCCGTGGCCCCAGCCCGAACCCCGCACCGCGGGTGGTGGGAGCCCCCCCTGCTCATGCCGTCAGGGTAGGCCATCCACCCCAGTCTGGAGTATGGGACCCCCCGACCATGCAAGATCTGCTGGAAAAACTTCCACCGTGGCTGACCGATGGGGTGCTCTGGGGCGTACCCCCCCTCAACCTCGGGATGGCATTTCTGGTCATTCTGCTCGGCTTCGCGAGCCGCGGGGTGGTGGTCTGGCTGTTCGGCCACTACGTCCGACGCCTGACCGGCCAGACCCGCGTGCAGTGGGACGACGATCTCGTCCGCCTCGTGCCCACGCCGCTCTCGTGGGCGGCTCAGATCGGGTTTTGGTACCTCGCCGCCCAGCTCCTGCGGCTTCCGGAGGAGCCGGTCACCATCAAGACCTATGTCTTTCAGGGTCTGCAGGTCGCGCTCGCGGTGACCCTCTGCTGGACGGTGATGCGCTTGGTGGACGTGCTCGCCCTCTTCCTCGGTCGAGCCTCGGCCGGCACCGAATCCCGGCTCGACGACCAGCTCGTTCCCCTCATCCGCAAGAGCCTGAAGCTCATCGTGGTGATCACCTTCGGGGTCACCATCGTTCAAAACCTCGGCTACTCCGTGACCAGCGTGCTCGCGAGCCTCGGGGTGGGCGGCTTGGCTCTGGCCCTCGCGGCTCAGGACACCGTGGCCAACGTCTTTGGTTCGGTGGTCGTGTTCACCGATCGCCCCTTTCAGGTGGGGGACTGGATCGAGGTGGGCGGCATCGAAGGGACCGTCGAGGAGGTCGGCTTCCGGACCACCCGGGTCCGTCGCTTCGACAAGTCGCTGGTCACGCTTCCCAACCAAACCTTCTCGTCCTCGCCGATCACGAACCACTCCAGCCGACCCATTCGGCGCATCGATATGACGGTGGGGCTCACCTACGAATCGACGGCGGATCAGCTGGAGAAGGTGATCGAAGACTTCCGCGAACTGGTGAAGAGCCTGGAAGGCTTGCACCGCGGATTCAGCTTCGTGCATCTCGTCAACTTCGGGGCCTCGAGTCTCGACGTTCGGATCTACTGCTTTACCGAGTCTACGGTGTGGACCGCCTATCTCGGGGTCCAAGAGAAGCTCATGCTCGAAGTCATGCGCGTGGTGCAGCGAAACGGGCTCGAGCTCGCCTTCCCCACCCGCACCGTCTACCTCCGAGACGAGAAGTGGAAAGAGAGCTGAACGGATCACGGCTCGAGCTCCATCAGTCGGCGTTGGGGTGCCGGGCTAGAGGGTCGCCGAGGCGGACGCTGATACCCCAGAGAAAGGAAAAGACGGGCTCTTCGTCTTCCTCTCGAAAGCTCGTGCCGACCGCAGCCGCGTCGGAGCCGAGGACCAACGACTGACCGATGCCCACCGCCAAGCGAAACGCGACCTCGTCCGGGCGCCCCGGGTTGAACGGGAGCGAGAACCCGACGTGGCCCGCGTGGCGGAAGGTCTCTTGCGGGGAGTAGTTGACCGTCCGTACCGTGGGCCGATCGTCGCCGAGGGGCACCGTATAGCTCCCCGACCAGCTCAAGAAGGGTACGAAATGCGGGTTGACATAGCCGAGGGTGAGGCCGACGTCGGGCCCTCCAAAGGCGCCCCCCTCACCTCCTCCGATGCCGCCTCCGAGGTGAAAGCTCAGATGCTCCACCGGGGACAGGGCCACGCCGACCCGCCCCGCCCCCGAGGCTCCGTCCCAGACCTCGTCGTTGAGGAAGTAGCCTTCGGCCCGGAGAGCCACGGTGGGCAAGAAGGCGTGCGTCACCTCGAGCTGACCGCCCGCCAGCTCATGATTCCCTACCGTGCCGAGGTACATCTGGGCGGCGAGGCGGGTCTCTCCGCTCAGCAGACCCTCGGGCGGCCCCACCGGCCCCACCCGGGACGGCGGGACACGCGGGTGAATCACCGTCGTGCACCCCGCGAGAGCGCCCATCGCCAAGCCCAGCCACAGCCCACCGCTCCGCGCCATCGGGCCAGGGATAGCGCGGATATCATGCGTGGGGCGAGGCATGGTCGCGGGTGATCCGGCTCACGCCGCGCGAAACCCCTTCCGAGAGGACTATCGCTGGACGCGAGTTGTCGTCGCGCGATGGGGGCTGAATGATGGGGCCATGCCTCCACCGAGAGATGAACCCGGCCCCGGCCAAGAGTCGGTCTGGGACTATCCGCGGCCCCCCGCCCTCATCCCCTATGGAGGCAAAGTTCAGATCTTCGATGAGGAGACGGTTTTGGCCGAGACCACAGGAGCCTACCGGGTCCTCGAAACGAGCCATCCCCCGACCTTCTACCTCCCCCCCGCCGATATCCGTATGGACCTCATGACCCCGGCCCCGGGCTCGAGCATCTGCGAGTGGAAGGGCCAGGCGCGTTATTTTCACGTGGACAACGGTTCTCGACGCCTGGAGCGGGTGGCTTGGGCGTACCCCAGCCCTACTCCCGCATTCGCGAAGATCGCCGATTTCCTGTGCTTCTACCCGAGCAAGGTGCGCTGTTTCGTGGACGGAGAGGGCGTAAAGGCCCAGGAGGGCGACTTCTACGGAGGGTGGATTACCTCTCGAGTGGTCGGACCTTTTAAGGGAGGCCCTGGGACCTGGGGCTGGTAAATCCTATGGCTCCCATAGAAATGACCGAGTAACTTCCGCGCGAAGGGGCTGTTAGCATCCCCATGCTTCTCATGAGACGCGTATCAATCTGCTGTGCTCTGGTCTCCGGCCTCCTGTTGGCCGCCTGCCCAGGCTTCGGCGACCGGGGTCCTCCGGTCCTAGGAGAAGTCCCCACCTGGAACGGCGAAATCGGACCTCTCATCGTCACGGAGTGCGCCAACTGCCATGGCGTGCCGGCCACGAACGGGGCTCCTGCCTCCTTTAGACTCGACGTATTCGAGACCCAGGACGGGATCCCGGGCGCTCGCTCACAGAGCGCGCGGATCCTGGCCCGGACCCGCACCGGCCAAGGCATGCCGCCCGCCGGCAACCTGCCCTTCGAAGACCAAGCGCTCATCGAAGCCTGGGTCGACGGCGGTGCCCCTGAGGGGGATCGGTGAAAGCGGTGTCCCTGAGCCGACGGCCCCTCGGGGCCTCGTTCCTGGCGAGCTTCGCGCTCCTCCTCCTGTACGGGACCCCGGCCTTCGCGACCCCCCAGCTGGCTGTCCTCGCAGGTCGCCAGTGCGACAACTGCCATCTTCAGCCCGAGGGATGGGACGACCCCGCTCTCGAGCAGAGAAAGTGCAGCCTCAGCTGCAACGCCTGCCATCTCAACCCCACCGGGGGCGGCATGCGCAACGCAGGCGGCCGCTACTACTACCAAGAGATTCTCGCCATCAACCCGCTCTTCGGACCCCGGCCCTCGGAGCGGAGAGTGTCTCTGCCCACCCGGGGAACGCCGAAGAAGGCCAAGCTGGCCCGGGCACCGTCGGCGCGCACGCCCCCCCTCACGATGGAGGGGCTCGGCGCCTGGGTCGAGGCGAGCTTCACCCCCGACAACGCGCCCCCTCCCCTCCTTGCGGTGGGACCGGCCAGCATGCCCTCGAGCGCACCCGCGGTGTATGCGGACGGCGGGGTCGAGGTCTCTCCCGGAAGCTCAGCCCGCTACGGCGGCATCGACCCCCGCCCTTGGGTCCAGGTTGGCGCTGATTTTCGCGCTCTCGGCTACTTCCCCGCAGACCCTAACGTCAACGTGTCCTTCTTCCCGATGCAGACGGACATCTACCTCGCGGGCACCCCCTACAACCCGGACGCCATCAACCAGGGCAGGCTCACTTTCCTCGTGAACGGCGGGATCCTCGGACGCCGCGAAGGGGACGTGTCTACGATCGTGGACCGGATGTTCCTTCGCGAGTGGTACGCCCTGTTCTACGACCTGCCTTACCAGATCTACGCCAAGGTCGGTCAGTTCATCCCCGCCTACGGCTGGCGACTCGACGACCACACGGCCTTTATTCGCCAGAACAACACGTTCAACAACGAGCGCCAGGTCACGGGGATCGAGGTGGGTATCAACCCCAACTATCCCTACGCCCATCTCAGCGTGTACATCCCTGGTCCCCCCGCCAATCGAATCTTCAGCACTCGAAACCAGTTCGCGGTCATCGACGGGTCGGACGGCTTCGGCTCGGCGCTCAGCGCGGGCTGGCGGGATCTCGGATTTCACCTCGGCGGGTCGGTGCTCTTCGAGACCCGTGACGTAGGCAACGAGTTCATGGTGGGAGCCAACTGGGGCTTCAACTTCCACCATCCGGAACATCCTTGGCCAAAGATCCCGACCTTCCTCCCCATCATCTATCTGGGGGAGTTCGACTTTCGAAAGCAGGCGCCGGAGGGGTCGCGCGATGTGGACAGCCTCTCCGCGTTCCACGAGGTCAACGTGGTCTTCCTCGAGGGCCTCTTTGGTCAGGTCAAGTACGACTGGATCGACCCAGACCTCCTGGTGCGGGATGACGAGCTTCACCGGCTCACTTTTGGCGTCCAGGTTTTCCCTATAACCTACATGGAGCTGAATCTTCAGGCGCGGCTGAACCTGGAGCCAAACGACCAGAACAACAACGAATTCCTCGCTCAGCTGCATCTCTTCTACTAGCCCCGCCGCAGCGCGGATTGCGGCTTTCCTCAGGACCGGGTTATTCCGCCCGATCATGTGGACGGTTTCTCGGGCTCGCTTCGCGGTGGGCCTCGCCCTTCTCACTGGGAGCCTCGGCTGCGAGGACGACGCGACGCCCTCGAACGACGCCGGCGCGACAGCCCCTCAGGACGGCGGCGTCGAGGTCGACCTCGGGGTCATGGTCCAAACGGACGCCGGGGACGACGCGAGCGTCGGCGACACGGGGGTTGCGGCCGACCAAGGGGCCTCGGACGCAGGGAGCGGAGGGGACGGCGACGCGGGCGCCGCCCTGAGCATCGTCACCTCCGCGCTCCCGAGCGCCGCCCAAAACGATCCCTACCAGGCGGCCCTCGTCGCGGCCGGAGGCGGACCGGATTATCGATGGAGCGTGATCAGCGGCAGCCTCCCGACCGGCTTGGCGCTCATTGCCGAGGGCACGCCTTCCACCACCCTCTTCGGCCGTCCCGAGGCCAGCGGCACCTTCGACTTCGAGGTCCGAGTGCGTGACGGGCTCGGGATGGAGGCGACCCAAGCCTTGAGCCTCGTCGTAACCCCGTCGGCCGACGCGCCCCCCGCGCTGACCGGCGGGAGGCTACCCGACGGATGCGTGGGTATGTCCTATATGACCTCCCTCACGGCGACCGCGTCCGGAGCCCTGGTGTGGACCGTCATCGGTGGGGCCCTGCCGGGCGGGCTGGCCCTCGACCCCACCGGACAACCGAACGGGATCTTGCGCGGCACTCCCACAGCGGCGGGACCATTCAACTTCACCGCTCGAGCGGAGGACTCGAGGGCGCGCCGCAACTCTGCTCAATACAGCCTCGAGGTGGTGCAGAACTGCCTGCCGGTCGTAGACATCGTCGCGCAGACGCTTCCCCCGGCCGACCCCGGGGTGGGGTACGAGGTCCTACTCCAGGCCCGAGGGGGCGCCGGGAGCTTCACGTGGTCCGTGGTGAGCGGCAGCCTCCCGCCCGGGCTTGGACTGCAGGCGGGCGGCCGAATCATGGGCACCCCCCGCACCGCCGGGACCTACTCATTCCGGGTCGAAGCGCGGGACAGCGGGGGCAGCTTCGACCAGGAAGACTTCGTCATCGTCGTCGGAGCATAGACTGCGGCCACACGAACTCTTCTACGAGCCCCATAGGGGGAAGGTTCTCGATGCCGAACTCGACCGGGCGACGCCGGGTGATACGGGCGGTGCCGAAGAGGACGTCCCACAGGAACAAGAAGTTTCCGTAGTTGCCCTTGTAGTGGGTGACGCCATCGCCCGCATGGAGGCCGTGGTGCGCCGCGTGGGTCGCCGGGGTCGATATCACCCGCTCGACGACCCACATGAGGGGCCGCGTCAGGCGCCAGCGGTAAAGCGGTGCATCCCACGGGACGCTCGAGTGCGCCCCGATGATGACCGTCATCTTGGCGGCCAAGTAGACCGGGTAGACCGCCCCGAAGCCCCAGTACACGAGCACTCCGGAGAGCCACAGCCCCGGCATGAAGAGGTAATAGACGAGGTTGTTTCGGTAGACGATCCTCACCGACATGTATCCACCGGAGTGGTGCGCGCGATGGAGCGGGTAGAGGAGGGGAGTATGGGAGGCGCGATGCCAGAGGTACTGGGTCAGGTCGTCGGCGACGAGCAACACCCCGAACATGGCCCACGCCGGCCAGTGAGCGAGCCAGCCCTGGCTATGGGGAACCAACCTCTCTGCAATCCAGGGTGACAAGGACAAGATGAGCTGGACGATCACGAGGGGCACCAGGAGGGCGCTCCCGAGATCCATGACGACATCCTTGAAGGTCGACGTCTTGCGATGGACAAAGCGGCCGAGCGCGAGCTCGAGCAGCGCGAAGCCCACCAGCACCAGAGTGATGTAGAGTTTGGTGTTTTCGACGCTCACGGATGGTTCCTCCTCGGGGCCAGGATGGCCTCACCGACCTGTCCCGCCTCCTCATCGCTGAGCTCGAAAGCCGCTCGAATCCAGCGCTCAAAAAAAGCCCACCCCAAACCGGCAGCCACGAGGGCCGCGAGCTCGGCGCGGGACGTCTCCGCCTCGTCCGCCTCCGCCGCGACCAATCGCTGCACCACCGGGAAGCTCTCCTGCGGGATCTCTCCCTCCGGGTGCTCGACGAGGTAGCCAGCGAGGAACCGCACGAAGCGACGGTCGGCGAGGAGGGTGCTGAGCGCCGACTCCGCCAGCACCTCCGGCGGAGCGTCGGTGAGGGCGGCGTCCAAACCTTGAGCCAGGTGCTCGAGGATGGCCCGGTACAGCCCGTCCTTGCCGGAGAACAGATGCTGGACCTGGCCGTGATTCACTCCCGCGCGACGCGCAATGTCCCGGACCGAGAGGGGCCCGGAGTCGGGCGGGTGCTGGACCGCCGAGGTGAGGAGCGCGGATCGAACCGCAGCTCTTCCTCGGGGTCGGACGGACGCCTCGTCGGCCATGACGGCCGAATAGCATCATTTTTAGTCGGTGTCTAAATCTCTAGTCGCTGACTAAAGCGACGGTAGAGTTCAAACGTTGACGGGGCGAAGAGCCCGCTGACGAGCCTTCTTCTTCTGCTTGCCCAGCTCGTGGATCCACTTATCGAGGAGGACCAAGGCCGCCTCTCGCCCGTCGGTAGAGCGCTCCCGCGCTTTCGCGGCGTAGCGCGGAACGTTGCGGAGGAAGCTGCGGAGGACGTCGGCGTCCAAGGTGTCGAACTGGGTCACCTCGCCGACCCCGAGACGGGCCACCGCCTCGGCGTTCATCCGCTGCTCCACCGTACCCTCGGGGATGACGAGGAGCGGACGGCCGAAGAAGAGCGCCTCACCCACGAGCTGGTTTCCGGCCGTGGACACGACCGCCCGTGACGTGGCGAGGTCCTCGAGGAAGGCCCTCCCCGCCGGCGGACGAAACTCGATGTTGCCGTCGCGGTCCGTGCGCCCGGCCCCGTACATTTTGATCGGGACGTCGGCCCCGCGGAAGGCGGCGTGAAGCTCCGGGGTGAGCTGGTGCTGGCCGTTGTTCAAGTAGACGAGCAGATGGTCCTGGCTCTGGGCTCCGCGCAGCTCGCGGACCTCCTCACGGAGGAGGGGCCCGATGACCTTGGTGTCGTCTCGCTTTGGGGGAGCGTCGTAGAAGCTCGATACGAGGATCCGCTCCGGCTTGCCCATCAGGAGCTTGTACATGAACCGATCGAGGAAGCTCTTGACCCAGTCCCCCGCCGCGAGGGGCACGTGGCAGTGGACCATGATTCCGAAGTGATCGAAGCCCACCCGGGGAATCCCGAGCCTCCAGGCCACCCGATGGGTCCACGGCTCGGCATCGGAGATGGCCACGTGGGGGGCAAAAGCCTTTACCCGCGCGTCGAGCTCCCGAGACCGTCGCCCGTAGCCGAGCATGTCCCCGATGAGGGGCAGGTTCTTCTGGATAGTGATGGTGGGCGAGATCCGCCCCTCGACCCCGTAGTAGAAGCGCAGCGAGTCGATGG
>JBCBRU010000160.1:0-15127 GCA_039819565.1 Myxococcota bacterium | reverse complement strand
TACGTCGACGAGCATAGCTTCCGGCCCAAACTCCACCGATGGCGTTTCAATCTCGCCACTGGGGCCACCAAGGAGGAGCGGCTCGATGACCGTAAGCCATGAGTCGACCCATGCCCTTGGGATAGCCTTCGAGGGGAGGAGGTTGAGGCTCCTCTTGGAAGTATCCGTCGAGGACCAACTCGTCGCCCTCCTCCCAGGCATTCATCCAATGGAGAACATAGGTCGGAGCCGCCTCGAACCACTGGATGTCGTCGGGACCTCCATATCGAGGCAGGACGGCAAAGCGGGTGGGAAGATCGGGGCGGAAGCGAGCCGCGTGGACGCCCTTGGCCAGGGCTTCCGGGTCCCAAAACAGGGGAAGGTCAGCGAGGATGGAGTAGCGCTCCGAGAAGGCCATGTCGTGGGGAAGTCGTGGTCCAGGCAGCGGTATCGGGGTGAGGTGAGCCAGCCGATCGTTCGCATCGACGACCCCATAGTGCATGTACGGAGCTTCCTTCGAATAGTTGAAGAACAAGAGCTCCCCGGTGCGTTCATCGACTTTGGGATGAGCAGAGATCCCGTGGGATGGGACCCAGTCTGCAACGCCGAGGGTTTCGAGGGAGTAGGGGTCGAGCCGGTAACCCTCCCCGCACTGATAAAAGGTCGATAGGACGCGTCCTGCGTGCACCACCACGTCGGTCGAAGAGCTATCCTTGAGGCCTCCGTGGGCGCCCCATCCTGGTCGCTCGGAGAGGCTCGGGTGCTGGGCGAGACCCGACCATAGCGCTCGCCCCGCCTGGGCCTCGGCCTCGAAGCCCCGGGTGCGCACGAAGCGATTGGCGTAGCGCACGTCCCCGTCCTCGAAGGAGATGCCGTGGATCATGCCGTCCCCGTCGAAGGGGTGATACACACCCAGGGGCGCGTGAACGGGGTTCTCCGTATTGCGCAGGTACACGCCGGCGAGATCCCGCGGCACCTCCCCAATCACTTCGAGCTGTCGCGCGGTCACCTCTTCGTAGAGCGGCGTCCACGCCCCCTGAAGGTAGGGGTGCTCGACCGACCGCGCCGAGCCGAGAATCTCCCGAATGCTCTCTACCGGCATGGAAGCACGGTAGGGGGTGCCGGGAGCCGCCACAAGGCCGCCGGCGTGGATCAGTCCTTCAGTCCCCCGCTGAGACGCTCTCCAATCCAGGCCCCTGCGAGCGCGAGACCGAAGGCGATGAAGCCGGCTGTGGCCAGGCGGCTCCCTCCCATGCGGGCAAAGGCATAGGGCACGAAGAGGGCCGTCACCACGGTGAGGAGAACTGCGGAAAATGCAGCCAAAGCGGGCTCCAGGATCCGCACGCCAGGAGAAATGACGCCCACCACGATGCCCCCCAGAAAAAAAGCGAGGAGCTGGGTCGAGCCCCGGATCCAAAACGAGGTTCCGATCGACATGTAGCGCCCCGCCACCAGCTCCCCAAGCCCGAGGCCAATGACGATTTCGGCGGCCACGAAGAGGAGCAGGCTCAGAAGAACCCAACGAAAACTGATGAAAGGGCGGTCGCCGCTCACGCTTTAGGGGTACCAAGGAGGCGCGGAGAGGGTCTACTCGTCTTCTCGAGCGAGCTGGGCCCCGCCGCGGGCGTAGCGGGCCTTCGTTTCGGCGGACCACTGGTCGATCTCCCCCTCACGAATGCCGTAGGCGAGCCCTCGGTCGACCCCTGGACGAGCTCTCATCCTCTTCAGCCACGTCGCCACGTTAGCGAAGGAGGTGACGTCCACCTTGCTCCACTTGTAGCCCCTGAACCAGGGATAGATAGAGATGTCGGCGATGGTGGGTTGGGCACCGAGCAAGTAGTTCTTATCGCCGAGCTGACGAGAGAAGACGCCGACGAGCCTCAGAGCTTCCTTGCCAAAACGCTCGAGAGGATGAGCGCGGGCCTCGTCCGGGAGCTCGGTGAGATAGCGGGTGTAGCTCAGCTTATTGCCGAAGGCGGGGCCGACGTTGGCCGCTTGCCAATAGACCCACGGGAGCACCTCCCACTTCTCATCTCCCAGAGGGAGCAGTGGAGAGGGAAATCTCTCTCCGAGATACTGGAGGATCGCGCAGCTCTCCATGAGCGCGTGTCCCTCGTGGACCAAGGCGGGAATCTTACGGTTGGGGTTGATCTGCTCATAACCCTCGCGCAAATGCTCCCCGTGGAAGATATCGACGGTGTGAACGGTGAGGTCAGGGAGGGACACTCCGGCCTCTCGCAGCTCCTCGATCATGATACTAACCTTCCAACCGTTGGGGGTGGGGGAGGTGTAGAGCTCCAGCGTCATGACGGACCGACCTCTGAGGTGCTCGGAGCTCCACCGGGGTAGCTGCGCCAGTTCTGCCCCGCCATGGTCCGCCCGTAGGGCTCCAAAGGAAGCACGCGCTTGATGTATGACCGCACCCTCAGAGTGGCGTGTACGACGGCCCTGAGCCAAGGATGCGGTGGTCTCAGTCCCGCCGCGTGCAGGAAGCGGGGCCGACACAGACACCGCGCGACGGGCTCGACGAGGAACCGGAAGGGCGAAGGTAGCCAGCCGCGCGAGACTTCTAAAGTGGCTTCGGTGACCTTGGCTGCGGCCTCTGTTGGTATCATCTCGCGCTCCTCGTAGGCTTCTACCCAAGCATCGAAGGCTGCCTTGTCCTTGGGAATCTCACGAATCCCCATACGCTCGCCCACGCCCGACCAAAAGTAGAACCAGGCTTGCGCTTCGTGCTCGGAGAAGGCTCGCCAGCCGTACACCTTCATCCAAGCGATCGGGAACTCGATGAAGGTCCACAGAACGAAGAGGAAATCGTCGTTGGGGATGGAGAAACGTCCGTGGATGGCATTCATCTGCTCGAGCGCGGCTGCCCCTTCTGGATGATCCCACCCCATGTCCACGAAGCGACCGATGAGGATACCCGTGTCGTCGTAGCGCCGTTGGCCACGCCGCTCGAACTCGCCGGTCGCGGCGAGGAGCTTGGCCACCCGCCGCGCCCCGTAGGTGTGCAGGAGGGCCACCTCGAGAGACCGCGTGATGTCGAAGGGAAAGAGGTCGCCGGAGAGAGCGCGCGCAATGGCCTGGCAATCCCTTCTGGCGTCCAGGGCCGCCACGGCTCGATCCAGCGCCGGATCGTGAAGAATGCCCCAAGGTCGACGAAACTCGGGAAGTTCCGACCTGGGGGGACGGGCCACGGCCACCATGGGACCACCCTGGAGCGAAGGGCGGAGTCAGCGCAAGCCGCCGAGGTCGCGAGGGCAAGAGCGGCGTAGACTCTCCCCCGGGGGGAGAGTCTACGGTGGGACCGTGAGCCGGCTCATGTCTATCGGTAGCTTCGCCCGACTGGGCGGGGTGTCGGTCAAGACCCTCCGGTTCTACGCCGCAGAAGGTCTCCTCGAACCCGCGCACGTGGATGCCGATACGGGCTATCGCTACTACACCGAGTCGCAGACGGAGGCGCTGAACCAAATCCTGAGTCTACGCGAGCTGGGTATGAGCCTCCCCGAGATTAGGAGGGCTCTCGGGCACGCGCACGCTGACCTCGCTCAGGCCCTGGAGCGCCACGAGGCGGCGCTCCGCAAGTCCCGTTTTGAGGTGGATCGACAGCTCCAGGCGTTGGGCGTTCTTCGCACCGTCCTCCGGGAGGACTGGCTGGGCCAGCACGGACCGATTCGGGTAGTCCTGAGCGATCCGCAATTCTGCCTGCGGATACCCATCGCTCCAGGAGACAAGATCTCGGCTGCTTTCGATGAGGCAGAGCGGCGCGCAGCCGAAGCGGGGGCACGTGCCCCTCGGGCCCCCTTCACACGCTGGGTCCGAAAACCCCCTGCCGACCCTCGGATCGTCGACGTTTGCGTACCGGTGGAGGACGCCCGCTCGGGGGCGTTTTCGTCGGACGACGTCGACTGGGTCGGAGCCCGCGGCGTAGCCCTATCCATGATCCACCTGGGGCCATACTCAGCCCTTGAAGCCCGCGCCGCACGACTTCGCGAAAACCTGACCAAGAGCGGGCCTGAGATAACCCTCGAGAGTTTCGAAATCTATCACCGCTTTAGCGCTGATCAGGAGGGCTACGAGCTCCCCTCTCGCGTGCTCGCGCCGTCCGAGGACGACTTCGTCACCGAGCTACAAATGCCCATCGCCATCCCAACCCAGGAGTCTCCAGAATGAGAAAATCCGTCTTTACTGCCGTCGCCATAAACCTCAGCGTCTTCGCGAGCTCCGTCGCGGGGGCCGCGCCCAGCCAGTCACAAAAACCTTGGGAGAAGATCCCCGGGGTCACGACCCACCTCCGCCACGTGGACGTGGGCGGCACGAGACTCCTCGCCGCGATCGCCCTCCCCGTCACCGGGCGTGGGCCACTCGAACCGATCCTGTTTACCCAATGGGTTTCCTGCGGCACCGTGGCCTATCGAGAAGGCTCAGGGGCTCGCGAAATCCTGGCCGCCCTGGCCCGGGAGACCGGGCGAGCTCTGGTGCGAGTGGAGCGATTCGAGTGCTCAGAGCTCGACTACGACACCGAACTCGCCCACTACGTGGCCGCCTACCAGACCCTCCTCAAAGACCCTCTTCTGAACCCACGACGAGTGCATGTGTATGGCTCCAGCCTGGGATCTACCACCGCTCCCCTCCTCGCCCGCGCCCTGGAGAGGGAAGGATATGACATCGGGCAGGTGGCGATCCAAGGCGGGGGTGCCCTGACCTATCTCGAACGTATGTTGATCTTCGATCGTATCTATCTCGAGCGACGTCCCAAGGTCGTTCCTAGGAGCGTCATACACCAAGAGCTCATCGACCGGGCGCGCTTCCACCTCGCCTACCTCGTGGACGGTACGCACCCGGACGCGATCGCTCGGCGAAGCCCTCGCATGGCCGAAATCCGCAAGAGCGTTCGAGGCCTTGGAGGAAAAGACCACTACGGTCGACCCTTCGCGTGGCACCAGCAAGCCGCCAAGAAGAACTTTCTCGCGGCCTGGGCCGAGCTCGAGGCTGAGGTCCTGGTCATCTACAACGCCTTCGATCAGTTCGAAGGTCTGCGCGGCCACGCTGTCGTAGCCGAGACGATCAACGCCCGGCGCCCGGGGTCGGCACATCTGATCGTGCAGGAAGGCGTCGACCATTCCAATGCACGCTACTCCACAGCTGAGGCCGCGTACCGCGGCGAAGGGGGTGAACCCGCCTGGAGAGAGACCGCGGACCATCTCGTGGCCTGGTTTCGCGGCCGACGCTGAGTCCACCTGAACGTTCCTGCTTGAAGACTGAATCGACCTCATTTAACATGAGGCTGACTCATGAAGAGCCGAAGCAGGGGTGCGGCCCGCCCGCCGGCGGTCCGAGGCAAGCCCGCGCGGACCACCCGCCGAGATCGGGTCGAGGAAAAGGAGCGCGCCATCGTGGCCGCCGCCCACGATGTCCTGATGGAGCACGGTCTCGAGGGCGCCCGCATGAACGAGATCGCTCGGCGGGCTGACGTCGCCGAGGGAACGATCTACCTCTACTTCGAAAACAAGAGCGCTCTGGTGGGGGCGGTGCTCGGAGCTTTCTACGCCCGCCTCACCGACGGCGCCACGGAGGGGGTTCAGGCTCGCTCGACCGTCCGCGAGCAGCTCGAGTTTCTCGCGCTTCACCATGTCCGCAGCTGCCTGGACGAGTGGCGGATCATCGAGCTCGTAGGCGGGCACTTCCGGGCCGCCCAAGGGGATAAGGCCGAAGAGGTCCTCCATCTCAACCGAAGCTACGTCAGCGTATTCGACAGGGTCTTTCGGGAAGGCGTCTCGCAAGGCGTATTTCGGGATGTCCCAGTCTCAATTGCACGGGACATGTTCTACGGGGGCCTCGAGTACCTTTGTCGAACCCACCTCCTTCGCTGGAACGGCCCCCGCTCTGCCCCTGTCGAAGCATCCACTCAGGCTGCCGTAGACATCTTCCTGCACGGCCTCGACGCCGTCCGAAGACCAGAAGAAGACAGCCGTATGGACGCTGTTGCAACTCGCTTGGAGGCGGTCGCCGATCGCCTCGAGAGTCTCTGAGGCCGAATCATGGCGCTCAAAGACACAGTGCGAGTGGGCGGAGCCTCAGGTTTTTGGGGAGAGTCGGCCTTGGCGCTTCCCCAGCTTGTCGCGTCCGATCTCGACTTTCTGGTCTTCGACTATCTGGCGGAGATCACGATGTCGATCCTGGCCCGTGCTCGGTCCGAAGACCCCAGCCAGGGCTACGCACGGGACTTCGTCCACAAGGCGCTCCGCGTCCATCTTCCTGCCCTCGCCAAGGCCGGGATCAAGGTTGTCTCGAACGCCGGCGGGGTCAATCCTGAGGCTTGCGGGGAGGCGATACGGTCGCTCGTCACGGAGCTGGACCTCGACCTGAGGGTCGCAGTGATCAGCGGTGACGACCTCTCGGATCAGCTCCGAGATCTCGCCACCGAGGCTCCGGTCGAAATGTTCTCAGGAGCTCGATTTCCCGATCTCGCGAAAGTTCAGAGCGTCAACGCCTATCTCGGCGCCTTCCCGATCGCGGCCGCCCTCCGTGAAGGAGCCGACATCGTGGTCACGGGACGTGTCGTGGACAGCGCCGTCACCCTCGGCGCCTGTATTTACGCTTTCGACTGGGGTCCCGATAAGCTGGACGAACTGGCCGGAGCGAGTCTTGCCGGTCACATCTTGGAGTGCACGAGCCAGGCCACAGGAGGGAACTTCACGGACTGGGAAGATGTCGCGGGAGGCCTCCTCGACATCGGGTATCCGATCGCCGAGATCTCGCGCGACGGCAGCTTCACTTGCACGAAGCCCGAAGGTACGGGCGGGCAAGTTCGGAGAGCGACGGTCGCCGAGCAGCTGCTGTACGAAGTGGGCGACCCCGGGGCTTATGTTCTTCCGGATGTCGTCTGCGACCTCCGGCAGGTGCGCATCGAAGAGGTGGGCCCAAACCGGGTGCGAGTGACCGGAGCCCAGGGTCACATGCCTCCGTCGACCTACAAAGTCAGCGCCACCTTCGCCGACGGCTTCCGCGGGGGAAACGTTCTCTTCTTCTACGGCTTTGAGGCCGCTCGAAAGGCTCGGACCTTCGGGGAGCTGGCCGTGGCCCGAGCCGAGAGACGGCTGGAACAAGGGGGACTTCCTCCTTTCGAGGAGACCCTCGTCGAGATCATCGGAGACGAGAGCCACTATGGTGCGGCACGACGCTCTTTTGAAGCGCGCGAAGTCGCGGTTAAAATCGCGGCCAAGCATCCCTCCCCGATGGGGATAGAGGCGCTGCTCAGAGAGACCATCGGTGCGGCCCTCGGAGCCCCTCCCGGCCTCACCCTATACGCCGGCGGTCGCCCCAAGCCATCGCCCGTGGTCCGACTCTTCTCCTTCCGCCATCCTAAAGAGCGCGTGTCGATACGCGTCGAGCTCGACGGCGAACCGGTCTCCGCGGGCCCCTCGTCGTCCTCGGCCCGACGCACCCCAAGTCCGTCCACGCGGACCCTACCCGCTCCGGTCCCCGCCCTCCCGAGCGCCGATGAGGCCCTCGTCGAGGTGCCGCTCATCCGCCTCGCCTGGGCTCGGAGCGGAGACAA
Organism: Myxococcota bacterium; assembly: GCA_039819565.1. Lineage (GTDB taxonomy): Bacteria > Myxococcota > Kuafuiibacteriia > Kuafuiibacteriales > Kuafuiibacteriaceae > JAHQVK01. The sequence continues at coordinate 7,587 of JBCBRU010000160.1, read as the reverse complement.
GGGGGATAAGGCCAACATCGGTGTCATCGCTCGGCGAACGGAGCTCGTACCCTATATCTGGGCCGCGCTCACGGAGCCGGCGGTGGCTCGTCGCTTCGAGCACTTCGCCCCGAGCCGGGTGGAGCGCTTCTATCTTCCGGGAACCGCTGCGATGAACGTTGTCCTGCATGACGTGCTGGGAGGAGGCGGCGTAGCCAGCTTGCGAAACGACCCGCAGGGCAAGGGCTACTCGCAGATTCTTCTGGATCACCCGGTGCCCGTTCCCCCCGGCCTCCTGCGAGAGTGACATGTCTCAGTTTCAGTCTCTTATCTCACCCAACTCGTCCCGTTTCGTTGAGCAGCGCGAAGATATGCTCGCTCTCATCGCTCGGCTCCGCACCCTCGAAGAGCGAACGCGGGAGGCTTCCCGGGCGCGCAACGCTACCTTCGAGAAGCGGGGCCAGCTGCCCCCCCGCGAGCGACTCGCTCACCTGCTCGATCCGGGGCTCCCCTTTCTTCGCCTGCATACGCTGGCTAACTATCTATGGGAAGACGAGAGCCCCGAGACGAGCCTCCCGGGGGGGAGCTTGATCGCGGGCATCGGATTCATTTCCGGAGTGCGATGCATGGTCGTCGCGGACGACAGCGGGATCCGCGCTGGAGCTATGACCATGGGTGGCCTCGAAGCCATGCTCAGCGCTCTCGATATCGCCCAGCGCCAGAGACTTCCCTTCGTGCATCTCGTCGAGAGCGCCGGAGCCAATCTCCTCGGATACAAGGTCGAGCTCTGGGCTCGAGGGGGGACAGTGTTCCGTCGGCTAGCCGAGCTCAGCGCCGCGGGCATCCCTACCCTCGCGGTCCTTCACGGCCCCTCCACGGCCGGCGGAGCCTACATGCCGGGCATGTCGGACTACGTCATCGGAGTGCGGAAGAACGGGATGGCTGCTCTCGCCGGGGCCGCTCTGGTGCGAGCCGCCACCGGCGAGACAGCCAACGAACGAGAGCTGGGCGGCTCCGAGATGCACGCCAGTACTTCGGGATTGGTCGAGTATCTAGCGGACGACGACGCGCACGCGATGGTTCTCTGTCGGGAGGTGATGGGAAAGCTCGATTGGAATCGCCATTCGAGCCCCGCACGTAGGACCTACGGCGATGCCTCACCCCGCTACTCACCGGATGAGCTCGCGGGGGTCGTTCCCGTGGACTACAAGATCCCGTACGACGTCAGGGAGGTGCTGGTTCGCATCGTGGACCGCTCCGAGCTCGTGGAGCACAAGCCGCTTTATGGAGCCACTACGGTCTGCGCGAAGGCGAACATCACTGGAATCCCAGTGGGCATCGTAGGAAACAACGGACCTATAGATCCGGACGGTGCCACCAAGGTAGCTCAGTTCGTTCAACTCTGCGATCAGGCGCAGACGCCGCTCATTTATCTAAACAATACTACTGGATACATGGTCGGCACGCGGTACGAACAAGCGGGCATGATTAAGCACGGGGCCAAAATGATCCAGGCGGTGAGCAACGTTCGGGTTCCGCGCATCGCTCTTTATATCGGCGCCAGCTACGGGGCTGGAAACTACGGTATGAGCGGGTTCGGCTACCGACCTGACTTTCTCTTCGCCTGGCCCAATGCCAGCACTGGAGTCATGGGCGGGGAGCAGGCCGCCTTGGCGATGTCGGAGGTGGCGCGAGCCATCGCGGCTCGAAAGGGGCAAGAAGCCCCCGAAGCGGCGCTCGAGGCCCAGAGAAAGCAGATCGTGGCTCACTTTCAGAAACAGGAGAATGCCTTCTACACCTCGGGACGAGTTCTCGACCACGGGGTGATCGACCCTCGGGATACACGTCAGGTCCTCGCCATGGCTCTCGAGACCTGCCTCGAGGCGCGGAGTCGAACCCTCCAGCCGAACGCCTTCGGCGTGGGAAGGATGTAGCTAAATGCCCTCGCGTGACGTCTCGTCTCTGCTCGTTGCCAATCGCGGCGAGATCGCTCTTCGGGTTATGAAGACGGCCCGAGCCATGGGACTACGTACCTTGGCCGTTTACTCCGACGCCGACGCAGATGCGCCGCATGTCCTTTTTGCCGACGACGCGGCCCGCCTCGGACCGGGCCCCGTGGCCGAGTCCTATCTATCGGTGGAGAAAGTGCTCGAGGCCGCACGCAGGCTGGGGGCAGATGCGCTCCATCCGGGGTACGGCTTTCTCTCCGAAAACGCCAGCTTCGCTCGAGCGGTTCAGGATGCGGGGCTGACGTTTGTGGGTCCGCCTCCCGACGCCATCGAGATCATGGGCGACAAGGCCCGAGCGAAGCGACACATGGTCCAGGCCGGGGTCCCTTGCGTGCCCGGCTACCAAGGCGAAGAGTCATCGGATGCGGTGCTCATAGAGGCGGCCCGAGAGGTGGGCTTCCCGATCATGGTCAAGGCTGCCGCCGGGGGCGGCGGACGGGGGATGCGCCTCGTCCGCCGGTTCGAAGAGCTCCCCCAAGCGCTGGCGCTGGCGCGAAACGAGGCGGAGAGCGCTTTCGGATCCGGGGACCTCATTATTGAGAGAGCGATCCGAAGTCCACGCCACGTCGAGATCCAGGTCATGGCGGATGACCACGGTCGCACCCTCTACCTCGGAGAGCGCGACTGTTCGGTACAGCGCCGGCACCAAAAGGTCATCGAAGAGGCGCCCTGCCCCGCGCTCACGCCCGAGCTTCGAACTCGAATGGGAGCGGCCGCGGTAGCCGCCGCGGAAGCGGTGGACTATCGCGGGGCGGGAACAGTGGAGTTCCTGCTCGACGGGGACGGCAAGTTCTACTTTCTGGAGATGAACACGCGCCTTCAGGTCGAACACCCCGTAACGGAGCTGGTGACCGGATTGGACCTCGTTGAGCTCCAGCTTCGGGTGGCACGCGGCGAACCGCTGCCGCTGACCCAGGAGGAGGTTCGACTCGACGGGTGGGCGATGGAGGTCCGACTCTACGCGGAGGATCCCGCGCAGGACTTCTTGCCCAGCACGGGACGGGTGGCGCTATGGAAGGCGCCGTCCGGCCCCGGGGTCCGCGTCGACGCCGGCATCCGCGCCGGGAGCGAAGTTTCGCCTTTCTATGACGCCATGGTGGCCAAGATCATGGCGCACGGAGCTGATCGCGACCAAGCCCGAAGGAGGCTGCTCCGAGCGCTCCAAGATACGGCGCTCATTGGCCTACCTACCAATCGGGATTTCCTGGTGGCCTGCTTGGGCGAACCCGGATTCGCGGCCGGGCAGGCGACAACCTCCTTTCTAACGGAGACCTTTTCCGCGGCCAGCTACACAGCCCCTCAACCGGGCCCGATCGACTTTGCGCTGGCCGCCGCGGTACTGCGTCGGCGGGCACGTGAGGAGGCTGAGACTCAGGCCCTCGGGGTGCATCCGGAGCTTCTCGACTGGTCGACTCAGGGCGGGCTTGAGTTTGTGCATGTCTTCGAGGGCTCGGAGGCGCCCCAAATGGTCCGGGTTCAATCCGACCGATCCGGGACGGAAACCGTGGCCGTTCAGGGGACCACGTTCAGGGTGCGCGTCGTCGAGGTTGAGGGCTCCCGGTGGCGACTGAGCTGCGACGACCGGGTCGTGCAAACCAGAGTGCATCAGGGGCCCGATGCCCTCACGCTCGTCTTTGCGGACAAAACCCTCGCGTTCGTTTCACGGCGGGCGGGGCAGCCCCGCGAAGAGGCCGGTGAGGGGTGCGTGCGGGCACCGATGCACGGAAAGCTCACCTCCCTAGAAGCCCAGCCCGGTCAGCGTGTGATCAAGGGAGAGCGCCTAGGGGTGCTGGAGGCCATGAAGATGCACTTCGAGCTGAACGCACCCATCGATGGCACCGTTGCCGAGATCCACGCCGAGGCGGGGGCGCAGATCGCAGCTCAGTCGGTCATCCTCGAAATTCAGCCGGCCTGAGCTTCGCCCCGTCGGCTCCGCCGATTTCTACAATAAGGCAGCGAGAGGCTCAGGATAGATGGGGAACCATGTCCCATCGCGGTCTTTCCTTTCGTCCCTTGCTTCTTCTCGCGGTCATCTTCGCTACGGCATGCGGGTCCGACGAGTGCCCCTCGGCGCGATTAGAAAGTTTGCTGGTGAGCGGATATCGCTCCAACCAGGTGCATCGCTTCGACCTTTGCGGTGTGGCGCTCTCAGATCTGGACGACGGAGGTCGAATCTCGGGGGCTCAGGCGACCGCAGTGGGTCCCGACGGACTCCTATACGTCGTAAGCGAGGAGAATGGACGAATCCTCCGCTACCGAGCGGATACATTGAGCTTCGTCGACACCTGGTTCGACCTCTCCGAAAACCCGTCCGCGCTAGGAGGTATTGCCCGCCCGGTGGCCCTCGTCTTCGGACGGGAAGGCTCGGCGTACATCGGAGGCTTCGACTCTGGAAGAGTTGCCCGAGTGAGCCGCGATGGAACGGTGGATCGAGTCTATGACCTAGCCGGGCGAGGTTTGCGCGGACTGGACGCCGGGATGACTTTTCATCCGGACGGAAGGCTTCTGGTCCCCGCGTATACCTCGGGAGCCATCTACGCCGTTGACGTTACCACCGGGGATATCTCGAGGTTCGCAGAGAACATCGAGGGTCTTTCAGAGCCACGAGTCATCGTATTCGACGCCGATCGCCAGCAGCTCTGGGTGAGCAACGAAGGCAGTGGACTCGTGCTCGGATTGGGGTTGGACGGGCAACCTACGGGGGTCTCGATCCCGCTCCCTAGCGCCACCGGTCTTGCTCTAGATAATGGGGACCTTCTCGCCACCAATGACAGGAACAACACGGTGGTCCGATACTCCGCGAGCGGGGAGGTCAAGGAGGTCGTCGTGAGTCCGGGCGGCGCGGTCCAAGGGGCGGTGTTCCTCACCGTGCTTGCCTCCCCGTGACCGAGCGCCGATCCAGCCATCGTGCGTATTGCGACGGGGTCATACCGATCAGGGCTCGAAAGGTCCGCGAGAAATGAGCCTGGTCGTAAAACCCCGCTTCGAGCGCAATCTGCCCCAGGGGCAATCCTGCCTCCCACATCAGCAGCTTCGACTGCTCCACCCGATGACGAAGGATGTAGGCTTTGGGAGAGGTGCCAAAGCGCGCTGAGAAGAGCTCCCGAAAGCGGCGTGCGCTCAATCCGCTCTGATCCGCCAGCTGGCCGATTTCGGCCGAAGCCACCGAGGGTCCCCGGAGCTGCACCAGAAGCCCGTGCAGCGAAGCCTCGCCGATCGACGGCGCCTCGAGCTCCGCCGCCTCCGGTCGGAGGGAGAGGTGGTGCGCCGCGAGATGACAGGCCACCTGGTCCACGAGCGCGTCGAGATCGGACTCCGTGCCTCGATGCTTCGCGCTTTCGAAGAGCTCGGCGCCCAGAGCCCGGAGGGTGGGATCCCGAGCATCGAGCTGAGCCCGAAGCTCAGCGTTCGCCGCTCCGAGGCCCGCCCGGCGAAGGATGAAGGCGGGATTCATGTGAACATGCACTGCCACGGTGGGACGCGCCCAAGCCGATCGATGATGCATAGCGGCGGGGAGAATCTGGACACCCCCGGGCTCCAGCTCTGCCTTTCCCGAGCAGACCTGGTTGGCCACGTCGACGGGCACCGGCGCACCCACGTAGAAGCTGAGGGTGTGCCACCGACGGTCCGGAATGGTGATCGCACAGGGCTCGCTCACTTGGACTTCGACGGTGTAGTCCGGATGGGCACGCACTCGGGCCGTAAGGTAGCCTTGCATATCCCAACGAGGGATCACGGAATCAGACTATCTATTGCAGAGGACCAGGTCTACACCCCACGAAGCCTTTGGGGGGTGGGGGCGATCCGATGCTCGGAGAGATGCTAGGCTGCCGAGGCCGATGAGACTCGCCGTCCCCGCCTCCCGACGTGTGCGCATCGCTTCGATGGCCGTGTGCCTGGCCCTCGGCGCATCAACGTCCGCTGCCCAGCCCCCGCGCCGGAACGATCTGAAGCCTCTACCCGCCGAAGAATGGAATCGAGCGACCGCCGCTCATCTCCTCGAGCGGGCGGGATTCGGGGCGTCCCCCTCCGAAGTGGACCGATGGACGTCGATGGGGCTTCGTCGAGCGGTGGCGCGACTGGTCCGTTTCCGAGGGAGTCCAAAAGACGATCTGCCGCCCTTCGACCACTCCGGCATCCACGACCCCGGCATCGAGCCCTTTCCCCCCAGTCGACCCGCGGCCACCCGACTCGCCGCCGAGCGTGGGCACGCGATCGGCGTGAGCGTTAAGCCCACGGGCAATCGGCGCCTCCAGCCGGTGGTCAATCGGTTCTTCTATTGGCTGCGCGCCAGCTATCTCGAGACGGACCGACTGGCCTACTGGTGGGCCGACCGCATGCTGCGCTCCTCCCGGCCCCTGCAGGAGAAGATGGCGTTGTTCTGGCACGGTCACTTTTCGGTCAACGAGAGCAAGGTACGGGACTATCGAAAGCACCTCCAGCTGCTGAGGACCTTCCATCGACACGGGCTCGGCCAGTTCCGGGAGCTCGTGGTGGGCGTTGCTCAGAGCCCGGCCATGCTGGCTTTTCTGGACGCTGGGGTGAACACGAAAGGATCGCCGAACGAGAACTTCGCCCGCGAGATCATGGAGCTCTTCGTTCTTGGGGTCGGACACTACCGCGAGGAGGACATTCGCGAGGCGGCGCGCGCCTTTACGGGGTGGAACTATAAGGACCTCACCTTCGTCCTGAACGCGGAGCATCACGACTCCGGGTCGAAGACGATCTTGGGTCGAACCGGCGCTATGGACGGCGTTCAAGTCATCGATCTTCTCCTCGAGCAGCCCGCGGCGGCGAGGTTCTTGGTCACCAAAATATACTCCGAGTTCGTTCGCGCCCACCCCAGCCCGGAAGTCATCGAGGCGCTCGCCGCCACGTTCAGAGAGAGCGGATACGATATCGCCCGTTTGATGGAGACACTGTTCCTCTCTCGAGACTTTTACGCGCCGGAGAGTATGGGCACCCACATCAAGGGGCCGGTTGAGCTCGCCGTATCCACCTATCGAAAGTTGGAACTCGACCGCGTCCCGGGGCATCCCGACTTCAACGCCTCAACGACGGTCCTCGGGCAGCGCCTCTTCCATCCTCCTACGGTCGCAGGATGGGACGGTGGTCGGGCCTGGATCACCCCTGGCCTGCTCATCGGGAGAGCGAACTTTGCCTACGAGCTTCTTTACCCTGACATCGATTTCGTCCCGCATGATCGAAAGCCTCCCCCTCGCTACGCTCATATCAGCCGAGTCGGACAGCGCCTCGCTGACGGCGCGGATATCTCGGCGGCGACGCAGGCGAGCACCGACGGAGGGGAAGCAGCGATGTCCAACAAGATGGTGGATGCAGATGAAGACTTCAATACTCGGTATGGGAGCTATCGTGGCTGGCAGCTCGCCATACAGAAGGTCAAACCCATCCCTCGAGAGACCGCAGCCCTAGATCTGGCCGGGCTCGTCGACCGGGCCAAGCTGTCCACCGCCGACGAAGTCGTGGACCACTTTCTGAACCGGATGTTGGCCGTACCGGCAACCACCGCGCAGCGACGGCAGCTCACGACATCCCTCGTCAATGAAATGGGTACAGACCGGGTCGCGGACGCGCGGAG
>JBCBRU010000159.1:0-15174 GCA_039819565.1 Myxococcota bacterium | reverse complement strand
GCTAACCCTGTTTCGGGCCAACGGGGGTGGGGATGGACCGGAGGACGTCAACGCCGCCCTGGCCTCCGCGATCCACTCTCAGCCCTGGGACTCGGCGCAGAACACCTTGCGTCTCGTCTTTTTGGTGGGGGATGCGCCCCCGCACGATGACTATGACGGCCCCAAGAGCTGGGAGCTGGCCGCTCGAGCCCGCGAGAAGGGGATCATCATCAACACCGTTCAGTGCGGAGCGATGGGGGGCACCGCGAATGCGTGGAAGAGGATCGCTCAGGTCGCCGGCGGGGCTTTCGACGCCATCTCGCAGGACGGAGGCGTAGAGATCGCGTCCACGCCTTTCGACGGCGAGCTCTCTGAGCTCAACCGTGAGCTTGCGGGCACCGTGATTTCCTATGGGAGCAAGCGAGCGCGCGCTCGCAGCAAGGCCAAGATGGCGCGTCGCTCGAGTCTCGACAGCTCGCGGGGGGCGGCGGCGGCCGCCTACAACGCGAAGGCCGGCCGTATGAACAACGAGGACCTCCTCACCCAGCTCGGTGATGGCAAGGTGAAGCTCGACGCGCTCGACGAGGGGTCCCTCCCCGAGCCCATGAAGAAGATGTCGAAGCACGGACGAAAGACCTACGTCGACAAGGTCAAAGCCAAGCGAGCCGCGGTGAAAGAGAAGATCCTCGCCCTCAGCCAGAAGCGTGAAGCCTTCCTCGAGGCGGAGAAAAAGAGGGGCGGAAAAGAGAGCGAGTTCGACGACCGGCTCATGAAGAACCTCGCCACGCAGGCCGCCGGCATCGATGTCGCCTACTGAGCGCGCCTTGATCGGGCGGCTGAACCCCACCAAGCTAGGGTCCTGGCCTCGGCCAGAGGAGGAGGACCTTGACCTTGAACACCCCCCATCTGCCGGGACGCCTCGGCCATCCGGAGCTTTCGCTCGCCACTGACCCTCGCACCGATCCCCGCATCGTCGCCGCTCTGGCGCCGTTCGGGCTGGACCAGAATGCGGGACCGCCCCCGGTGACCGCGGACGCTCCCCTCTCCGCCAAGCTCGAGTTCTGCGCGGCCGCGGAGCCCGGCTTTGCGGCCATGTTCGAGGCGCTGTGCGACGGCATGTCCCCGGTCCAAGGGGTCGAGCGCCGCACCGAGACGATCTCGGGACCCGGGGGAGACGTCACCCTCTTCATTCATCGCCCCGAGGGTGCGCAAGGAGCATTGCCAGGCGTCCTCCACCTGCACGGCGGGGGCATGACCATCCTCTCCGCGAGCAGCCCTGTGTACGCACGATGGCGCGATGGCCTGGCCGCCGCCGGGCTGATGGTGGTGGGGGTCGAGTTCCGCAATGCAGGCGGCGCTCTGGGACCCCACCCGTTCCCCGCGGGACTCGACGACTGTACGGCGGCCCTCGCCTGGACCCATGCCCACCGTGCGGAGCTCGGGATCGGACGACTCATCGTCTCGGGCGAGTCGGGCGGCGGCAACCTCACCTTGGCTACGGCGCTCCGAGCTCGGCGCGAGAACAAGCTCGAGGCCATCGACGGGGTGTACGCCATGTGCCCCTACATTTCGAACGCCTGGGCCGAGAAGGACCCGTCCTTGCCCTCGCTTTACGAGAACGACGGCTTCTTCCTCGATTGCGCGATGATGGGGACGATGTCGTCGGTCTACGACCCGTCGGGGGACAACGCCGACAACCCCCTGTGCTGGCCCTATCGCGCAAAGCCGGAAGATCTGGCCGGTCTCCCTCCTCACGTCATCTCCGTCAACGAGCTCGACCCGCTTCGCGACGAGGGCCTCGCCTACTTCCGTGCTCTTCGCCAGGCCGGCGTTCCCGCGGTCAGCCGGACCGTCAACGGGACCTGCCATGCGGGCGACCTCATGTTCCCCCGCGATCTTCCCGACACGGCGCTCGCCACCCTTCAAGACGTGGCGAGCTTCGCCAAGGCGCTCTGACCGGGCCTCGCGGACTCGCGGATGCAGGAGTTCATGTACGAGGCGCCGCATCGCGAGTTTCGCGACGCCTTTCGATCGTTCGTGGAAAGGGAGATCGCTCCTCACGAGGAGAGCTGGACCGAGGCCGGCAAGGTCGACCCGAAAGCTTGGCGGGCGGCCGGGGAGGCCGGCTTTCTCGCCCTCGCCGTCCCCCGAGAGTACGGGGGTCGAGGCATCTCGGACTTTCGATTCAACGTCATCGTGAGCGAGGTCTTGGCGGCGGCCCACGTGAGTAGCGTGGGGTTCAACATCCACACCGATATCGTCGTGCCTCTGTTGGCCGGGCTGGGTTCGGAGGCCCAGAAGCGTCGCTGGCTTCCTGGATGTGTCTCTGGCCAATGCATCACGTGCATCGGCATGTCCGAGCCGACGGCCGGTAGCGACCTGCAGGCGATTCAGACGGTGGCCGAAAGGCAGCCGGATGGACAGTATGTGATCAACGGAAAGAAGACCTTCATCTCCGGCGGCGCCCTGGCCAATCTCTTTGTCGTGGCCTGCAAGACCACGTTGCCGTCCGGTGACATGGGCATGAGTCTCTTCGTGGTCGAGGACGGAGCGGAAGGCTTTGCCCACGACAGAGAGCTAAAGAAGATAGGCCTGCGGGGCCTGGATATGGCGGAGCTCGTCTTCGAGAACGTTCGGGTTCCTGCGGAGAACCTGCTGGGCGAGGCGGGGCGGGGCTTTCTCTACCTCGTACGCGGCCTCGCCCAGGAGCGACTCATCATCGGACTCCAGTCGCAGGCCATGGCCGAGGCGGCGCTCGCGGTGACCCTGAAGCACTGCCGAGAACGCGAGGCTTTCGGACGGCCGATCGGGAAGTTCCAGAACTCCCGCTTCAAGATCGCGGAGATGCATACGGAAGTGACGATCGGCCGGACCTTCGTGGACCAGTGCATCCTGGAGCACAACGCCGGAGCTCTGACGGCTGAGAAAGCGTCGATGGCGAAGTATTGGCTTTCGGAGCTGCTCGATCGGGTGGTCGATCAGTGCGTGCAGCTTCACGGCGGCTACGGCTATCTCGCGCGCTCACCTATTGCGAAGATGTACACGGATGCTCGAGCGAGTCGCATCTACGGTGGGACCAACGAGATCATGCGAGAGATCATCGGGCGCGGCCTGGGCCTTTGAGCGCGCGTCTGTGCTCGAGACGGGCGCATCTAGCCGTCGAGGCGCTTCAGAAGACCTCTGAGACCGGCTTGAAGGTCACGCTGTCAAAGCCGAGCTTCTTATTGGCGATCTCGTTGTCACGAGGGGCGAGGGCGGGCTTCGGCGTGTTGTATCCGACGGTCGAGGGCATGTCGCGGGCGAGCTTTCGCAGGAGGCTCGCCGCGTCCCGGGTCACGAATACGAAGCGCAGCTTCGAGGGATCCAGGTGCTTGCGAATGGCGGCGTTCACGGTGTCGACGGTGAGCGCGTCGAGCCCGCGCCGGACGTAGGTTGCGAACTCAGGGATCCCGTACACGTCGCTGTCGATGCCGTATCCCAGTCGACGGGCTTGGGACTGGGTGAGGAGCGCCACGAACTTTCGGAGGTAGCTGCGGGTGGCCTCGAACTGCTGCTCGGTCAGCCCGTTCTTGACGAGCAGCTCGAGCTCGTCGACGGCGAGCCGCGTGCCGAAGTGCGCATCCGCGTTGTTGCGGAAGGGGCGCAGCCAAAGCTGGAAGATCTGCTGGCTGCGCACGAGGTTGGCGTCGGGGTGGAACCGGAACATGCCGCGCGGGAAGTATTCGATGTAGGCGTAATCTCCATAGTTCATGCCGCGCTGCTCGCGGATCTCCTGATAGAGGTTGCCGTTGGTGCTGCGGTGCTCACCGAGCCAGGAGCGCGCGAGCCACAGCGCGACCCAGTCGGGATCTCCGCGCCGTACGCTGATCGGAAAGCCCGCGCTCACCGCGATCCCCGGCGTCTTCTTCTCGATGATGAGGGCTTGGCGTCCCTCCGGGGAGGGCGGAGCCTGGAGGCTGAGCACCGCGTCGGATCCTTCGGGGAGAGCCGTGAGGGCACCCGTGACCGTCTCGAGGAAGTTCGTCGGATAGGCGCCTGCGAGTCCCACGATGACCCCGGTGCGCCGGAAGTGTCGCTTGTAGAACGCCTTGACGTCCTCGAGGGTGAGCGCCTCGACGGACTCCGCGGACCCGAGATTGTAGCTCCCATACGGGTGGTTGGCGCCGTAGATCTCGGCGTACAGGACCTCTTTTGCGAGCTCCTCGTCGTTGTCCCCGACCAGGTCCGTCTTGATGGCGCTGATGAGCTGCTTCTTATTTCTCTCGAGGTCCTCGGGGCGGAAACCTGGCTGGGTGAGCTGAGCGGCCGCGAAGGCGTGGAAGTCCCGAAGGTTGTCGCGGTGGACGGTCCCGGAGAATCGGATCATCTCCTTGTCCACCTGGCCGCTGAAGCTCGCCGCCATCGGATACATAGCCTCGTTGATCTGAGACAGCGTGAGGTCTCGAGTGCCTCCGTCGGCAATCATGGCCGCGGTGAGCGCTGCGAGGCCCTTCTTGCCGGGGGGATCGTAGGCGGCCCCAGCCGTGAAGACATAGCTCAAGGTCACGAGAGGCGAGGTGGCGGCGGGCATCAGCTCGTGGCGCACTTCCACGGAGGTCGTCGATGTGGCCACCGCCGGTGTGGCCACTGCCGCCGGAGCCCCTGCGAAGAAAGAGCTCGGCGCTGTCGAGGCGGTGGCCGCCAGGCTGCGGGCGGGGTCGAAGTCGGGAAGCGTGTCCTCATTTCCGAGCGTGACCAAGAACCGTCGATCATCTGTGAAGTAGGTGCGGGCCACCTGCTGCACGTCGGCCGGCGTGACCTTCCCATAACTATCGAACAGGGCATCGAGGGTCTCGGGGGTACGCTCGAAGTGGACGAGGCTGGCCAGGGCGTCGCCGGTTGAGCTTGCATCGTCGAGCTCCGACGCAAGCTCGTATCGGAGCCGGCTCCGCGTGCGCTCGACCCACGTCGAGGCCACGGGGGCTGCCGCGAGTTCGGCGAGGGCAGCGTAGATAGCGTCCCGAACCGGAGTTGCGTTCTTCGCGTCCAAGAGGCGCACCGCGATGTGAAAGAGGTGCGGGTCTCGGCGTCGGGGGAACCAGGCCCACATCTCGTCGGCGAGCTGCTCGTCGATGACGATCTTCTGATAGAGCGGGGACGCTTCGGAGAAGGCGAGCGTCTCGAGGGCGTCGAGCGCGGCCGACGTAGAGCCCCCGGCGTCGAAGGCAGGTCCGCGAAAGGCGAGGAGGAGCCAGGGCTGGGTGGGGCTGTCCCATTTGATGTGGGCGTGTTTGGGGCCCTCGGGAGCGGGCTCGGTGGGGATCTCGACCGCGACGTCCTTCTTCTCCCAGCTCCCAAAGGCCGCCGCCACCTTCTTCACGGTCGCGTACGGGTCGATATCTCCGACGATGACCATCACCGTGTTGTTGGGGCGATACCAGCGATCGAAGAAGGTCTTCGAGTACTCCATCTGGTCGGGCATCTTCTCGATGTCCTCGAAGAAGCCGAGCGTGGTGTGGCGGTAGGGGTGGGTCGTGAAGGCCAGGGAACGGATCCTTTCGAACATCTTCCGTACGGGGTTCGAATAGTTCTTCAGGTACTCGCCCTTCACCGCGAGGGCTTCCGTGCGGAACTGGTCTTCGGTGTAGGCCAGGTTCTGAAAGCGATCCGACTCGACCTCGAGGACCTGATCCAAATCCGCCTTCGTGAAGGTGATGTGGTAGTTCGTGAGGTCGTCCGAAGTATAGGCGTTCTGATCCGCGCCCGCCTTCTTGAGGATGTCGAGGTAGACGTCGGGAGGATACTTCTCGGTCCCTCGGAACATCATGTGCTCGAAGAAGTGGGCGAAGCCTGACTTGCCCGGCTCGACTTCGTTTCGGCTCCCTGTGCGCACTGCGATCTGGAGGGAGACCACGTCGGGAGTGTCCGTACGCACGGCGATGGCGCGCAGGCCGTTGGGCAGGTCAGCCTGCATATAGGGCAGGCCCATGACCTCGCCCTTGGAGGCGGCCAGGAGCGGCTCCGAAGCGGCTTCGGGGGCCTTCGCCTCTTCCTCCTCGGGGGCCTTTTCGGCGACAGCGGGCGCGTCGCCGGCGGCCTCGACCTTCTCGACCTCGGACTGGGTCGGCTCGGCGGCCGCCTCGACCTTGGCGGCCTTTTCGCCGGCAGGCTCCGCCTTGGCCTTCGTCTTCTCGGCCTCCCTTTCGGAACCCATCGCGGGGGGAATGGCCTTCTCGATGTCAGACTTCGAGACGGATGTCTTCCCGTTCGGGGTAGGGGGTTGGCAGGCTGCGAGCATGAAGATGCCGGCCCAGGCGATCGCGCGTCCTCTCAGCTGGAGCATGGCCAGGCAGCTATCACGCCCGCGGCCGCCGGTCAGCGGTGCGCGTTCGCGAATTGGGTGAATGGGTAGAGGCGGGATTTATTCCCGGCGAGGGCCATCCAGATAGGGGAGAAAGGGGATGACCAGCATCCCCGGAACGGTCGCCGCGACCGTGAAGAGAAAGTATCCGCCAAAACCTAGCCATTCGGCCAAAAAGCCGCTGACTACCCCGGCGAGGAGGAAGCCGAAGCTCATCAAGGCGGTCAGGATGGCCGTGTGCGCGGCCTTATGGTCGGGAAGAGGGACGCGCATGATGTAGACCATAAACACAGCTGTCCCGAGGCCGGCTCCAAACATCTCCAGGGTAATGACAGCCCCCACGCCTATCAGGCCGTTTGAATCGAGCGTGCCCGCTTCGGGGAAGCTCGTCGCGAGTCCCCAGTAGGCGAGGTTGAGGAGATTCTGAGCGATGACGAACGGCCAAATCCAGCGACGGAGGCCGTCTCGGGCGATGAGCCAACCCCCTAGCGCGGGCGCGACCAGAGCCGCCACCATCCCCACCGTGCCGCTGGCCCAACCGTAGGCCTCGAGAGACATACCGATAGACTTCAGGAAGGGATACTTCATCCGCATCAAGAAGGACTCTCCGGTCCGAAAGAAGAGGATGAACCAGAGGATCCTGCCCACATGGGGTTGATCCAGAAAGGTCAGAAAGGCCTGGGCGTAGAAACTGTCCGATTCCGCCCAGCGGCGTCGGAGCAGGGGGAGAGCGGCCAGCGACGCAAGAAGCCCAAGGAGCAGCAGGATCAGAATCGCGTTCGCCACGGAGAGGCGAGACAGCACGCTCCAGGCCCCGGGCAGGTTATCCTGCATCCACTGGGCAAAAGAACGGGAGGGCCCCGGGGAAGCGGCCCAGGCAATGAAGGCGCCGAGACCCACGAGGATGCCCACCAATGCCAAAGGGCCGGGCCTCGCGAGCTCGGAGAACGGGCGCACTGCGCGTTCCTCGGAAGGAAGGAGGCGCCCGTGATACACGGCCAACACCGCCAACAGCACGGCGCAAAGGCCAAACGTCACCGGGAAGCCAAGTCGGGCCGCGAAGACGAGGCCGGGGCCTCCCACGACCAATAGGGCCACTCGGTAGGCCGGAGCCCGCAAACCCACCCATCGAGCCTGGCCGTCTTCATCGAGGCCCACGAGGTAGTGCGAGTCGATCGCGATGTCGTGGGTAGCGGCCAGTACCGCAACCACGGCGAACAGGGCCGTGGGAATGATCAGCGAGTTCCCCTCACCGAGGACGGAGAAGGCCAACGCCGCGAGGCAGGCCGCGAGAGCGAACTCCAGCCCCGCTATCCAGGTGCGCTTGGTACCGTAGGCGTCGAGCACCGGCCCCCACAGGAACTTCAGGTTCCAGGGCAGATGAAGAAGCGAAGTGAGGCCAATCGCCTTGAGGCTCGCCCCAAGCTCCGTAAACAGCACTTCGACGAACGAGTGAACGATCGCGTACGGGAAGCCCTCGGCGAAGTAGGTCGTACTGACCCAGGCGGCGGGGTGGCGGGGCCCCGAGGCGCTGTTCTCGTCCTCACCAGGAGGCGGGCCCCCAGGGAGCTCGGTGGCTCCGGGCTCTCGTTCCATCGCCGGACCCTAACCCCCCGGGGTCGTCAGCGCTTCCGCCTGGGCGAGAAGCTCGGATACCGCGTGCTCGAGCGATGTCTCTGCGGTCCGGAGGTGGAGGTCGGGATTCTCTGGGGGCTCAAAAGGAGCGTCGATGCCCGTGAATCCAGACAGCTCGCCCTGACGCGCCTTGGCGTACAGTCCTTTGGGATCCCGCGCTTCGCATACCTCGAGAGGGGCGTCGACGAAGACCTCCGCGAACGGCACCCCAGCCTCGGCGTGGACGGCTCGGGCGCGGGTCCGGTGCTCGGCGAGGGGGCTGATCGCAGCCGCGATGACGAGGGCTCCGGCGTCGGCCATGAGCGCCGCGACGTGACTGACCCGCCTCAGGTTCTCCCTGCGGTCGGCGTGGGAGAAACCGAGATCTGCGCAGAGCCCGTGGCGGAGGTTGTCGCCGTCGAGGCGGTAGGCGAGGCGTCCGCTGCGAACGAGCTGAGCTTCGGCGGCGCGAGCCAGGGTCGACTTCCCCGAACCGGACAGTCCCGTCATCCACAGCGTCGCCCCTCGAAAGCCGTGGGCCCGACGTTCGGCCAGGTCGAGGGCGGGGGCGCTCCAGATGATGTGGCGGGATCCCGAGGGCGAGCGGCTCACGGGTTCTCGTGTACTCCGATCGAAGGACGCGCGTGGGTCTGCTCGGAGGCACCCGCGGTCGATTCGACCAAAGAGAGCAGGATGAGAACCACCGCGGCTCCGGCCGTGAGACCGCACAGGAGGGCGACCGCCCCCGAGATCGCGCGCTGCCAGTCGCTGAGCACGTCCCATTCCTTTTCGAGGTGGGTCCAGGGGCGGCCCGCGGCCGCCGTGAGAAGGAAGATGGAGGTCGGGATCGCGGACATCGTGAGGAGCACGAAACCTAGCCAGCGGTGCTGAGGCAGGTCGAAGCCGGCGTTCTGCGCGATCGAGAGGGAGCCCGCGACGATAGGAACGAGCAAAGATGCCCCTACCGCTTTGCGTACCGCGCGCTCCCGGAAGCCGGCCACCCCGGAACCATAGACCGGAATGCCGCGACAGAAAGCCCCAGTTGTGCCGAACTATGGAACTTCCCGGTGGATCCCGCATGCCGAGGCGCGTCTAGGTCTGGAAAGCCCTTCGCGGCGCGGGACTTTCGCGACCGATCTTCAGGCCGTTCCGCCCTTTCCGTCCGCGAAACCCTCTACGTCCCCCATCGTGGCCGCTTCCTCCAGCCTCTTGTCCGGTCGGTAGCGAACCACCCGAGCGAAACGCAGGGCCCATCCTCCAGGGTAGTGCGGACTGCGCTGGAAGCCATCGAAGGCGATCTCCACCACCAGCTCCGGCCGCACGTGCACGACGTAGTCGTCGCGTCGAAGCTCTCGTTCGAGGAGCGCGGCGGTCTGCCACTCGAGGAGGGCGTCGGTCATGCCTTTGAAGGTCTTGCCGAGCATGACCAAGCCGCCGTCCTCGGATCGGGCCGCCAGATGAAGATTGGACAGCCATCCTTTTCGACGACCGCTCCCCCACTCGGCGGCGATGACGACGAGGTCCAGGGTATGGACGGGTTTGACCTTGAGCCACTGTTTGCCCCGGTGGCCGGCTTCGTAGCCGGCTCCGGGGCTCTTGGCCATCACCCCCTCATGGCCGGCGGCGAGGGCGTCGGCGAGAAAGCTGTCGGCCTCTTCGGTCACGTCGGTACGGATGCGGGGGACCCGATGTGCTTCGGGCACCAGCGCGTCCAGGCGCGCCAGTCGGGTCTGTGCCGGGGCTTCGAGGAGGTCGTCGTCGTCCAGGAGGAGCACGTCGAAGAAGAAGGTGGACAGCGGTAGGGCCTCTCGCATTTTCGCGACGTCGGTGCGCCGGCCGTAGCGGCGCATCGTCTCCTGGAAAGGGCGAGGTCTCCCCTCCCCGTCGAGGGCGATGGTCTCGCCGTCGAGGATAAGCCGCTGGGCGGGCAGCCTTCGCGCGACCTCGACCACCTCCGGCACCGCGGCCGTGACCTCGTTCAGACGTCGGCTGTACACGCGAACCTCGTCCCCCACCCGGTGCACCTGAACGCGCGCGCCATCGAGCTTGGTCTCCACGAAGGCTTCGGTGAGCTTGTCGAGGGCGTCCTCGATACCGTCCGCGGTGCCCGCGAGCATGGGATGGACCGGCGTAAACGGCGTGAGCGCGTAGCCCTCGAGCCCCGCCTCGCCCTCTTCGAGGGCGGTCAGCACGACCGCCCCCACGTCCCCGGAGAGCATACGGGCGCGGCGCACGAGTGCGGACGGGACCCCGGCTGCCGCTGCGACGGCCTCGACCAGTAAGCCCTCGAGCGCGCCTTGACGGACCTCACCGATGAACAGTCGCCGCAAGAAGTCCTGCTCCTCGACGGTGGCCCGGGAGAGGAGACCCCGAAGCTGCTCCATGCGTCGCTTCGCGGACCCTGGGCCGGTGGTCTCGAGAAGACCGGCGATCGCGCCGTCCACGTCGAGGAGACTGAGCTGAGCGGCCTCCGAAGGCGGAACGTCGCGGGTCTTTCCCACCGTCGCGTAGCCGATGCCGATCCGACCCTGACGAACGTCGCCGGCTAGGAACCGAGCCCCGATTTCGCGCTCTTCCACGCTGAGTCCGCTCAGGACTTGGGCCAGCGCCTCGATCTTGGCCTTGCGCTTTCGCGTCGAACCGACGGAGAGGGACGCGCCAACCAGCTCTTCGAGCTGCATCCTCCGACCTTATCAGTATGGTGCCGGACATGAACGAGGACTCACTCACTTCCATCCTCGATCCCTTGAACGAGGGGGAAACGACCGTCGTGCCCGCCACCTGGAGCCAGGGCCGGGCGGTGTACGGCGGGATGGTCGCGGCCCTGGCCTTTCGAAGAGCGCGTCGGGTCTTGGGGAGCGATGTCCGACCGGCTCGCGGCGCCCACATTTGGTTCACCGGGCCGCTCGCTCCGGGACCCGTCGAGGTGAAGGCGGAGATCGTCCGGGCTGGCAAGTCGGCGGTGAGCGTAGAGACCCGGCTCACCCAGGAGGGGCAGGAGCGGGCGAACGTACGGGTCTCCTTCGGCGGCGATCGCACCTCCTCGATAAAGGTGTCCGCGCCCTCGCCGGCGAGCCTCCCCGAGGTCGATGGCTTCGAGCCGATGCCCTTCATGGAAGGGGCGATGCCCGACTTCCTTCGCTACTTCGATCTGCGCTGGACCGAGGGGGACTATCCGTACAGCGGTTCGGACCGCACCCATATCGGGGGCTGGTCGCGATGTCGGCTTCCCGGCGCCACCGGGCTCGAGGCGCTCGCTCTGCACGTCGACGTATGGCCTTCGCCGGCGGTGCCCATGCTCTCGACCTTCGCGCCGGCGAGCTCGATGACCTGGACGCTGGACATCCTCGGCGACGTCGACCATCTCGAAAGCACGGAGTGGAGCCGCTACACCGCCTCTCTGGAGGCGTGCGGAAACGGCTACGGTTACATGACGGCCTGGAACTGGGGGAGCGACGGTCGACCGCTGGCGCGTTCGAGCCAGCTGATAGCGGTGTACGGCTGATGGGGCTCATCGCCTTTCTCCGCCGGGTTCACGAAGAGTACGTGGTGGACCTGCGCGCTCACGCGGACGCGAAGGCAGGCCCGAGCCCCGCTGCCGACCGGCAGATGGTGATCGTGGTCATGACGGTCATGGCCTGTCTGATTCTGATGAGGTTCTACGGCAGCGGAAGCCATCTCAAGTATCCCATCCAGCTCCTCCGGGACGTGGGCCTCAGCGGCTGGTCAGATGCTCTTCGGAGCGCTCTCCTGACCGGCCCCGATCAGCAGTTCAACCGTAAGATCTTTTGGGCTGCGGCCCGCGTGGTGGGTTACGTGGTGGTGCCCTTTACGGTGGCTGGCCTGGCCCTGCGGGGCCCGGGGGCGCCGTCCTTTCGAGAGCTGTTCGGGCTCGAGACGCGGCAGTTCTTCAGGCACGTGCGGGCTTACCTGCTCATGCTCGCGGTCATCATGCCCTTCGTCGTGGGCGCGTCTTTTACCTCGGCGTTTCAGGCCAAGTACCCCTTCTATCGACTCCATCCCGGAGAGGGGATCTGGCCCTGGTTCGTGGCCTGGGAGGTGCTTTACGCCCTTCAGTTTCTGTCCCTCGAGATCTTCTACCGAGGGTTCATGGTGCACGGCCTCAAGCCCCGCCTCGGCCACGCCAGCATTTTCGTGATGATGATCCCATACATGATGATCCACTTCGGGAAGCCGCTGCCGGAGTGTATCGGCTCGATCGTGGCCGGATTCGTCCTAGGGACCATGAGCCTCAAGAGCGGCGCGGTCTGGTGGGGGGCCATCCTCCACGTGGTGGTGGCCGTGACGATGGATCTCCTTTCTCTCTATCATCAGGGATTGCTGAGTCTTTAGAAGATGTTGGGGGTGATGCGGGGCACACCTTGCTTCGCTTCTCGTTCGCTGCTAGTCGGGCCGACGTGAGCCCCATGAACTTTCTCCGCGTATCTGTCCCCTGCCTCGCGCTGTGTCTAGCCAGCCTGCCCCTCGCGGCCGCTGCGCAAGACGACGAAGAGAACCCGGAATACTACGAGTCGGAGGCGGACAGCGGCGGACGCAGCTTCATGCGGCAAGACGAAGCGCCGGGGCGGGGCTTTCATCTTTCGGTGGTGGGCTCGCTGGGTGTCTACACCGACTTCGCGGTGGGCACGGGCGTCATGGTCGGGATCCCACTGGTTCGAAACGGCTTTGTGAGGGGCTTCAACGACAGCTTCATCCTCGACCTCGCCTTCTTCACGGAGTTCGTCTTCGACTTCGTCGACTACGCGGTGATTCGGCCGGTGGGGGGCGTGCGCTACGAGGTCGCCTTCACCGAGGCCCTATCGGCCTACGTGGGGGTGCGGCTCGGACCGGCCATCGCCGTGGATGGGGTGTTCGGGGCGGGCGGTTTTTACGTCGGCTCCGTCGTAGGGGGGCACTGGCTCTTCTCTCGCAGCGTGGGGCTGAGGGCCGAGGTAGGCGCCGGCTCCGCATCGGGCTTTCTCGGAAAGGCCGGATTGACCTTCTTCTTCGGAGGCTGAGGGCCCGCGCTCCGTAGCTTCTCAGGCTGCAGCGCGGCGGCCGTGAACGGCCTCGAAGGCCCCTCTCACGTCCAAGGGTAGGCCCACCGTTTCTAGCGTTTCGTACATCGTGGCCAGATAGATGCCCAGGCCGAGGAAGGCCGGGTCCAGACGCACGCCGTGGGCCTTGCAGCACATGAAGACCGCGTGAAAGGACTCGATGAACTTCGAGACCTCGAAGCGCACCGCGCGCTGATCGCCCCCCCCAAAGTGCTCTCCGAACACGTCGGCGGCCGGCTCGAGGTGGAGCGGCTTGAGGGCTTCGACGAGGGTGCCTCCACCTTCCGTGTAGAACGCGCGATACACGTCGACGAGGGCCTCCCGGAAGGTGGGCGGCCAGTCGAAGTGTCCGCGCCCTGGGGTCCATACGGCCCGTTCTCCATTCCACGAGAAGCGGTCGAGGCTCAGATCCAGGAGGGTGGGGCCCTCGGCGTCGAAGAGCTGGTGAAAGTAGAGCTGAAGGGTGGCTTGCCCCACGGCGCGACGAGCGTCTTCGTTTGCCCCGCGCAGGTCCGAACCCGCGGGGTATTGGCCGGGTGCCTTCTCGGCCCCCCGGACCTCGAGGTCGACCTGACCCCGCAAGGTCCCGCGCCGGTGCTCGATCGCGCCTTCGAAAGCCTCGCGGCTCGAGTAGTCTCGGACGAGCCGAGTCGCCGTCTTGGCCAGTCCGCCGGCCGGCATCACTTCGAAGAAGGCCGGGGTCACGAAGTCGATGAAGCGCCGAAAGTCCGTGCCGCGGATCAGGTGACGGACAAAGGGCATGCCTGAGTGGTGCAGGGGTTGAGCGTCTCGGACAAGGCTAACTCTCACTGCCGCGAAGCGCTTAGGGTAAGCACCGCCGGGTCGCCGGGGGTTTGTGCCTCGTCTTGGGGCCCTCGAGGTCATCCCTTCCGTCGAGAACCCAGGTTCCCCGGAGCGGGCGCCGGTGTAGGGTCGCGCCGTTGATTCCTCCCACCGCGCGCTTCATCTGGTTTGGTTCACGCTTCCCTTGGGTCAATCTGCTCGCGCTTCGCTCCGCGCAGCAGCGAGGAGGCTTCGAGCGAGTCGTGCTCCACCACGACGACCGCTTGGATGGGGCGACGCGCGCTCGGCTCGCCGACGAGCCCGGCGTCACCCTGGAGCCCATCGAGCTCAGCGAGCTGTGGCCCCGCATCCCGGCGGGGGCTCGGCTCGAGCCTCGCTTCGCGCGCCTCGACAAAGCCAACGCTCGAGCCAACGTGGTGCGGGCGGCGATCTTGTACCTCGAGGGCGGCGTCTACCTCGACATGGACACCGTCACCGTGCGGAGCCTCTCTCCCCTGCGGGAAGCTCCGGCCTTCTGTGGGGCAGAGCATGTGGCCTGGCCGGGGGTCGTGCGGCACGGGGGATCCTTCGCCGCCAAGGCTCTGGCCCTAGGGCGAGACCTGACCCGAGCGGCTTGCGCGGCGCTCCCGAACGGCTGGGCCCTCTTTCGCCGCGTCGAGTCGAGCTATCCCCGGGCTGCGAACAACGCGGTCCTCGGAGCCGAGGCGGGCAGCCGCTTCTTGGGGCGGCTCCTGGAGGGGATGGCCGCGGTGCCCGAGGACCGCTTCACTCGCCCCTTTGCCTTAGGGACTCATCTTCTGCAGGAGAGATTGCGGACAGAGCCAGAAGTGGTGGTCCATCCCCCCGCGGCCTTCTATCCCCTCGGGCCCGAAGTGTCGGTGCAGTGGTTCCGGGAGGGCGGCCCGCCGCAGCTGGACGCCATGCTCCTCCCCGAGACCCGGGTGGTGCACTGGTACGCGAGCGTCCGCACCCGGCGTATCGTCCCTCGCATCGACCCGGACTACGTCCGGGCCCGGGCGGACAGGCAGCCCTTCTCCGCCCTCGCGGCCCCCTTCATTGCCTGAGGACGTTGACCCTCGGCAGGCGGAAGCAAGCGTGCGCCTTGCCGGCTCTCCCCGTCCTCCGCCGCGACGGGACAAAAAACGGGAACGCTCACTGGATATCCGAGGGCAGTCTCTGCTTGGCGGCCCGTAGGGTTTGCAGGAGCTGAGCGTACAACCTCCGCGCCTCTTCGTCCGTCAGGCGCCCGGCCTCCACCTCTAGGCTTTGGCCGCTAGTCCCCTGTCAGGTTGATTAGTTGCATAAGTGGTGAGGCAGTTTTCGCCCCTGGCGTTCACGTGAGAAGGGCGCATATTGGCCATATGCAACCGACGAGAGGCG
>JBCBRU010000158.1:0-15254 GCA_039819565.1 Myxococcota bacterium | reverse complement strand
CATCAGTCGGCTCTCGTCCAGCTCCCGGCGAATGATCGACTCGTTGATGAGCTTCTCGACGACCTCTTCGGCCAGGGACTCATTCCTTCCCAGCGTGAGGAGCTGATCCGCAAGGTGGCCGACGAGGTCGTCGAGAAGCTCATCAACGAGTCGATCATTCGCCGGGAGCTGGACGAGAGCCGACTGATGTCCCGGCTCACGGCCGAGACCACGGCCGAAGTGCGCCGGCTCGTCAACGACCCGGAGTTCGCGAAGGATACGAAGCAAGTCATCCTGACGTACGCGGCTCGCTTCACTCAAAACGAGCAGTTTCGAGGAGACGTGGCCCGCGAGGTGGAGATGCGCCTCGAAGAGGTGACAGGCTCCCGTTTCGCACACACGGTCGTGAGCCGGCTCCACGGGCTCTGGCGCGAGCCGGTCGTGCGAGCCGTGAATCGAGAGCTCGATGAGCTGCCGCAGACCTTGGACCGACTGGTGGGCGACGTCGACAGCGCCCTCGAACACCTCCCCAAGTATCTCGAGCGGCATCAGGATACGATCGACCAAGCTCTGACCCGCATCACCATGTCCCTCATCCGAGAGATCGACGTGCATCGCGTGATCACCAAGCAGCTATCGACCGTCACCAGCGATCAGCTCGAGACGAACTTTCGGGAGTTCGCGGACGACAAGCTGGGCTACATCACCTTGCTCGGAGGCATCCTCGGAGGCGTGGGAGGCTTCGTCATCATTTGGCCGATTTACTCCATCCTCGCCATCGCCGCTCTGGGGGTGGTGATGGGACTCCTCGACGTGGCTCTACACGCGCTCCTCTCCGGGCGCGGCGAATCCGAGTAGCCCGGTCGCTCAGGGCGTCTCGGGACGACCTTCGCAGGTCGCTCGCCAGTCCGCCTCGATGTCGAAGACCGACATGAAGTCGTGCCGCTCAGGTCGGGACATACCCAGGTGACACGCGGGCGAAGCCTTCGCAGGGTGGAGGACGATCATCGCGTAACCATCTTCACGCGGGGCTTGGGAATCGCGCCCGAGCGCTCGAGGCGCTTGCGGGCCTCCTTGACGAGGAGGGGATGCACGCGCTTTCCCCCCACGAAGGCCGCGAGCAGCTGCGCCGACATCTCCTCGAGCGCCTTGAGGGCCTTTCTCATCTTCGCGAGGTCGTTTCGATGAGCCCCCACGAAGGCCCGCGCGCGAAGAAGCTGCACGCGGACGTCGGAGAACTTAGGGTCCGCAGCGTCATACTTATCGAGAAGC
Source organism: Myxococcota bacterium (assembly GCA_039819565.1). GTDB lineage: Bacteria > Myxococcota > Kuafuiibacteriia > Kuafuiibacteriales > Kuafuiibacteriaceae > JAHQVK01. The sequence continues at coordinate 14,003 of JBCBRU010000158.1, read as the reverse complement.
TCGTCGGCTTCGATCGGATTGCCGGACCGCGCCCAAGCCTCAGCCACCACGCCCGCCAAGTTAGCCCGTGCCGCAAGATCCGGAGTCTTCTCGAGCTCGATCGCCTCCGCAAGCTCTCTTGCAGCCTTGAGCTCTCCGAAATTGAGATGAAGCATGCCCCGCATTCCGCGAATCTGATTGATGACCATCTTCTGGCCCTTATCGAGATCGGCTTGCTCCAGGGTGGCGAGGGCGGCTCGGGGGTCGTCCTGCATCTCCAGCTGGGCGCGGGCGAGAATGGCGGCGTGCTCGCCCTTCTCTACGCGCGCCTCGAGCTTCGCGACCCGTCGAGCCCGCTCCTCCTCATCGAGGCTCCCGTCACCCATGAGGGCCCCCAGCTCCTCCGAGCGTCCGAGGTTTCGACGGACCAAGAAGGCCACGACCGCCACCGCGACGGTCAGCGCTGCCGCCACGAAGAGGGGAATCGTCGACTCGAGGCCGCTCCAGAAGCCGACCGCGAGGAGCCAGATGACGATCACGGCCCCCACGCCGAGGCGGGCGAGGTTTTGCACCTGCTTTCGGGCCTCGACCATCGCGTTTTCGCGCTGGGCGGAGGTATCGGTGAGGCGTTCGAGCTCTGCCTTCGGGTCCGGGCGTCCCTTTCTGGCCATCAGCGCAGTCAGAGCACCCGGGAGGGGCGGCGTCAACGCGAGGGGTCGTCTTCGACCAGCGAGAGGTTGGGTCCCGTCGGAGGCTTCGGATCGGGGTGGGGGCTCCGAGGGTCCCCGAGCTGACCGTGAGGTCCTACCCGAACGCTTCCGGCGGGGGTGAACACGGTCCAGCAGCAGCGCGGAGGACGCGGAGGAGCCGGCGGACGATCGCCCTCCGGCACCGATGCGTCGGGTCTGGGCAAGGGCTCGAGGACGAACACCCGGAGGCACAGGTCCCGTTCGAAGCGAACCACCAGGTCATGTCCGGGGGGTTGGGCTTCGATCCCAACCACGGTGAGATCCTCGAGCTCCTCGAGGCCGGCCTGGAGTCGATCCGTAGGATGGCGGGCATCGAGGCAGCTCGTCACCACCGACCCGGGCCCGTCGATGCGCCAGCACCCCTCCACGACCACCGCGTGGCTCCCCTCATAGGTCCGCTGCTGGAAGTTCAGGGTCGGATTGGCGAGGCGGAGACTCCTCCTCACCTTTTCACCGAGATCGAGGACCACCAGCCACTCTCGATCGAGGCCCGCCTTGGCGCTCCAGCACCGCAGACCGACCAGTTCCTGGAGACGCGAGAGGTCGTCCGCCACTCGAACCGAGTACCAGTCCGTCCGGCCCGGGCCTAGTCCTTCGCCCTCCGTCCCGCGACCGAGCGCGTTCTCGAAGACACATGCCGCGTCTGCGCCGCGTGTATCATGCCCTGGATGCGCAGTTGGTTCGGAGGCACGCCTCAGGCGGAAGTTCAGGAGGCGATGCTCGAGCTCGCGGTGCTCACGCTGCTGGCCGCCGAGCGATGGGATGAGGTGGCTCGGGACCGCCTCGGGCGCGCCCTGGCCCGCCCGCCCTTCGCCGGGCCGACCTGGGCCGAGGTGGAAGCCGTGGCGTCCCGCCTCGCGGACGAAGCCCCGCTGTTTACCGAGGCCCGGGACCGGGTCGAAGCCAAGCTCCGAGCGCACGCGCATGCCGAGGCCGCGATCGCGCTCGCGGCTCGGCTCGTAGGGGATCAGGCCGCCGACGCGGACTTTCTCCTCGCCGATGTGGCCGAACGCCTCGAGGTGGAGCTCCCAGACGCCCGCCCTCCCCTTCCCGGCTTCGAGCGGGCCCGCTTCGACGACCCGGGCGATCCTGATGATCTCCCGTTCGAGACGGCGCTGGGGCTCGCGGAGTCCGGCGAGCGACGCCTCCTCATGCACAAGTTGGTGGCCACGCGGCACGTCCTGGCCCGCTTGGGGGCTTGGGCAAGGGTCGCCGAACTCGGCCGTCGACTGCCCCACGAGGGCCTGGTGCTTCGCGCGGATGCGGTTCTCGAGAGCGACCGTGGTCGCCACCTATGCCGCTTCCTCGCGCCCGGGGAAGCTCTTCACGCGACCGAGCGGAGGGTCCTTCCCAGCCTCGTGGCCTCCTTGCGGCCCGACGAAAGGTGGCTCCTCGCCCACGGACAGCCTCTCTCTCCCGTGGACGAGACCTTCCTCGCGACCCTCCCGGAAGACACCACCGAGATCATCGAGCTTTAGCGGACCACCAAATCGCGGCGCTCGGACACGCCCGGACCTGACCACGCGAGCACGTACCGCCCGGGCGGGAGTCTGCGGAGAACCACGCGATCTGCGGTCTCCCAGGCCGTTGGACAAATCACCGCTCCCGCCGGCGCGCGCTCCCGCCCGAAGCCCAGCCCCAGCGGCTCGAGGGTGAGCTGGTCGGCCCCGGCCGGCGCGTTGACCGACACATCGCTCAGCCCGTCCCCCCCGAGGGGCACGCGCGTGCGGGTGCTGCCGTAGCGGAGCTCGACGTCCCCCTCGAACGCACGCACCTGTGCGGTGGCCGGACAGTCATTGACGCTGAGGGCGGTCGCGCGCACCGAGCCGGGCTCGCCGCTCTCGAGCCAGGCCACCGCGGGACCGCCATCGATCGGCGTCAGCTCGAGGAGCCATCCCGCCCGCGCGGCCCCCTCGACGCGCGCGATACGCGCCCCCTCGTCGAGCATCAGCGGCCCTGTGGGCAGCCCTTCAATCCGCTGGAGTCGTCCCGTGGGGGGACTGAGTCGCGCCCCCGCCGCTGCCAAAGGCGCAGCCAGAGCCTCCCGCCCCACCTCCCGCACCGACAGGGCCGGCGCCGTCTCGCGCGCCCCCCGCAGAGCAAAGAGGAGGGAACCGGCCAGGGCCAGGACGCCCGCCCCCGCGAGCCAAGGCCATCGAGACCTTCGATGCCGCTCCGCCCGAGGCGTTCGGGGCAAAGCGGGCGGAAGCACCACACGAGGTTGGGGCCCGGTGCCCCAGGGGCTCGGGTGCTCACCCGAACGCCGCTCTGCGTCGAGCTTCAGGACCTTTTGGAGGACCCGCTCGCCCGTTTGCGGCTCCCGCTCCCCGTAGTCGTCGAGAGCGCCGAGGCCGTCGGGCTCGCCCACGAAGGTGATGCTCTTGACCGGCCCTTGTTGCGAGACCCCAGACAGATGCCGCAAGGAGGCCTCCTCCTCGTCGGTGGCGCTTCGGGCCGCGAGCTGCTCCATGAGGGCGCGCTCTCGATCCGCCTCCTCCTGAAAGAGGCGTTTCATGGTTCCCGCCAAGAGTCCGAGGGGGTCGGTCACGCCGCGGCTGTGCGCGTAGCCTTCGAGGGCCGCCGCGAGAGCGTCCGCCGAGGAGGTGCGGCGGGAGGGATCTCGCTCGAGGGAGGCGAGGATGATGTCGTCGAGGGCGTTCGGCTTCTCTCCTCGAACCGGCGAGGGTGGCTCGACCTGAGCGGTCTGCACCGCCACGAGGGTTTCGTAATCCAGAGCCTGCTTGAAGAGCCGCTTTCCGGCGACCATTTCCCACAGACATACCCCCAACGAGAAGACGTCACTGCGCGCATCGAGCTCCTTGCCCTCGGCCTGCTCGGGCGACATGTAGGCGGCCTTGCCCTTAACGAGCCCGACCTGAGTGCTGCTGACCCTCTCGCTGGCCCGAGCCACGCCGAAGTCGATGACCTTGGCTTCGCCGGCGTAGGTGAGAAAGATATTCTGCGGGCTCACGTCTCGATGCACGACCTCGAGGGGAGTTCCTCGGGCCGAGGTCGCGGTGTGAGCCGCGTGAAGCCCTCGGGCCGCCTGAGCGCCGATACAGGCCACGACGGCCGGGTCGAGCCCGCCCTCCCGGTCGTGACTCTCGATCATGACGCGAACCAACGGGCGCCCCTCCAGATACTCGGAGGCGAGAAAGTATCGATCTTCAGAGCGACCGAAATCGACCACCTTGAGCACGTGGGGGTGCTCGATCTGGGCCATGATGGCGGCCTCGTCCATCAGCATGGACAGAGCCTCGTCGTCACCCTCGTCCACGGCGGCGAGGACTTTGAGGGCCACGAGCCGATCCGACTCGAGATCCCGGGCGAGATAGATCTCCCCCATGCCCCCCTTTCCGATGGCCGCAACCACTCGATAGTTCCCGACACGTACCGCCTGGCTCTTCTCTTCGGGAGCTGCCGCTGGCGCCAGAAGGCCTGCCGCCTCGGCGGGCGGAGCTTCGCCGGGGTCCGGGGAACGGGTCGAACCGGGAAGAAGAGGCTCGCCGATCCGAATCTCGGTGGCCGCGGCCGCCGCCGCGGAACCCCCGGTGAGAGCTTCTTCGGCCGAGGGACCAAAGGGCGAAGGCGCCCCCGGACCCGCGACCGCGTCGCTCGACGAGAGCGCGTCGGTGGCGCCCGCGAGCACGCCCGGGTCGACGTCCAGGATCGAGGTCGGTCCCCCCCCATCATCCTCGGGCGTGAGGTCCCCCGTGGGCCCCCAAGGCGCCGCCATGGGCTCGCCGCTGAGGGCCTCCGTGGCGTCGGCGTCGATGAAAGGCTCCTCGTCTAGGGTCGTGGCCGGGCCCGTGAAAGCCCCGTCGAGGGCCGCCTGTAGCTCCGCGTGGATCTGGATCTCCGTCTCGTCCGTATCTACGAGCGAGCCGTCGAGCTCCTCCTCGAGACGCGCCTGAGCGAGATGCGCGGCGAAGACCCCCGACCGCCCGGCGGCCAAAGCCTCGATGCTCGAGTTCGACCGGGGACGAAAGGGAGCCCCCCCGAGGGCGGCCACCACCGCTTCCACGAAGCGTTGGCGGGCCCGCGTCAGCTTTTCCGGGGACTGCTTGTGCAGGTAGGACCCGATCGTCTGGTGGAGATCCGCGGCCGAGTCGAAGCGCAGGTTGCCCAGACGCTCCAGGAGGGCCGCTCCCCCCGGCTGCTCCGCCTTCGGCCTCAAGAGCGCCCGAAGGGCCTCTACGAGCGCTCGGACATCGTCCGCGGGTCGCCCCCGACGCCCCTCGAAGCCGGCGACGAAGAGATCCGCGTCTGTGGTGACGATCAGGTCGTCGAGGCTCAGGCTCCCGTGTATGGGCGGCCGTTCCCGATCGAGAGCGTGGAGCCGGGCCAGGGCCAACGCGGCGTCCCCGACGAACGACAGCGCCACGGCCGTACCCACGTGAGCGCGAGCTCCGTCCAGCGCCTCCCCCAGCGTGAAGCCCGGGCGACGTTCCTCCGAGACCTCGACGGTGTCCCCGGTGACCGCTACTTCGCGCACCGGGAGCATCCCCGGAAGCGGCCGAGACTGAAGCCATCCCAGGATCTCGGCCTGGTCGAAGGGGTCACCGCTTGGAGCGACACGGCGCAAGCGGACCTGCGGGGGGCGGTTCACCTCCCCTCCACCATAGCATTGACGTTCCGCAGCGCCAGGAGCTGCAGGTCACGGTTCCTCGGGGGGCCCGTCGCGAGGCAGCCCGACCTCAACGCAGGCTCCGCGCCGCCGAGGCCGGATCTATGCCCCTGACGGGAGAAGCTACGCCCTCAACGCAAAGTTATCGCCTGTCGAAATCCGCCGTTCGCGGCTTCGACGGTCCAGGCCCCAGCCTCGAGGGCGCCCACCGCGCAGTGAGCCAAGACCGCTGCTCCGGAGCAGTTCTCGTTGCAGGCCACGCCGTCCGTACGCTCAAAGGGCACGCGGGGGCTGACCTCCACCACCCGGTCCGAAGCCTCGACAGAGACCTCGCACTCCGAAGGGGCGTAGGTCTCACACGACTGACGACAGCGGTCCATGATGAGGGTGAGCGTAAACTCGCGGCCGGCCGGGTAGGTGAGGATGGGCAAGCCGGTAGGGCGCGTGAGCGCATCGTCGCCACAGGCGGCGCCGATCGAAGCCAGAAACAACAAGGCCGGAGCGGCCGGAAAGCGCATGCGGACGGGGATATCTACCCCCTTGGACCCTGTCAAAGCTCCAGACCGCGGCGCCGCTTGGCGATCGCTCGGGCCATCGCGGACGCGAGACGCTCGGCATCCAAGGGCTTACTGGCGTAGTCGTCCATCCCCGCCTCGAGGTAGCGCTCGCGATCGCCGGCCATCGCATTCGCGGTGAGGGCCACGATCGGCACCCGCTCGCCCTCCGGGAGGTCTCGAATCTTCCGAGTGGCCTCCAGCCCGTCCATGACCGGCATCTGAATGTCCATCAGCACCACGTCGAAGCGACCTTTAGCGACCGCCCGAAGCGCCGCTTCCCCATCCTCGACCAGGGTGACCTCGTGCCCGCGCTTCACCAGTACGCGCTCGAGCACCATTTGGTTCACGCGGTTGTCCTCCGCGGCGAGGACATGGAGGCCGGCGAGGTCCTCGGAGGGCGAGCGAGCCAGCGTCCCCTCGCCTTCGACAGGCGTGCCCTCGGGACTCGGCACGGTGAACCAGAAGGTACTCCCCTCGCCTTCCACACTGTCGACCCCGATCGCTCCCCCCATCAGCTCGGCGAGCTGCTTGGAGATGGCCAGACCGAGGCCGGTGCCCCCGAACCGTCGCGTGGTGGATGCGTCCGCCTGAGCGAATCGCTGAAAGAGGCGCTGCTGCTGATCGAGGGAGAGGCCGATGCCTGTGTCGGCCACCCTGAAAATGGTCTCCTCTTCGATACGCACCACCTCGATGCGAACCCCGCCGGTGGGGGTGAACTTCACGGCGTTACCTACGAGGTTGACGAGGATCTGTCGAATCCGGGTGGGGTCCCCCACCACCCAATCGGGCACCGCCGCGTCGAGCGCGACATCGAGACGAAGGCCCTTCTCCTTGGCTCGAGCCGCGAACATCGAAAGCACCCCGTCCAGGAGGCGCTGCGGAGAGTAGTCCAGCCGCTCGAGGTGAACCTCGTTCGCCTCGAGTTTCGAGTAGTCGAGAATGTCGTTGAGGATGGCCAGAAGACCGGTCGCGCATTCGCGCGCGACCCCCGCGTGAAACGCCGTGGTCTCGGGGAGGGGCTCGTCCAGGATCGCGTCCAGCATCCCGAGCACGCCGGCCATGGGCGTGCGCAGCTCGTGGCTCATGTTGGCGAGGAACTGCGACTTCTCGACGTTGGAGCGCTCCGCCTCCAGACGAGCTCGGTGGAGGTCGTCCTCGTATTCCTTGCGCACCGTGACGTCCTCGAAAGCGCCTACGAGTCCCACCACCGCGCCGTTCTCTCGAACCGCCTGACCGATCGCACGGACGATGCGCCGGTGCCCTAGGTACGTTCGGAGAGGAAGCTCCATGACCCAAGGGATGCCGTGTTCGATGGCGCGCTGAACCTGGGCCTCGACCACCGGCCGGACGGAGGGTTCGTAGAAGTTGATAGCCTCCTCGAGACAGGGGTCATAGTCCTCCGGCACTTCATGTATGGCGCGGGTATTCGCGTCCCAAAAGAGGCGATTGTGGACGAGATCGACGTCCCAGCTGCCCGCGCCGGAGAGCTCGACGACATGCTCGAGACGCTGTGTGGTTCGCCGTAGGCCCTCGAATGCGGCGACCCGGTCGGTCACATCGCGCGCCGAAAAGACGAAACCCCGGCCTCGAGCCCGCCCCCGCCATTCGAGGGCTCGCCACTCGCCCTTCGCGGTCCGAAATCGACTGACGCCTTCCAAGACCGCGCCGGAGGACCATCCCCTGAGGACGACGGCCCGCGCGTCGGCGCGATCTTCGGGATGGACCCACTCTAGGATGCGGCGCCGGGCCAGCGTCTCCGGCGACCACCCCAGGGACGCCCACGCTGCATTGGCCAAGGCGCACCGCCCCCGGTCGTCCACGGCCACCATGAGGTCGAGGCCTTCGGTGAAGAAGGCGCATTCGGTGAGCGGGAGAGACATGGGGCGCGACCAAACGCATGGATCGGCGCCCCCCCTGCCGGCCTGGAGTCAGTCAGTGGACTTGGCGCCTCCGTCGTACCAATCCAGGACGGCCTCCGCGGCCAAAGCCCCGAGGACGTCGGCAGCGGGCTTTCCGGGGTGTACGAGGTCCTTGTTCATGACGCCGGCCTTGACCCAGCGCTTGATGGCCCCGGCGCCTCCCATAGCCTCGAGAGTGTCCCACCAAGCCAGATCGAGGGCCCCCGCCACCTCGGCCTGAAGATCTCGAACCTCTCGGATACGAGGCTTGGACCTGACCTTCCCTCCCTTGCGCTGCCCGGCGTCCATCGGACCGAGGAGCAGGAGGTCCGCGGCGGGCACGGTTTCGCGCAGCAAAGCCACCAGCCGCTCGTGGTCCTCACGAACGGCGTCGAGGGAGCGCCATCCTTTACGCACCTTGAGGGCATCGTTGCCGCCCACCATGAGAACGATGAGATCGGGTTCGTGGGCGGTGAGATCGGCTCGAAAACTCGAAGGCTCGAGCTGAAGGTAGACCTTGGTGTCGGCCCCCACGGGACCGATCGCGGAGAGGAGAAGACCGGGCTGACCGGTCTCGAAGCCGAGACCGTAGAGGCGAGCCCCTCGCCGTTGGGCTTTCACCACCAGGGTGGAAGGCTTCTTTCCGGCCGGTACCTCGAGGCGGGTCACGGTGGTGCCGTCAGCGGCTTCTGCCCGCCCGAGAGACTTGCCGTTCAAGGTCAGCTCGAAGCCCCCCTCGTGATGGAGCTCCACGAAGCGGTCCTTGGGCCTGACTCGGTATGAGACCGACGCGCCTTTGCGTTTGGCCACGAGCGCGAGACCGAACAATCCGTAGCGTTTGCCCGGCCCCTTGGCGTCGACGACCCGCGGTCGGTCCCAGTCGGCCTCGCGTCGTTTGAGCCGACGTCCCCCGTAGCCCCACCGTTGGTCGGCGTGCACGAGGCCGCGACCAGCGTCGCCGAACCGGGCCTGCAGCAGAGACCTGGCCATCCCGGAAATGAAATCCGAGGCGACATGGGAGTCGCCGAGGAGCAGGACCCGCACCGGTCTCGGTGACGCCCCTGCGGCCCCACCGACGGCGTCGAGACGGGCGCGAAAGCGGGCCATGGCCTCGCCGCGCTCGACGGCCACCGGGTTCACTCCGAGCTTCTTGCCCAGGGCCGCGCGGGCCTGGGGGCTCGTGAAGTCCTCCGGGGCGCGGGGAGCCCCAAAGGCGGGGGCCGGGCGCCCCAGGAGCATCCCTAAGCCCAGCAGGACGAAGGGAGCGTTCACGAAGCGGAAGGAGCGGAGTATGGTGCCGGCCTGGTGGCCGACCAGGGTTCCGATCAACGGTCGTCCGACGGACGACGAGCCGGCAGCTTCGCGCCCCCGAACAGCCCGCTCGCTCGCGCCCCGACGGCGGCGTTCCCATCCGGCTCGCGGCCCCCGGTCGGGGCCTCCTCGGACGCCCCTGTCGACCCGAGAGTCCCCCTCGACGCTCGCGGCAAGCCCGCCTTCGGTCCGGTGCGACGCTTTGGGCCTTACACGCTCGTCAAAAAGCTCGCCACCGGAGGCATGGCGGAGATCTGGTTGGCGCGCCAGCGCGGCGCCCACGATTTCGCCAAGTTCCTCGCGGTCAAGAAGATCTTGGCCCACCTGGCCGAGCAGCCGGCCTTCGTGAACATGTTCATGGACGAGGCGCGCACCTGCTCGCAGCTGTCTCATCCGAACATCGTCCACATCCACGACTTCGGACGCGCCGAAGGCACCTACTTCATCGCGATGGAGTACATCGCGGGCGAGAACCTCGCCGCCATCGCCTGGCGCGGGGTCAAGAGGGGTCGTCCCTTCCCGCCCGCGCTCGCTGCCAAGGTCGTTGCCGACGCATCCAAAGCTCTTCACTACGCGCACACCCTCCGAGGGGACGACGGTCGCCCCCTCTCGATTGTTCATCGGGATGTATCCCCCCAGAACCTTCTCGTCACCTACGAGGGCGAGGTGAAGGTGGTCGATTTCGGCATCGCGAAGGCCAACTCTCGGACCGAGCACACGAAGACGGGGATGCTGAAGGGCAAGTTCTCTTACATGAGCCCGGAACAGTGCGTGGGGGCTCCCGTCGATCACCGCTCGGACATCTTCGCCCTCGGAATCCTGCTCTACGAGCTGTGCACCGGCAAAAGACTCTTCAAGCACGAGTCCGAGCTGATGATCCTGGAGATGATCACCAAGCGTCAGGTGGTCGCCCCGTCGGAGGTCAGCCCGAACATCAGCCCGGACCTCGAACGCATCATTCTCAAGGCGCTCCAGAAGGACCCGAACGCTCGCTTCCAGTCCGCGCAGGCCATGCAGCTGGCCTTGGAAGACCATCTTCGCCGCCATCCCCATCCGATCAACGACGCGGCCATCTCCGAGTACATGCGGACGCTGTTCGCGGATCGCATCGAGGAGAAACGCCGCCTTCGTGAGCGCGCCTCACGCAGTGATTTCGAGGACATGTTCCTCGATGCGGAGGCGACCGAGTCCCGCGGAGCGGTCCCCCATGGCTCCACGCCCGGTCCCGCCCTCTATACGGGAGCTGAGGCTTCGGCCCATCTCGCCGAGCCTCCACCAAGCTCCGCTCTGACCCAGCTCCTCACCATTCTCGCGGTGGTCATCATCGTCATCGCGGGCACCGTCCTCGTGTACCTGTTCTCTCCCCAGGAGGCGGCGGTGACCCTCGAGGCTCATCCCACGCCCGTAGAGGCCCCGGCGCCTCTTCGCACCGGCGAGCTGAGCCTGGAGAGCTCGCCCCCTGGGGCGGTGATCCATCTGGACGGTCAGCCCATGAGGCTGGCCGGCGGCGGGGCGGCCCAAACCCCGAGCGATCTGACCGGACTTCAGTACGGCCGGAAGTATCTCATCGCGCTCAAGAAGGAAGGATACCGGGTCCACACCCTCGAGATCGCCATGGGCGAAGGCGAAGATGGCCGGAGCCACCACCCGACCCTCGAGCCCTTTCCGGGGCGCCTCATCACGGAGGTGCGGGAGCTCGACGCCGCCCAGGTCGAGATCTTCTACGACGGAAAATCCGTGGGCCAGGGACCGCAAGTCGTCCAAGAGGTCCCCGGAAACACGACGGTGCTCGTCGAGGCCAAGCTCGACGGCAAGATCTGCAAAGCCCAGCCGCCGCGGGTCCGCGTGCTCCCGAACCGCACCATCAGTACCGAGGTGAGCTGCAAGGTGCCCACTCCGGCGCGAACACGTCCTCCGCGGGCCGCCCAGGCCCGGGTCCGGCGTACGACGCCCAGCCGTGGAGCGTCGAGAGGCCCCACCCCCAGCGCGAACCGCGGGGACTGCACAACCAATCCAAACCTCGCGCCGGGGCTCATCACCATCGACACCGAGCCCTACGCCACCATCTATTACGGCCGCGAGAAGCTCGGAGAGACCCCCATCTCGAGCAAGCGGCTGCCCGCCGGCTGCGTCGAGCTTCGCGCCGTTACAGCCTCCGGCAAGAGCCGAACCGTCAAGGTCGAGGTCGAGCCCAACATGACCCGCATCTACCGCTTCAAGATCTGAGACGATTGCGGTTGACGGTCCGAAGGCCCCTCGCTAGAACGCCTCTCCCCTAGGCCAAAGGCGCGTAGCTCAGTTGGTTAGAGCGCTACCTTGACACGGTAGAGGTCGTTGGTTCGAATCCAATCGCGCCTACTCAAAAAGCCCTGACATTACGAAGACTTGATGCAGGGAAGAACGCCCTTCGGCAGGCCTTGTGGCTCTCCGTCCCCCACCCTTGTTGGCGGGACGATCAGACTCCGAAAAGGCGCATCGGCCGCTGCCTACTTTCCCTCCGCGGTGACGCTCGAGTCGTGGGCATGCATCGCCTCCGTTCGGTGACCCTGGCCATGGTGACGACCGGACCGAGAAGCTCCGCGTGCGCCAGGTCGCGATGAAATACATGACGGCCGCGAGCGCACGGGGCGGGGGTCTCACCCGCAGCTTCGGAAAGGCCGGCCGACACCGCCGTGACGCTCCAGGGCAACGAGCTGCTAGGATCGCCGCGTGGCTCGTCTCCTCCTCGCGGTGATGCTCGCCCTCTCGACCGGGCTCAGTCTGAGCTGCTCTCGCACCCCAGCGCGCGAGCGGCCGGTGGGTCGGACCGTCCTCGCCCTCCAAGATCACGAACGCTCGCACTACGTGGAAGATCGGCCGCGGCCGGTTCTCACCCATCTTTGGTACCCGGCGCCGGAGGGGCCCGAAGAGACAGCGTGGCAAGTCGGAGTATTCAACATGGGGTATGGGGCTGTGGATGCCCCCCTGGCTGGGAGCTCGGAGAGATATCCGCTCATCGTCATGTCTCACGGCACGGGCGGAGCGGCCGCTCAGCTTTCGTGGATGGCGGAGACCCTCGCCACGCACGGGTACGTGGTGGCGGCCGTCAACCATCACGGGAACACGGCCGCTGAGCCGTCCTACTTGCCCCAGGGCTTCGCGCTGTGGTGGGAGCGGGCCCAAGATCTCAGCTTCGTCATCGGCGCCCTCCTCGACCACCCCAAGTATCGCGCCCGTATCGACCCGGGCCGCATCGGAGCCCTTGGCTTCTCTTTAGGAGGGTGGACGGTCCTGACGCTGGCGGGAGCGCGGGTCGACCTCGAGCGCTGGGAGAAAGCGTGCGCCGAGGCTCCCGAGCGGGCCGGCTGTGCGCTTCCCCCCGAGGCTACCTTCGAGATCTCCGAGCTCGAGCGCCTCGCTCGTGACAACCCCATTTACCGAGCCTCACGCGCCCGCGCCGGTCAGTCTTTCTCAGATCCGAGAGTGCGAGCTGTCGTCGCCCTGGCTCCTTCCATCGGCTTCTCCTTCGACCCGGCGAGTCTTCGTGAGGTCCCGATCCCGGTCGCCCTCAAAGTCGGGGCCAAAGATGACCAGGCGCCTCCGGAGGAGACTACGCAGATAGAAGCGCACGTGCCGGATGCGAGCTTGGACATCCTGCCCGAGGTTGGCCACTACACCTTCCTCGCCCCGTGCACCCTCCGCGGGCGCTGGCTCGCTCCCGATCTCTGCAGAGAGCCCGGCGGCGCGAACCGACGCGCTCTCCACGCCGAGGTCTCTGTCGCCGCGCGAACCTTTTTCGACGCGAAGCTCGAGAGGAGCCCGGGGAAATAGCGAGGAGGGGGCCATGCCTGGTCTGACGTCCCGTTCCGGGTGCCGAGCCTGGATCGAGGGCAGCGTCGCCGGTCTGGCCCTGCCTCGACGACGTCGATCTTCGCAAGCGCTCTTTCACGATAATGCGGGACTCGGAGGAGGGACGGGGGTCATCCCCTTCCTGGTAGGTTTGGCGTGGCTTGAGGACGGGGCGCTGGTGGTCGAGCAGCGCCTCCTCGAGAAACTCGACGAAGAGGCAGCGCTCTCGGCGGGTCCATAAACCCCGCCTCCGGCAGGCGCGCCTCGTGCAAAGCGCACGACGTGGCGTTCGCGAGCGAGATCGGGAAATCCGACATTTAGCCGCGGCGTTAGTTTTTCCCGCGAGAGCGCATATATGATCCCAAGATGCGACCTTCGAAGTGGATGTGCGTGGGGTTGGCCTGGGGGATCGGGTCGGGATGCGCTGCGCAGCCGTGGCAGACGCGCTTTCGCAGCGAGAGGCCGGTGAGCGAGGTCCGGGTGTCTCCGTCCGGGGGGCCGGTGTGGTCCGCTTCGGACGTGAGCTCAGCGGACTTCGACGTCGAGATGCGCGACCCGCGGGAGCGGGACCTCGGAGGCGCGCTGGTCGCTCTCGGGCTGGTCTCCGGGCTGGTGGGCGGCATCGGAGTGGCCAACGGGCGCTGCCAAGACAGCGATATCGTCAGCATCGACATCTTCTCGCCACCCTGTGACAACACGGCCAATACGGCGGCAGCGATTGGGGTCGGCGTGGGCGCGCTGATCATGCTGGCCTCGGGGATCCGACTGGCGCTGAGCCCTCCCAGCCAGGCCGAGGTCTTCGTGGAGCTGGACGGCGACGGGGAGAGCCCAAAGTGGGTTCAGCGTACGGTGCCCTACTCGGGCACGAGCACCGCGGTGCTCATCCCCTTCTCCCCGGACCCCTCCGAATGGAAGCCGGCCGGGAGCCCCCCCCCGAAGACCAACCCCGACCACGGGACCAAAAAAAAGGGTAGATCGAGAGGGAGGCGAAGGGTGGAAGAACGGGTGGGTGGGGGAGGGGGTGGGGGAGCGGGCGGGACACGGTGGTGCGGTG
>JBCBRU010000157.1:0-15367 GCA_039819565.1 Myxococcota bacterium | reverse complement strand
GTCGAGCTCGCGGGCAATGACCTGGTCGACGCTCGGCAGCTGAAAGGTCGAGTCATCCCGGCTGCGCACGACGAGAGGGGCGCCGCTGAGGATCCCTGCCGCTCCCGAAAAGTGCGGGATGATGTTGCCGGTCTTCACGTCCAGCCCGGACACCACCGCGATCTTGGAGCGCATGGAGGCCAGAGGCTGGAGCTGCTCGGATGGGGTCCAGTCGGGGCCCTCGTCGGCCGGGACCCATCGGCTCGGGATGTTTCCGTTGGCCCAGTAAAACAGCAGGAAGCGCCGGGGGTTGTCGGCTGCAAAGACGCTGCGCCCGCGTCCGAGCATGGCTTCGAGGGGGGGAAGGCCGACCGTCACCGCGGCCCCACCCAAGGCGCCGCGAAGCACGGTGCGACGGGACAAGAGGGGAAGGCGACTCATCTCTCAACCTCCGAGACTCGACGAAAGCTGGGGCTCGCTACGATGTCGAGGACCAGTCCCCGCCAGGTGTGACCTCGCTCCACGAAGCGGTTCGTCAGAAGCTCCAAGAGCTGCCGTTCGCCCGTGGTCTCCTCTCGAGAGAGGGCGTAGCGGAACACGCTTCGTACGATACATCCGGGGATCTTTGGGTGCTCGGCGAGGACGTCGCCCAGCTCCCAGGCGTCGCCGAAGGAGACGCCGTCCAGGTCCCCACTCGGGTCGATCGGTGCCCCTCGATCGAGGCTGCGGAAGCGCCCGAGAGCGTCGAACTGTTCGAGCCCGAGGCCGAGAGGATCCATCAGGTTGTGGCAGCCCGAGCAGCTCGGCTCGACGAGATGCTCCTGGACTCGCTCGCGAAGGGTAACCGCCGAACCTGTGGGTTCCGGAAGGGCGGTGTTCACGTCGGCGGGAGGCGCGGAGATGACATCGCAGAGAAAGACCTCGCGAATGAACTTTCCCCTGAGGGTCGCCGACGACGCGATGGGATGAGAGCTCAGCATCAGAAAGCCCGCGTGTCCGAGGATACCCCTGCGTCCACCCTCGGGAGGCAACGCCACCTCTCCAAAGCCCTCCCGAGCGGTGGCCTTCACCCCGTAAAGGGCGGCCAGGCGGCGGCTCGCGAAAGTACGCTCGGCTCTGAACACGTCCCGATAGTCCCCGTCCTTGGTGACCAAGAGATCGATCAAGAAACGCAGGCTCTCTTCCCGCGCCTCGGCTCTGAGTTCGCTCGAAAAGTGGAGGAAAGCCTCGGGGTCCTTCGAAACCTCATCGAGAGCGTAAAGATGGTAGAGGTCTTCGAAAAAGGCCCGGGTGCCGGTCTCGAAGCGAGGGCTGGCCATCATCCGCTCTGCTTCGGAGACAAGATCTCGAGGCAGCGCGCCTTCGACGGCCGCGCGCCAGAGGGCGTCGTCGGCGGGGGCGTTCCAGAGAAAGAAGGCGAGGCGCGTGGCCAGCTCGAAAGCGTCGAGCTCATCCCCGACCCGTCCCACTTCGAAGCGATAGAGGAAGTCCGGGGACTGGAGGATCGCGCTGATGACGTATTGCAAGCCTGCCTTCGCACCCTCCTCCGGCAAGGCCGCGACCGCAGCGTCAAACACCGCGTCCAGGGCTGCCATCTCTTGGGGCTCGAGCGGTCTCCGCCAAGCGCGCTCGGCTACGAACCGAATCGCTCGGTCCCGGCAGGAAGCCTGGCCGAGCTGGTCGATGGGGCAGGGGAGCCATCCGCGGTGGTCTTCGCTCAACACCTGCCGCGCGACGCCATGAGCCAATCCCTCATACTGCTCGACCCCCCACTCCGAGAGCGAGGTCCGGGCCGCGCCCACCTGGCGAAGCCCCGCAGCCGAGAGGTCCGGCTCGACCGGTCCGCCCGCGACAACCCCAGGACCAAAGATGGCGGCCAGGGCCTGCCCGAGCTGGGCCTCGGTCAGTCGAGCGAGCGCTCCTCGACCCGGTGAAACCTCCACCGGAGGGAGCTCCCTCGACACCTCTTCGGTGCACGCGGATGCTGCCGCGAAGGTTAGGCACAGCCCCACCCGTCTCATGGCGGCGACCAGGTTGACGCAAAGCGCCAAGGGAAGCCAGCCCGGGCGACCCCTGTCGTGAGGACTGCGCGTCCTAAGCGGCGGATGCCGGCGCCGATGCGGCGCCGATGCGCACCACGACGGCGCCGGTGGGCTTTTCCGCCAGTCGGTCGTGAGCGTCGCGGAGGGCATGGAAGGGCAGGACGCTATCCACGAGGGGTCGAACGGCACCATCGGCCGCCAGTCCGAGGGTTTGCTCGAGACCATCGGCGGTGTCCTCGACCACGCCGAACAGAGCTCGAGGCCCCGGCCGCAACCGCGTCCAAACCATCCAGAGGAGAATTCCGACGGTGAGATAGAGCGTGAGATAGCGCCCGGAGGAAGTGAGTCGCGAACGACAGGCTCGAAAGCTGAGGGTTCCCGTCGTGTCGAAGACAACGTCGTAGCGGCGCTCGGGCGGCACACGAAAAATCTCGCGAGCGCCGAGATCGCGCAGTCGGCCGTCGTCGTCGTCGCGCCGAGTCACCGCGTGGACTTCGGCGCCGGCATGGTCCGCAAGCTGTACCGCGTAGGCCCCAATGACCCCCGACGCCCCCACGATCAGGACGCGCTCCCCGCTGCGGACCTGGGCCCAATCCTGGATGAAGGCTCGGGCGGTGCCGAGACCGTAGGGGAGTCCGCAGGCCGGCTCGGGAGAGAGTGTCCTCGGGAGCGGCACGACAGGTCCGTCGGCGCTGACGCAGATCTTCTCGGCAAAAGCCCCGGAGAAGGTTGCGCCCACGACCCGGTCCCCGGGCGCAAATCTCACCACGCCGTCCCCCACCTCGCTTACTCTGCCGGCAAAGTTGACGCCGGGCACCCGGTACCGGGGACGGAGCACCCCGGCCATGAGGCGTCTCGGGAGCCACGTGACGCCGGGAAAGTCAGCCTCTCGAAGCCGGCGGTCGGCCTGGGTCACGGGGGCGGCCTCGACCTGCACGACGATCTCTCCTGGGCCCGGGGTGGGGGCCTCGATCTCTTCCAGAGTGAGCACCTGGCTGCCCCCGTACGCCCGTTGCACTGCCGCTCTCATCGACGACGAACATAGTCTCCCCGGTCCGGCGCGACCTCCGCGACCTGCGCATGGGACCTATGCAGCGAAGCCGGAGGCTGCTCAGATGGTCGTCATGCTCTCGGGCCGAGACCTGGACTGGAACCGCCTCCGCGTGTTCCTGGCCGTGGCGGAAGCGGGCTCTTTCTCGGCCGCAGGCCGGGCGCTGGGTCTCACTCAACCGACGGTGGGGCGCCAGATCGACGCCCTCGAGCGCGCTCTCGGCCTCACGTTGATCGAGCGGGTCGGGAGGGGGGTCGCCCTCACTCCGGCTGGGGAGGCGGTCCGCACCGAGGCGCAGCAGATGGACACCGCCGCCGCCCGACTCGTCCTCATGGCCGAAGGGCGCTCGGACCGACCCGAAGGAAGAGTTGCAGTGACGGCGAGCGAGGTCGTGGCGATCTATCTGCTGCCGCAGGTCTTCATGCGCATTCGCGAGGTTCACCCTGGTATTCAGCTCGATGTCGTGGCTTCCAACCTCACCCAAGATCTCCAGAGACGGCAGGCGGATATCGCGCTTCGGAACTTCCGTCCCACTGAGTCCGAGCTGCTGGTGCGAAGCCTCAAGGAGAGCGTGGGGTACTTCTACGCCTCCAGGGATTGGGTGGCTCGCCATGGACGGCCGAAGGGTCCGGAAGATCTGGCCGGGGCGGACTTCATTGGCTTCGATGACGTCCCCGCGTTCGTGGGGCTGCTGCAGGGCTTCGGGGTGCCTCTGAGTTCCGAGAACTTCGTCTACACCTCTGAAAACCAAGTCTTTCAGTGGGAGATGGCCCGGCGCGGGCAGGGCATCGCGGCCATGATGCGAGAGATCGCGGAGCTAGATCCGCAGATGGTGCCCATTCTGCCTGAGGTGATGAGCGTACCCATTCCGGTGTTCCTCACCTGTCACCGTGAGCTGAAGACGAGCGCTCGCATTCGCGCCGTGTACGAAGCCCTCGCCGACGGCTGGGGCGAGCTCATGAGTCGCGCGTAGGCGCGCCGGCCGGTCGGGTGTGCAGCCACGAGCCGAGGCGCAGGCCGCGGGCGGATTACAATTCGCCCCGGGCAGTACTAATACTGAGGCGTGACCCTCGTCCCCTTCGTCATCGAGTCCGAAGTTCCGCTGGCCCGCTACACGACGCTCGAACTCGGAGGGCCGGCTCGAGGCTTCGTCACCGCGCGATCGGAAGACGACCTGCGCCGGGCCCTCGACTGGGCCCGTCGCCAGGCGTGGCCGGTGCTCATCCTCGGGGGAGGTTCGAATCTCGTCGTCAGCGACGAAGGCTTCGATGGGCTGGTGGTCCGGGTCGGCCTCCTGGGCAAGCGTATCGACGCCGACGGTGAGGTTTGGGCGGCGGCGGGCGAGCGCTGGGATCCCTTCGTGGCGGAGACGGTGGCGGCGGGGCTCTCCGGCTTCGAGTGTCTCTCGGGCATTCCGGGCACGGTCGGCGCCACCCCTATCCAAAACGTGGGGGCCTACGGTCAGGAGGTCTCGGAGCTGGTCACCGAGGTGCGCGCTCTCAACCGAGACACCGGCGCGGTCCGCTCTTTCCTGCCCGAAGACTGTGACTTCGCCTACCGGGACAGTCTCTTCAAGCGGGCTCCGGAGTGGGTGGTGATGTCCGTACGCTACCGGCTGCGGTCGGGAGGGCCATCGGAGGTGCGGTACCCGGAGCTGCAGCGCGCCTTGGCAGACCGGCCGCCCGCCCCGGCTACCGTCCGTCAGGTGGTCTGGAGCCTGCGAGCCAAGAAGTCGATGGTGCTGTCCCCCGGGGATCCGAATCGACGCTCGGTGGGCTCCTTCTTCACCAATCCCATCCTCGAGGACGCACGGGCGGAGCGCGTGGTCGCGCGCGCCCTCGAGGAGGGCATGGTCGAGGAGCCCAAGGAGGTGCCGCGTTTCGGGGCTGGGGAGGGCCGCAGCAAGCTCTCGGCGGCGTGGCTCATCGAGCGCAGCGGGACGTCAAAAGGCTTGCGTCGAGGGACGGTTGGGGTCTCTTCGGCGCACACCCTCGCGCTCGTCCATCACGGCGGGGGGCGGACTGAGCACCTCCTCAAGCTCGCCGCCGAGGTTCGGGAGCGCGTGGAGTCGGTGTTCGGGGTGCGCCTGGTTCCGGAGCCCAACCTCGTCAACTGTCATCTCTAGTCCATCCGTAGCTGCAGTCTGGGTTTCACAACTTTTACGCGAAATCGGAGCAGAGAACCCCGGCTGCGGCGAATGGCGCGAGGAATGCGGGGAGCACGGTGGGTCAGAGGGTCCGGAACACTCTCTTTCGGATCTCTTTTTTCTCGCGTTTGGCAGCGGGGGGAGAGAAGGGAAGCCCGTGCTGTCGGACCCTTCCTCACGGTTGACCGTGCTGACCCTTGTCGCGGTTGGAGGGCTCGGCTGTGAGCCGAGCTCACCGGCAACGGCTCAGCCGAAGACCTCGGGAGCGCGGCCCGCGAAGGTCGTGGTGGCGCCGGTACGGTCGGGCTCCGTTCGGGCGGCATGGGCCTTCCCGGCAGAGGTTCGTGCCCTGGCCCGGGCGTCCCTCGCCGCGGGCGCGGACGGCCCGGTGGAGAAGGTCGCGGTCCGGGTCGGAGATCGCTTCGCACGGGGCGACCTTCTCCTCGAGGTGGATCGGAGCCTGGCCGCGGCGCGGCTCGGCATTGCGGATGCCCGCGTGGGCGCCGCTCGGGAGACGCTCGCCCAGACCGAGCGCGAGGCGCAGCGTCTCGTCGGTCTTCCCTCCGGCGTGGTGGCGGAGCAGCAGCGAGAGCAGGCGGACAGCCGAAAGACGACCGCGGCCGCGGAGCTCGCCGCCCGCCGGGCAGAGCGGGCGGAGGCGGCGGCGGAGCTGGATCGGCACCGCATTCGAGCGCCTTTCGACGGTGTGGTGAGCCGGCGGCTCGTCGACCGCGGCGATTGGGTTCGGGTTGGGGACCCCAGTCTCGAGGTGGTGGCTTCGGGGGGCGTGGAGCTGATCGTGGACGCGGGCCGGACCCTGCTTGGAAAAGTGTCTCCCGGCGACGCCGCGACCGTGGTGTCGGGAAATATTCCCCTGACGGTGGCGGGCGTCGTCCCGGCCCTGGATCCGAGCACCCGGACCCTGCGGATTCGCCTCGTTACCAAAGGCGCCCCTCCGCCCGAGCTGGTCCCGGGGGCGGCGGTCGAGGTGCGGTTCGAAGTGGCTCTCGCGGAGCCTGGGAGCGTGATCGTCCCGCAGGATGCCTTGCTCTTCGACGGTCAACGAACGCGCGTCGTGAAGAATCGGGAAGGGAAGGCCGCCGCGGTGGAGGTCGAAGTCTTGGCCCGCGCGGGAGATGACGTGCTCGTACGGAGCAGCGAGCTCGCCGAGGGCGAGCAGGTCATCGTGCGCGGCAACGAGCGGGTCCGCCCCGGCCAAGCCGTGGTCACTGAGGAGGCGTGATGCAGGCCGAGAAAGCGAGCGGACTCATCGCGCAAGCCGTCGCGCGCCCCGTCTCGGTTATCGTGGGCATGATCCTGGTGGCGCTGTTTGGCACCTTGTCTCTTGCAGCGCTGCCCATCCAGCTCACGCCGGACATCGAAGTCCCCACCATCGGGGTCCAAAACATCTGGCCCGGAGCGGCCCCCACCGAAGTCGAGTCCGAGCTCATCGAGCCGCAAGAGGAGGCTCTGCGAAGCCTCTCGGGGCTGGAGAAGATGGTCTCGGAGGCGGAGCTCGAGGGCGGGAACATCACCCTCGAGCTCGAGGTGGGGAGCTCGATCGAAGAGGGCTTGGTACGGGTCACCAACCTTCTCAGCCAGGTCTCGAGCCGGCCTCTCGCCGCCCGGGCCCCGGTCGTGAGCGCCTCGCGGAGCACCGGTCCTCCGCTCACCGTCATTACCTTCACGAGCCGCGACGGTACCGACGTATCCAGCTGGCGGACCTGGGCCGAGGAGCGGATCCAACCCCAGCTCGAGCGCATCGATGGCGTGGGCAGCGCTCTGCTCATCGGCGGAAAGGATCGCACCATCGAGGTCGCCTTCGACCCCGCCGCTCTCGCCGCCCGAGGCATCGCTATCTCCGACCTCGTACGGGTTGTGCAGGGAGAGTTGCGAGATGTGTCGGCCGGAGACGTGACCGAGGGTAAGAACCGCGTCTTGGTACGCACGCCGTTGATTCCGGAAAACCCGGCGGAGCTGGAGGACCTCGTGCTGAAGGTCGATGAGGAGCGACCCGTGCTCCTCGGCGATGTGGCTGAGGTTCGCTACGGGCTACGAAAGCCGCAGGCCATGGTGTTCTCGGACGATCGCCCCTCGGTCGTCTTCCTCCTCTTCCGCGAGGCGGGAAGCAACGTCCTGGCCGTCACCAAGGAGATTCGAAGGGTTGTCGAGGACCTCGACGAGCGTCTCATGGCCCCCCGCAATCTCGAGCTCACGGTGGTCTCGGATCAGGTCGGCTACATCGAGAGCGCCCTCGATCTGGTCCAGCAGAACCTGATCGTCGGCGGCCTCCTCGCGGTCATCGTGCTCGTGGTCTTCCTGGGCAGCTTCCGAGCCTCGGTGGTGGTGGCCATCGCCATCCCCGTGTGCACGCTCGGCACCGCCCTCGGGATGTCGCTCCTGGGGCGCTCCATCAACGTGGTGTCTCTGGCGGGCATGGCCTTCGCGGTGGGAATGGTGGTCGACAACGCGATCGTCGTCCTCGAGAACATCGATACCTGGCGCTCCCGAGTGTCGACCCTCTCGCAGGCAGCACTGCAGGGTACCAGCGAAGTCTGGGGGGCGGTGTTGGCTTCCACCCTGACGACCGCGGTGGTCTTTGTGCCTATCACGACCTGGCGCGACGAGGTGGGGGAGATCCTCCGGGACATCGCGGTGGCCATCAGCCTTGCGGTCAGCATCAGCCTGGTCGTGTCCGTCTTGGTCATCCCCAGCATGGCCGCCCGGTTTCTCCGTACCGGTCAGACCGACTTGCGCCCCAAGCGGGTCGTGGCCTGGGCGTCTCGGGTGCGGGACCGAGTGGCGGGATGGGTCGCCCGACTCGCACGCTCTCCCTCCGCTTCCGCCGGGGTCGTGGGCGCCGCTCTCGCTCTCTCCATCGGCGCCGCCGCCCTCTTCCTCCCCCCCCTCGAGTATCTCCCGAATGGCAACCGGCCCTTCGTGTTCGGGATTCTCGTACCTCCGCCCGGCTACGCGGTCGAAGAGATGGGGCGAGTGGGCGCTCGGGTACAGGAGGAGGTCGTCCCGCACATCGGCCGCGAAGTGGACGGGGTGCCTCCGATCACGCGGACCTTCTTCGTAGCCCGGCGATCCGGAGCTTTCATGGGGGCAGGCTCTCAGGATCCGAGTCGGACGAAAGGCGTCGCCCAATACATGCGTTCGGTGATGGCGAACATCCCCGGGGTCTTCGGCATCGCCAACCAAGCCAGCCTCTTCGGACGCTCCCTCGCTGGCGGGCGGCAAATTGAGATCGAGCTCAGCGGGAGCTCTCTCGACGTCCTCAACGCGGCAGGTCGTGAAGTGATGGCCAAGGTCCGAGAGGTCCTGCCTACCGCCCAAGCTCGCCCCAATCCTCCTCTGGATGGCGGCGCCGCGGAGCTTCACGTGAGACCGCGGCGGAAAGAGGCTGCGCAGGCAGGATTGACCGGTGCGGATATCGGCCTCGCCACCGACGCTCTCGTAGACGGCGCCATCATCGGCGAGGTGGGTCGGCCCGGTGAACCCAAGGTCGACGTTCTCGTGGCGGCCGAGGGCGGAGGCGTTCAGACCGCTCGGGCCCTAGCGTCCGCGCCCGTTTCGACCCGCGACGGCCGGGTGCTCCGGCTGGGCAACGTGGCCACCATTGAGCGTTCGGTCGGGCCCACCACCATCCGCCGCATCGAGCGGCGCCGGGCGGTGGTCATTCAGGTTGCGCCTCCGGATGACGTGGCCCTGGAGACCGCTCTCACCATCCTCCGGGACGACGTGGTGGGAGGCCTCCGCGCAGAGGGGAAGCTCTCTTCCGACATCGAGAGTCGCCTTTCCGGAGCGGCCGGCGATCTCGAGGACGCGCGAGGCCGCTTTGCGCAGGTCCTCCTGCTCGCGGTGTTCATTTCCTTTCTTCTCATGGCGGCGCTGTTCGAGGACTTTTTGGCCCCTGTAGTCGTGCTCGTGACGGTGCCCCTGGCGGCCGCTGGAGGCATCCTCGGACTTCGCTTCGTCGACGCCTTCTTGGGGGCTCAAGCCCTCGACATGCTCACTGCGGTGGGCTTCGTCATCCTCATCGGGGTGGTGGTGAACAATGCCATCCTCGTGGTGGATGGGGCGCTGCTTCGCTTGCGGGAAGGGGCCAGCCTCGATGTTGCGGTGGGAGAGTCGGTGGGGGGCCGCCTGCGTCCCATTCTGATGAGCGCTCTGACTTCGCTCGCGGGTCTCTCTCCGCTCGTCTTCTTTCCGGGATCCGGCAGTGAGCTCTATCGGGGCGTCGGCTCCATCGTCCTGGGCGGACTGGCGCTGTCGACGGCACTAACCGTGATCGTGGTGCCGGCGCTGTTTAGTCTCGTGTGGCGACTCGGGAGGCGAGGGTGATCTCGATTCTTCCCCTCCTTCTGGGGGCCACGGCGACCGCGACCGGAGCGGTCTCGCTGGATGACGTGGTGGCTCGGGCTCTTCAGCGCTCCGAGGATCCGAGGATCGCGGCCGCCCGCGTGGAGCAGGCGAAAGCTACGTTGCGTTCCGTGTGGTCTGATTTGCTTCCTGTGCTCAGTGCCAATGGCACCTACCGGAGGCGCGCTTTCGAGGTGGTCATCAACCGCGAAAACGACGACGGGACGGTCGAGCGCGGGGTCCTCCAGGCCAATGACGCCTTTTCGGGAAACCTTCGCCTCCAATCCACGCTCTTCTCTCCCAGAAGCATTCCCGACGTTCAGGCGGCCGAGGTCGATGTGGATGCGGCCCGGGCCGACCTCGACGTGCGTCGGTTCACCCTGGCCCATGACACCGCCGAAGCCTTTATCTCGGTCTCCGTGGCCGAGGCAGCGGTGGGGGCCGCCGAGCGGCGCCTCGAGGCGGCGCGAGAAGATCTCGAGGCGGCCGAAGTGCGCTCTGGGGCGGGGCTCATCGACGAGGTCGCGCGGACTCGAGTCAAGATCGAAGCGCTGCAGGCGGAGTCGGAGCTCGTCCAGCTGCGCGATACCGCTCGGGCGGCGCGCCTCGCTCTGGGGCTCATCGTGGGTGAGCCCATCGAGGCTCCGCTGGCTCCCTTCGAGAGCGTTCTCGAGGTTGCCGATCCCGAGGCCCTGGTGGCTCGCGCCCTGATCGAGCGGCCCGAAGTGATGGCCGCGGAGGCGGCGGTCTCCGCCGCGGAAGACCGCGCCCTCGCCCCCTGGCTGGCCATTCTCCCCACCCTCGGCCTCGACGGCATCGTGACCGCCACCAACGAGACGGGCTTCAACGGTCGGGACGTCAACTGGAACATTGCCCTCACCCTCGATTGGACGATCTACGACGGGGGGTCGCGCTACGCCGAGGCGCGTGACGCCGTGGCGGAGCTCGAGGTAGCGCGACTCGAACGGCAAGCTCTCCGGCGGACCATCGAGACCGAAGTCCGTGAGACCTTCTCTCGCTTTCGGGCCGCTCAGACGGATCTCGCCCTCGCCGAGCGGCGCGCCGCCGTGAGTCGTCGCTACGCAGAGTTCGTTCGGGTGCGTCTGGAGCGCGGTTTGGCCACCGCGGTGGAAGCGGCGGACGCGGCCGTCGAGGCGTTCTCGGCCGACGTCGATGCCGTGACGGGTCGGGCCGAGGTGGGCCGCGCGATGCTGGCGCTCCGGCGAGCCGCGGGGCGCTGGCCCACCGCCGCGGCCATGTAGGGCTCAGCCCTGAGTGGGGGCGTCGCTCTTCTCGTCCTCGGGGGGGGCCCCGGTGAGGCGTCGACAGGTCGCGGCCACCCAGCTGAGCACCGCCCGCACCCGGGGCTCCTCCACGAGAGCTTCGTGGGTGATCAGCCATAGAGGACGAACCAGGTTGGGATCCTCGACCTGGACCAAGCCGCGGCGCTGGGCGAGGGCCTCAGGGAGGAGAGCCACCCCCCAGCCCCGGGCGGCCGCTCGGGCAAGATCACGGGTGTCGTGGGTCCGAAACTTGGGCACGCGATGAGGAGCGTGGGCGGCAAGCCACTGCGACTCGGGGGTGCGGCCGTGAGGGTCGTCGAGGCCGAGCCATTCCCAGTCGCCGCGATCCCCCACATGCGCGAGGTAGCGGGGGCTCGCGTAGGCTCCGTAGCGGAGCTCCCCGACCTTCCTGAACCGCAAGCTACCCTGCTCAGGGCGAACGACGCGGAGAGCCACGTCGGCGCCCCCCGGCCCGACCGGCACGACTTCGGTGCGCCCGTCCAGCACCAGATCAACCTCGGGGGCCGCCGCCCAGAGTTCTCCTAGGGCCGGCACCAGGAGCTCACTGGCGAGCTCTTCCGCGGTGGCGAGGCGGACCGTCCCCGCCGCTTTCTCCCGTTCGAGGGCCCGCTGCTCGAAGCGCTCGACAGCGGAAGCCACCGCCTCCGCTTCGGGCCGGAGACGTTCGGCCAGCGAGGTGAGGGTGAAGCTGCGGGCGTTCCTCTGAAAGAGCTGACCGCCCAAGTTGCGCTCGAGCTCGCCGACTCGCCGGGAGACGGTCGACTGGTGTTGTCCGAGGGCGCGAGCGGCTCCGGTGAAGCTGCCGGTGCGCACGATGGCCAAGAAGAGCCGGATGTCTTCCCAGTTCATAGGGATCCCTTTCCCGCCCCCACCCACTTCATGAATGCATCATTGCATGGATTGGATGTCTATGTGTCGCTTCTGTGCATGCATGGTTTTGGGCCACCCTTCAGGCATGTCGAAGTTGACGAAACGCACCTTTCAGCTCGGATTGAGACTGTCGGCGGCACTGGCTCGCTCCCCGTTTCACGGACTCACGGAAGCAGCCATGGCGGCGCTGGCTCGTTTGACCGTGGGTCTGCGCAAGGGGCGCCATCAGGAGACGCTGGGGGCGGTGGCTCGGGAGTGGCAGCGCATGTTCCCGAGCCGCCGGATGGTCCCCATCGTCGAAGAGACCGAGGACACCGTGATCGCCGAGATTCACGCCCGGTGTCCGCTTCGAGGCACGGGCGACGCGCACGCTTGCTACCGAATGATGGCCTACGACCGAAAGATGCTCGGCGCCCTGGGCGGCCAGCTCGTGGTCCTCGAATCCCAGAGTGTCACCGGAGAGGGGCCCTGCCGGGTGGCCCTCCGGGCTGCCGGAGCCCCCCTCGACGACCTCGTCCCCGCTCACCAACCGGCGTCTCGGGCGCCCACCAAACAACCTCGGGCCCAGGTTTGACCGAGTGAGGCATCCCCGAGCGGCGTGACGATGTCGGGGGTGCGTCCTGAAGTGGTGAGCAGAAAACGCGCTGGCTCGGGCTGGGGAGAGACCACGAGGATAGATCTCGGTCGGGCCGCCTCGAGCACCTGCTCGGCGCGCCGCACATCCGCTTTCATATCTTCCGGATAAAGAAGGATGAGGGCCGATCGGACCCGATGGCCCCCGCTCGATAGGAAGTCCTCCGTGGACCGGACCCGCCGTTCGGATCGTCCGGCGAAGCGCAGGACCCTCCGGGACTCCTCGAGGTGCGCCTCGGACTCCGCCAAACTCAATACCGCTTCGACGAGATAGGGGGGTAAGCGGGCCGGCCACCACCCGTCTCGACTATTGACGATCAAAAGGGGCGCGGGCGGTCTCTCGGCCAGGGTGACGGTGAGATACTCCAGGGCCCGTTCCGCCACGCGGGTGGCGGCGGCGAGTGACTCTCCCCCTTCGGCTTTCGGCCGAATCCGGGTGAGGGCTCCCGCCCACTTCTCATCGACGTGGCCGTGGCTCCCCGCGAAGCGGCGTCCGCGTAAAAGACGCGAGGGCAACATCGAAGCTCCTTCAGCCGCGGCGAGCACCTTGGGCAGGGCCTGAGGGGCAAAGGAGGCGTCACCGGCCTCGGTCTCGACCAAAGCTCCCTCGGGGACCGCGTCGGGGAGGGGAAAGATCTCAGCCCCGACGGCGGGCAAGTGCGTGGCCAAGGCTCGATTCAGGTGGGCGGAGAGCTCGGAGATATGAGGGTCGCGGGACGGGAGAGCCGGGAGCACGAAGAGTCGGCCCCGCGCCTGAGGTCGGAGCTTCGAAATAAGGCCTGCGTACCTAGCTGCCGCGTCGCGCATCAGGGAGAGGTCGGCGGCCTCGATCTCAGTACGCCCGTGCTCTCGGGTGCCCAGCGCGTTTCGGTAGTGACACAAGGGAGCGGATCCGAAGGCGAGGAGGAGGGGTTGACTCAGGTCCAGCCACGGAAGGTGGCGGGTGATGCGCTCCAGAGTGGTGGCGGTGAGGTCTTCGGTGAGGGTGGTCAGGGCCCGGTCGGGACCCATCCGCACCGGAAAGAAGCCAGGGTGTTCCGCGAAGCCGGTCGTCGAGCTTCCGCCGAGAACATTGACGTAGGGCGACACCGGTTCGGTCGTCTCGGGATCTGCCCGAGGAGGAAACAACTCTTGCATGACCCGCAGGAGGGCTCTGCCCAAGGCGCGCTGCTCGAAGTCATCGAGAGCGTAGCGAGGAAGAGCGCTCGCGAGGAGAGCGGTGATCTCTGTCGGTGGCTGCCCGCGAAGCGCTTCGCCCGCGCGTCGTCCGCTCCCCGCCCGAAGCGCCTCGAGGAAGTCGGGAGCGGGGCTCGGGGGAGAGATCTCGCGTGCATGCATAGCCTCCTCGTCTTCATCGGGCGCCCCGGCTCCGCCATGACACCCTCCCGAGCCGGGACGTGAGGCTTGCGCGCCCGCCTTCAGCCCAGCGCTTCGATGACTTCGGGCGGCGCTTGTACGAGCTCAATCAGGACCCCCGCTCCGGAGAGGGGAAACTGGTCGTTTCCCTTGGGATGGATGAAGGTCACGTCATATCCCGACGCGCCTGGACGTATCCCCCCCGGAGTGAAGCGCACGCCCATATCGGTCAGGGCGGCGACGGCGCCCTCGAGATCGTCGACCCACAGTCCGATGTGGTTGAGGGGAGGCTCGTGAACCTTGGGCTTCCGGTTCGGATCGAGCGGCTGCATGAGGTCGATCTCGACCGCGTGGGCCCCCTTGCCCAGCTTGAGGACGTCCTCGTCCACGTTCTCTTTTTCGCTTTGAAAGCTCTTGACCCGCTCGAGGCCGAAGACGTCCACCCAGAGCTTGGCGAGGACTGACTTGTCGAGACCGCCGATGGCAATCTGCTGAATTCCGAGAACCCGAAAGCTGGCCATGCAGCGACCCTTCGCCAGGCCGTGGATGGGGTCAACGCAGAAGGGGACGAGATCCCGACGGGCCGATCGCTGCGGCGCTACTCGCGGGCGATATTGACGAAGAAGGTCGCGTTGACGGTGTCGTAGGCGTCGATGAACCGCACCGTAAAGCGAAAGGTCCCGTCCACGGTGGGGCGACCCGCGAGCACATAACCCGCCTGTCCGTCGGGGACGAGATCCAACCCCGGTGGCAGAGCGCCCGCAATCAACTCTGCGGTGAGCGGTGGCAGGGCGTTCTCGATGGGAAGCACCTCCCGGTACGTACTTCCGATGCGTCCGAAGGTGAGGTTGCGAGATCGGACTCTGAGGAGATCGGAGATCCGGACGGTCAGGACGGTGTTGCCTACCGACCCGGCCTCGTCTCGAAGCTCCAACCTGAAGGCGAATACTCCCACCTCGGTAGGTAGTCCTGAAAGCACGGTTGCGGTGGCTCGGCGGAGGCGGAGATCGAGGCCGTCGGGGAAGCGGCCGTCGATGAGCCGCCAGGTGTACGGACCCCCGAGTCCGCCCTCGCCGAGAAGATTCTGCGAGTAGGAGCGCTGGAGCCGACCGTCCGTGAGATCCCAAGGCGTGACCGTCGGCGGCTCGCTGACCACCACATTGAGGCTGAAGCGGCCGTTGTCATCGGCTGCGGAGGCGTCCTCGACCCAAACCCCGAAACTCTGGGCCCCGGCCCTCGCCGGAGATCCCGAAAGCTGGCCTTGGCTCGAGAGGATCAGTCCCGGCGGAAGCTCACCGTCCGCTCGAAAGACGTACGGCGGGGTCCCTCCGCGAGCTCGGATTTCGGCCGCGTAGGCGGCTCCGAGCTCCGCTTCCGGGAGGGGCTCCACGAGAAGCTCGAGCGGAGCGCCGTTCTCGTCCGGAAGCACCTCGAGGCTGAGCTGAGGCTCCAGATCCACCACGGAAGGCGCGGTGACCCGCACCCAGAGCGTGAACTCGAAGCGTCCCGGCACGGCAGGCGTACCCGAGAGGAGCGGAAAGCCGGTCTCGCTCACCGACAGCGCCAGGCCGGGACGCTTCGAGTTCACGCTCTGGGTGCGGGTCACCGCGCCTTCCGTGGT
>JBCBRU010000156.1:0-15492 GCA_039819565.1 Myxococcota bacterium | reverse complement strand
CGGGCGCGGCCGGGCAGCCGCCGGTGGGAAGAATGGCCGCCGGAGCAGCCGCCGCCACCGCGGCAGGCGCAGCCGAAGTCGGATTCACCGCCTCGGCGGGGGCCTCCGCCGCCTCGGCAGGGACCGCTTCCTCGGCGGCTGCTCCGGCGGCCATTCTTCCCACCGGCGGCTGCCCGGCCGCGCCCGTCGCGGCCTCCGCCGCCAACGTTCCAAACTATGCGTTCGTCGATATGGCTGGAGGAGGGCGCGAAGTGACATTCTCGATCACCCGGCCCCGCATCTTCAACGTGGACCGGAGCGCTCTCGCGGCGGGCCAATCGGCGGCCGGCATGGATACGCTCCCGGGCGTCAAGAAGGCTATGGACGCCTTCAGTAAGTATCTCGCGGCGGGGGACAACCTGCAGTTCAAGGACGCCAACGGAACCTATGTGGGCGTGAAGACGGTGACGCTCAAGAGCGTCGCTCCGGCGACCGGCTCCTCGATGGGCGGCGGGTGTCTCCAGAAGTCCGTGGTGTCGATGAAGGCCACCGATGCCGGCTCCTGCGTCAAACTCGAGCGCACCGGAGCGGTTGCCTATCCCGCGGCGGAGATCTTCGCTCCGGACGTGACCGTGACTCTGGTGGCGGCGCTGGAATACCCCCTCTCGGCGCGTCCCAGTCACGTCGCGCTGACCTTCCCCGGACTGTTCGGCGGAAAGTTCGCGGGTGTCGACCCGGGCGTGCCGGTGCTCGCCGACGCGGGTCGCCGCACCGGCCGCAAAACCAGCATCTGTGCGGGGAGCGACGTCCAGGCTTCCGTCCGGGCCCTCCTCCCCTAGCCGCCCGTGCCTCCGAGCACCGAATCCGCGGCGGAGGCGCGGCCGCTGGAAGTCATTCGGCTCGGGCGCGTGCGCTACGCCGAGGCTTTCGAGCGCATGGAGGCTCGCCGCGATGAGCGGCTGGCCGACCATGCCCCCGACACCCTCTTTCTCCTCGAGCACGAACCCGTCTTCACCCTCGGGCGCCGAGCGGATCCGACGAACATCCTCGCCCCTCCGGAAGTCCTCGAAGCTGCCGGCATTGAGGTGGTGGAGACAGGTCGCGGCGGCGACGTGACTTACCATGGACCCGGACAGATCGTGGGTTACCCGGTCGTCTCGCTGGCTCCCGAGCGCAAGGATGTAAAGAGATACGTGGCGGATCTCGAGCAAGTCATGATCGACGTGTGCTCGAGCTACGGCCTCGAGGCGGGTCGATCGCCGGGACAGATCGGGTGTTGGCTCAACGAAGGTCAGCGGAAGATAGGGGCCATCGGAGTTCGCATCACCAAGTGGGTCACCTCACATGGCTTTGCGCTCAACGTCTCTCCTCGCATGGGGCACTTCGGTCTCATCGTGCCCTGTGGGATTGCCGACAAACCGGTGACCTCGATGGAGGTCGAGCTTGGACGAGCGCCACCTTGGGATGAAG
Source organism: Myxococcota bacterium (assembly GCA_039819565.1). GTDB lineage: Bacteria > Myxococcota > Kuafuiibacteriia > Kuafuiibacteriales > Kuafuiibacteriaceae > JAHQVK01. The sequence goes on along the minus strand of JBCBRU010000156.1, from coordinate 14,043 downwards.
TGATGGACCGATGTGAGGCGGCGTTTCGCGAGCGCTTCGGTCAGCGTCGTGCGACGCTCCGTGCATGAGCGCCCTGACCGAACTCCCCGCCTGGCGCGCCCTCGAGGCGCACGCCCAAGACATGTCGAGCGTGAGTCTCCGCGCGCTCTTCGCGGAGCACCCGGACCGCTTCGACCGCTTCCATGTCCGCTTCGAGGACCTCCTCTTCGACTACTCGAAGCAGCGGATCACTTCGACGACGAGGGACGCACTGGTGGCCCTCGCTGAGGCTCGAGGGCTCCCCGAGGCCCGTCGCCGAATGTTCGCCGGAGAGAAGATCAACACCACCGAGGGCCGCGCAGTGCTGCATACGGCCCTTCGCGCCGCGCCCGACGCCGTCATCGAAGTGGACGGCGAGAACGTCATTCCCGAGGTTCATCGGGTGCTCGCCAAGATGCGAGACCTCTCGGAGCGGATCCGCTCCCGGACCTGGACGGGTAAGACCGGCGCGCGTATCACCGACGTCGTCAACATCGGCATCGGTGGCTCGGATCTGGGGCCGGTCATGGTCACCGAGGCGCTCCGTCCCTATGCGCAAGATGGTCTGCGGACGCACTTTGTCTCCAACGTGGACGGAACCCACCTCGCCGAGACCCTCAAGGGCATCCAGCCCGAGTCCACCCTATTCCTCGTGGCCTCGAAGACCTTCACTACTCAGGAGACCCTGACCAACGCCCGGTCCGCGCGGAGCTGGCTGGTCGAAGCCCTGGGTGAAGACGCGGTCCCCCATCACTTCATCGCCCTCTCCACCAACGCCAAGGAGGTCGCGGCCTTTGGCATCGACACCGACAACATGCTCGGATTCTGGGATTGGGTGGGGGGCCGATACTCGCTGTGGTCGGCGATCGGGCTATCTATTGCCATCGCGGTGGGCATGGACGCCTTCGAAGCGCTCCTGGCGGGGGCTCGCGACGTGGACGCCCACTTTCAGAAGGCCCCTCTCGAAGCGAATGTCCCGGTGCTCATGGGGCTCTTGGGCGTGTGGAACTCCAACTTCCTCGGAGCCGAGTCCCACGCCATTCTGCCCTACGACCAGTATCTTCACCGATTCGCCGCGTACTTTCAGCAGGGCGACATGGAAAGCAACGGCAAGCGGGTCGATCTCTCGGGGCGTACGATCGACGACTATCAGACAGGTCCCGTGATCTGGGGCGAGCCGGGCACGAACGGTCAGCACGCCTTCTATCAGCTGATCCATCAAGGTACCCGGATCGTGCCGGCCGACTTCCTCGCCCCCGCGAAGTCCCAAAACCCCATCGGCCGCCACCATCCCATCCTCCTCGCCAATTTCTTTGCGCAGACGGAAGCTCTGATGCGGGGAAAGACCCTCGACGAGGCCAAGGCGGAGCTCACCACGGGAGGTCTGGAGGCTGCGGAGGTGGAGCGACTCGCTCCGCACAAGGTCTTTCCGGGCAATCGACCCACCACCTCGATCCTCTTCGAGCGACTGGACCCTCGAACCTTGGGACGACTGATCGCGCTCTATGAGCACAAGATCTTCGTGCAGGGGGTCATCTGGGGAGTGAACAGCTTCGATCAGTGGGGCGTGGAGCTCGGCAAGCAGCTCGCGAAGGCGATCTTGCCCGAGCTCGAGGACGACGGCGAAGTGAGCAGTCACGACGCCTCCACCAACGGTCTCATCGCCCACTACAAGCGTCTTCGCTGAAGGGCGCACATGGGCTAGGGTCCGCCGCCCATGGGCTTCGAGTTCAAGCTCCCGGATATCGGGGAAGGCGTGACCGAGGGAGAGATCGTCAAGTGGCTGGTGAAGCCGGGCGATCAGGTCGAGGTCGACCAGCCGCTCGTCGAGGTCATGACCGATAAGGCCACCGTCGAAATCGCTTCTCCCAAGGCTGGGACCGTTCTCGAGACGCGCGGTGGGGAGGGCGACGTCGCGGCCGTAGGGAGCGTCATCGTGGTGCTCGAGACCGGCGCTGCGGCCGCCGCCGCACCCCAGGCCGCGGCCCGTGGCGGTGGGCCCGCGGTGGCCCCTCTGCCGTCGAAGCCTCCAGCCCCGGTCTCGGAGGCTCCGCCCGTGGCGGCGGTGCCGGACGCGGGGGCGGTGCAGGTCCTCGCGGCCCCCGCGACCCGCCGGCTCGCGCGGGAGCTCGGGGTGGACCTGGGACAGGTCTCCGGTACGGGCCCGGCGGGGCGGGTCACGTCGGAGGACGTGCGCCGTTCGGTCGAGAAGCCGGTCGCCCCTTTGGCTCCGGTGCCCGCGCCGCGGCCCGCGCCCGCGGCGGGACCGGGGCCGGCTACCCCCGACCGTGAGGACGAGGTGGTGCCGGTGCGAGGGGTGCGCCGCCGGATCTGGGAGGGCATGACGCGCTCGGCCTTTTCGGCTCCGCACTTCACCTTCGTGGAGGAGTGCGACGTGACGGAGCTGGTCGCCTCCCGCAAGCGCCTCAACAGCGTGCTCGGCGAGGATGATGTCAAGCTGACCTTCCTGCCCTTTATCGTCAAGGCCGTCTGCGTAGCCCTCGAAACCTTCCCCGAGCTGAACGGTCAGGTCGACGAAGCCAACCAGGCTTTCGTCAAGCGCCGGGCCAAGCACATCGGTATTGCCGTAGCCGCGGACAAGGGGCTCACCGTACCGGTCGTTCGAAACGCAGAGCGTCGGTCGCTCGTGGACCTCGCCCGCGAGATCCGGCGCGTCGGAGATGCCGTGCGCGCGGGCTCGATCGCCCCCGGGGACTTGGGAGGCTCGACGTTTACCGTCACGAGCTTGGGCAAGGACGGCGGCCTCCTCGCGACGCCCATCCTCAACCATCCCGAGGTGGGTATCCTCGGCGTCCATCGGCTCCAGAAGCGACCCATGGTGGCCGACGACGAGAGTATCGTCGTGCGGAGCATGATGAATCTATCTTTGTCCTGTGACCATCGACTCATCGACGGCCACGTGGCCGCCCGCTTCACCTACCGCGTCATCGAGCTCCTCAGCACTCCCGATCGTCTCTTCCTCGAGGGATGAGTCTTCCTCCGTGGGTGCTCCCGACTCCTGCCGTTCAAGAAGAAAGCTCTACGCCTTCCTCTCGCGGGCAAGAATTGCCGCGCGATGGGGCGGACCCCGCCGTCTCCGCGGGGGTTACGTACTTCGATTAAAATCGAGGGGTAACCCTCGGCTAAAGGTCGCCCCGGATCGGCACTTGGGTAGGCTGCCCCCACGTGGAACGCCCGGAGCGCATGCGGCTTCTCCTGGTGGAGGACAGCGACTCCGACGCGCGACTTGTGGAGCGGTCGTGTCGTCGAATGTTCGATACGCAGTACGAGCTGGAGCTCGCCCAATCTATGGAGGGAGCGCTCGCGGCCCTCGAGAGGGCGCGTTTCGACCTCGTGCTTCTAGACCTTCACCTCGCCGACTCGAGAGGCATTCCGACGCTCGAGCGGATGCGCACCGTGGTCTCCCACGTACCCATCGTGGTCCTCACCTCTGACGACTCCTCTTGGCGGGACGCGATGCGGGCGGGAGCCCAAGACTATCTGGCCAAAGACGATCTGAGCGCCGGACGTCTCGAGCGCACCATCCATCACGCGGTCGAGCGGCACCGGCTTTTGTCCATCGTGGCGCGGAGCGAGCGCATGGCTTCGGTCGGCCAGCTCTCCGCCGGAATCGCTCACGAGCTCAACTCACCCTTGGCCCAGATCTTGGCCGAGCTGGGTGAGCTGCGATCGTCAGGGTCGAGTCCGGCCTCGAATCAAGATGAGCTTCTCGATCGCGTGGTCGGTCGGGTCGAGCAGATCCGGAGCACCGTGGAGGCCCTCTATTCCTTCTCCACCGCCCAATCTGGCCGACAGGAGAACTTCGAGGCCTCCGAGAGCGTGCTGCTGGCCCGCCGGCTCGCGGACAATCATCTCCGGCACGTGGCCCGCGTCGAGGAAGACGTCCAGCCGCTGGGCCGGGTCTACGGTGACCCGGGGCGCGTGACCCAGGCGGTCCTCGATCTGCTGAACCATGCCGCCGAGGTGGCTTCCAATCGAGGACGTTCGGGTCGCGTGTGGTTCGAGACCGGGGTGAGGGACGGTGAGGCGGTGGTCACGGTCGAGGACGACGGCCCTGGAGTACCCGCAAACCAGCGTCAGCGCCTGCTCGAGCCCTTCGGAGCCGCGCGCACGGTCTCCGCGAGCGGGGTAGGATTAGCGGCCGCGCTCGAGGTGGCCAAGGCGCACGGCGGGGCGCTCGACGTGCTGCCCGGCCGACACGGCGGGGTGCGCTTCGAGTTTCGGCTGCCGCTGCTGGAGGCGGCGCCCACCCATATCTCATCCGCCGCGCGGTCGCTTCCGAGCCCGGGGGGCCGCGCTCGGATCCTCTGGATCGACGACGACGTCAACCTCCTGCGGGCTTTCCGTCGACGCCTCCGGCGCGACCACGACGTCGAGATCTGCACCAGAGCCGAAGACGCGGCCAAGCTTCTGGAGTCCGGCGAGGACTTCGACGTCATCTGCTGCGATCTCATGATGCCGCGGATGAACGGCCGGGACTTTTGCGCCTACCTCGAGCGGTGCATGCCCGACCTCGCCTCGCGCCTGGTCTTCATCACGGGAGGCGTATTCACGGAGGAGGAGCGCCGCTTTCTGGAGCGCTGTCCGCAGCCTAGGTTGCTTAAGCCTTTCGAGTGGTCGGCCTTTCTCCATGTCGTGGATGAGGTCCGAGCCAAGGTCCGAGCCGCCTAGCCGACGGTGCGCCAAATCAGCCCACGTCCTCGACATCGCCGTACACCTCCGAATCAACGTCGGCGCGGCGGACCTCCACCGCTTGGCCGCTCAGGACGGCGTTGCCGGTCAGCTCGTCCACCTGGGCCGAATCGAGGATGTCGTTGATGGAGACCCCCGCGTGGGCCTCGGCCACGCTCTGGCGGGTGCCTTCCCGATCGTGCCCGTAGCCGTGGGGAAGGCTGACCACGCCCGGCATCAGCTCCTCCGAAGTCTGAAGGGGCGCGGTCACCGCCCCCACTTCGGTGCGGATTTCGACGAGCTCGCCGGAGACGAGATTGCGGGCGTCTGCGTCTGCGGGGTGCATGCGGAGGGTGCAGCGCGGGGGGCCCTTCACGAGGGTGGGGGCGTTGTGCATCCAAGAGTTGTTGGACCGAAGCTCGCGCCGGCCGATGAGGACCAGGTCGAGCGGCGGTCGCTCGAGGCTGGCTCGCAGGCGATCGATGTCCTCCGCGTAGAGCGCGGGGGCTGCGTCGATCTTTCCATCGTCGGTGAAGAGCCGCTTCGGGAGCTGCGGCTCGAGGGCTCCCAGATCGACACCGGATGGCGAGCGGGTCAATCGGGGCACGCTGAGTCCGTGGGGTCCGAGGCGGAGGCCGAGGTCGATAAGGCGACGGGGGCCGAGCCCCATGGCCCAGCTTCGCAGCTGAGCCTGCACCGGCTTTCCGAGGCGAGCCTCGAGCCGCCGGCTCAGCTCGAGGAAGATCTCCCAGTCCTGCTTGGTCCCCGGCGGCGCCTTTAGCGGTGCGGGCACGTATTTGGCCGTGTTCCGCACGGCGAGACTGTGAAACACGAGGTCATAGTGGTCGCGCTCCAGCGGTGAGACCGGGGGCAAGATGTAGTCGGCGTGGCGCGTGGTTTCATTGAGGTAGGGGTCGATGGCCACCATGAAATCAAGGTGCTCGAGCGCCCGGTCGAGGCGCCGGCCGCTTGGTGAAGACAACACGGGGTTGCCGGCGGCGGTGATGAGCGCCCGGATCCGGTCCTCACCTTCGGTCTCGATCTCCTCCGCGAGGGTCACGGTGGGCATCTCTCCTCCGAACTCCGGCAGGCCGCGAACGCGACTCCGCGTCCGGGCGAAGCCGCCCTTGCGGCCGAGGGCCGAAGCCACGGCCAAGGCGTCGACCGCCGGTGTGGTGAACATCATGCCTCCGGGGGTGTCGAGGCTTCCGCAGAGGAGATTGACGAGGTTCACGAGCCAGGCGGAAAGGCCACCAAACTCCTGAGTACAGATCCCGATCCGACCGTAGAGAGCGGACCCGGGTTCGAGCAGGCGCTCGGCGACGGCGCGTACCGCCTCCGGAGGAACCCCCGTGCGAGGGGAGATCGCCTCGGGGACAAAGGTCGAGACGAGGCTACGTGCCTGTTCGAGATTCTTGGTGAGAGGTCCGAGCCGACCGAGCTGAGGACCGTGTTCCTCGAAGAGGGTTCGGGCGAGCGCGCCGAGGAACAGGGCATCGGTGCCGGGGCGGATGAAATGGTGAACGTCGGCGAGCTCCGCCGTCTCCGTTCGCCGAGGATCGACGACCGTGACGTGACCGCCCCGACTCTGCAGAGCTCGCAAGCGAGATTTCATTCCGGGCGCCGAGACGAGACTGCCGTTCGAGACCACGGGGTTGGCGCCAATGATGACGAGGCTTCGCGTGCGGTCGAGGTCCGGCACCGGAAGGAGGAGCTGGTGGCCGAACATGGACCAGGACGCGAGCATCTGGGGGAGCTGATCCAGAGACGTGGCCGAGAAGGTGTTGCGGGAGCCGAGAACCTGGCTGAACACCAGTCCGTAGACGATGCCCCCGGTGTTGTGAACGAGGGGGTTACCGAAGTAGGTCGCCACCGAGGCCCGACCGTGGCGCCGACGGAGGGTGGCGATACGGTCCGCGACCTCGTCGAAGGCTTGCTTCCAGGGGAGTTCCTCCCAGCCGCGGTCGGTACGCCGGAGCGGGCGCTGCAGCCGGTCAGGGTCCTCCTGGAGGTCACGGAGGGCGACCGCCTTGGGGCAGAGCGCGCCCTGGCTGAGGGGATCGTCAGGGTCCCCCCGGATCTTCACCACGCGGTCGGCCTCGACGTCGAGCTTCAGCCCGCACATCGCTTCGCAGAGGGGACAGGTAGCGTGCCGCGTGGTCACCCCACGCTTCTCGCATTTCGCGGGGGTCTCCGTCACGGGTCCTCGCTCCTCCGTCGCCCTCTCCACTCGGTACCTCCCAGGCCTGAGGTCGACGACACTCGAGCTGGAGAGGCAACCAAACCTGCAGTGCCTGAGCTCGTGGCGGATGACGTGGGTCGGTCACCGGCGGCTCGGTGAGCGTCGGCGCGCCGCATCCCCGACCGGGCCGGACGGACTCGGCCCTCGCATCCCCCGGCGGGCTCCGTCACCATGGGGGTATGGCGAGGCGACGGCCGGTGGACCGAGCCCTCGGGATCGAAACCACGAGGAAGGTCCGGGCGCCGACGGGACCGGGAGCGGGTCCCCTGGCGCGACAGGCCCGGGACTACGAACCTACCCCCCCGGAGATCCTCGAAGCCCTCCTCACCGAGGTGCGCCTGCCCTATGAGGATCTCTCTTTCGTGGATCTGGGGGCGGGGAAGGGTCGGGTGCTGTGTCTCGCGGCGAGCCACCCGTTTCGCGCCGTGGTTGGGGTCGAGCTCTTCGAAAGTCTGGCTGCGGTCGCCCGTGAAAACCTCGGTCGACTCCCGAGCGACTGGGTACGCGCGCAGGAGCTTCAGTGCGTGACCGGGGACGCGGGCGAGTTCCCCCTGCCGGCAGGGCCCAAGGTCGTGTTCATGTACAACCCCTTCGGTCCTCGGGTGCTCTCGCGGGTGCTCGCTGGTCTCGAGGCGGAGCGCACGGAAGCCGGCGGGCCTCCCCTGTACCTGCTCTACTACGAGCCCGTGCACGCTGGGGTGATGGTCCGGCCCTGGCTCGGCCTGCGCCGCGAGGAGAGCCACTGGGGGGTTTGGGTCTCTCCGGAGGCGCCCTAGAAGGACCGAGTCCGACCGCAGAGCTCTCGCCGAGGGCTTCCGCCGCCTCGTCGAGGAAAGCATTTGACCGTCCGTGACTGGGAGGCATGAAGAGGTGCGTGCCCGTTCTCGACCCCGTGGCCCCGGAGGCAGCGATGATCGACAGCCGCCTCGCGTCCGTGCTCAAGCAGCCTCTGTACCGTCGAGATCGACCCACCGAGACCCATTACACCCTCGAGATCGCGGCTTACTGGGAGGACGACTTTCTCGACGCCGTGCGGTCGGGTGTGAGGCGCAAGCTGACCATCGGTGGGCTCCGGTCCGCCGGTCGCAACAACCTCGCGGTGGAGCTCCATCCTCCCCTCATCCCCTATACGGTGGCTCACATCCGCGGTCGGGAGGCCGACATCGTGTTCCCGGCGGAGGCCGAGGTGGCGCGCCGCTTGGCCGACGGGACGCTCGACCTCGAGCCGGCCGCCGCGTCTTGGCGCAAAGCTCCTTTCGAGGCCAAGGCGGTCACGCTCCGGTTTCACGAGTCTCTCGCCTTCCGAGTGGGAACCTTGACCTTCCTTATCCGCTACGTTCATCGGGACGGCCGCCCCCGGCACGTCCTGGACTGGGTCCCGGCGAAGTTCTTCGCGGGCTACATGGGCTAGCAAGCCTGCCTCGACCTCGCCATACCCCTCCCGATCAGCGCGCTCCTCTAGCCGCTTTAGCTCAGTAGGCCCCAGTGGGCGGCGCCCTCGAGCACGCCGCTCGTATAGTTTCCGCGCGCAAAGTAGACCTTCAGGGAAGGATCTCGCTGGAGCTGTCGCCTGACTTCCGCGGTCAACTGCTCGTCCGCGTTTCCCACCACCACGCCACGAAACCCCGCGGTCATCGGGAGGATGTCGTTGCCGCTGTCTCCGCAGAACACGACCTCGCTCTTGTCGGCCTGCAGGGCCTGGGCGACGAACTCGAGAGCGGTACGCTTGGTGGCCCCGGACGGCAGGACATCGAGGAGCCCGTGGTGGGCCTTCGGGTCGTGGCTCTCGACCAGGACTTCGTCAAACTGTCCATGCACGCGCCGCGTGACCTCACCCCACACCGAATCCCGCTGCGCGGGCTCGATGAAGTAGCTCTGCTTGAATGGGTTTTGGTGTTCGGAGCCTTGCTCCAAAAGCCCGGGGAGCTCCGCCAGAGCCTTTCGCACCCCGGCCGCATCCCAACGGGGGCTGGATCCTCGCACGTGGGTTTCCCAGCCCGCATCCGAGCTCCAGCTCCGGCCGTCCCAGCGCCGAATGGTGGTGCCCACGTCGCCACAGAGGACATCCGGAACCCGGACCCCGAACTCGCGTATGGCAGCTTCGGTGAGGGCGAGGTTTCGACCCGTCACGTACACCACGGTGACCTCGTGCTCCCGGGTGACGGTGTTGAAGCGTTCGATGGCGCCGGGCTCCGCCGCCTGGTGGCCATTGGGAAGGAGCGTACGATCGAGATCGGTGGCCAGAATCTTCATTGGCGTCCTCAGTCTTCGAAGTAGATGACCTCGAAGCTCGCGTGAACCGCGAGGAGGTCCAGCAGTCGGGCGAAGAGCCCCGGGTCTCGGCGGAGAGGTCGGGCTGCGAGCTCCAGCTCGAGGATGCCAGGCTTGTCGAGGGGGCTGTCGTCGGAGCCGTACAGGGGCTTGAGACGCGAACCGGGCCGCAACCACCAGCGCTGCCCGCGGGTGCAGCGCGCCATGAGGGCGTGCCGGTCGTGGAGCACCACCATGAGCACGAAGAAGGGGAGGTCCTTGCGGGCGGGAGGGGCGTCGGGGATCGGGCGGCCATCGAAGAAGACCCACCGGTGCCGCTCCCGCCGCACCGCCGGGATGGGGCTGAAAGCCCGGACTTCAGACCAGGGAATCGCGATGCTGGGCCCTCTCTCCCGGGTCCACCACGGCCACAGGTGGAGGGCATCCTCAGCGAAGGCGATGCGGCCGCTACGCAGCTCGAAACGCTCCATCAGAACGGCTCTGGGACCTCCACCACCACCGGAGCATAAGTCTCAGGGTGCTCGAAGGCCAGCCTGCGGGCATGGAGGAGGAGGCGAGGCGCGCTCTCGGCCACGCCGTAGAGTCGGTCGCCGAGGATGGGATGACCGAGGCCTTCGGGGTGGGCACAGTGAATTCGGAGCTGGTGGGTGCGACCGGTCTGCGGCCGCAGCTCCAGGCGGGTGCTTCCGCTCTCCACCCCCAAGCGCACCCAGTCGGTGCGGGCCGCCTTCCCGTGCACCCGATCCACCACCTGAAGGGGTCGGCGGTCCGGGTCCAGTCGGTGGGGAAGATCGATGCGCCCCGCGCGGTCCGGGACCGCCCCGTCGACGAGCGCCACGTAGGTCTTGTCCACCCGCCGCTCCTGAAACTGAAGCGAGAGATCGCGATGGGCGGCGGGATCCAAAGCTACGATCAGCAACCCCGATGTCTCCATGTCCAGCCGATGGACGGACATCGGTCCGGTGGCGCGAGGAAAGAGCCGAGCGACCCGGCTGCGTACGTGGTCCGTGACCGCAGGATCCTTGGCGGGCACCGAGAGCAGGCCGGTCGGCTTGTCCACGACCACGAATCGGTCGTCTTCGTAGACCACGGGGAGCGGGACGCCGCTCAGATCGGGCGGCCGAAAGGTCGGCTTCAGGGGTTTCGCTCGATCCGGCCGGCGAGACCAGCGCGGCCCGGGAAGCCGCTGCTGGAGCTTCCTGCGCTTCCGCCGTCCACCCTGAGCCGGGCCGCGGGCGCGTTGAGGGTGCTGGCCTCGAGGACGATCACGCCGCCGCCGCCGCCGCCGCCGCCATCCCCGGTCCCGCGGACGATGCCGCCGTTTCCGCCCTGGGCTCGGATGTTGCCGCCCACGATGACGGTTCCGACCGGAGCGCGGAGCTCGACCCGACCTCCGGAGCCGCCGCCGCCGCCGCCCACGGCGCTGGTGGTCTCGGTGCCGCCGGAGCCTCCGCTCGCGATGATCTCGCCGTCGATGCGGATGGTCCGTCCGTTGGCCACCTGGATCACGAGCACGCCGCCGCCGCCGCCCCCGCCGGTGCCGCCGCCGAGCCCGCAGGTCGAGCCGCCGCCGCCGCCGGTGCCGCCGCCGAAGTCTGAACCGGATCCGGTCGTCCCGCCGGCCCCGCCGGTGCCGGCCCCGAGGTCGCCGCCGCCCGCTCCGCCGTTTCCGCCGAGGGCCCCGCCCCCGCCGCCGGCGGCGCAATCGATCGCACCCGGCTCTCCAGCTCCGGCGCCTCCGCCGGCCCCGCCGGAGGTGCCGCTTCCTGCCGACGCCGCCGCCGCCGAGCCAGCGGGAGAGCCGTTGCCGCCGCTGGCTGGAGTAGGATCGTCTCCGTCACCGCCGCCCCCGCCCCCGGATCCACCGGGCCCGGCGTTGCCGCCGTCGCCGCCGTTCGCGCCGCCCGCGCCCCCGTCGGATCCCGCCAAGAGGATGCCGCTGTTGGTCCGGAAGGTCACGTCGCCGGCCGAGAGGATGACCACGGGGTCGGCCCCGGAGGTGGTGAATCCGGAGAAGCTGGCCACGTCGACCGAGGTGAAGGCGTTCGTACCCGAGAGATTGCGAATATCCCCCGACACGGTGGTCAGAGCACCGGTGGGGCGGACCACGGTGAGCGTGAAGGTGTCGGACCCAAAACTGTTACTCACCGTGATCGTCACCGGTCCGGGGCTGACCATGGCCGAGGTCGTGACCTCCACCTGCGCCGACGTGCCCCCGCTGGTGGCTCCCGAGAAGGTCAGCCCGGTCCCGGTAAAGCTGAGGTTGTCCAGTCCGGTGCCCATCAGTCGCAGCTCGAGGGTCATGTTGGCCAGGATCTGAGTGGGGCTCGAGCTCGTGATCTGAGGCCCCGATCCGAGCTGCAGGGTGACCACATTGGAGAGGCCGTTGGTCCCGCGCACCTGGACGGAGAGGTTGCCGGCGCTCTGGAAGAGGGGACCTACGTTCGAAAACCTGAGTTGCCCAACGTTCACGAAAGTCGTGACCACCGGGGTCCCGTTGACGAAGACCCGGTCTGAAGCGGTGAAACCGCTGCCCGCCACCACGAGGGTCGTAGGCGGGGCCCCGACGGCGAGACGGTTCGGAGTGAGGCTGGTGATCTGGGGAGCGGGGGCAGTGACGTTGACGGTCACGAGGCGAGTGAAGCCTCCGGCCCGGACCACGATCCGACCTTGACCTGAGGCGACCCCGGTGACGGCGCCTGTCCCCGATACCGTGATGGGCATCCCCTGCGAAGGAAGGGTTGCGTCCTGGAAGCTCGCGGCGCTGGTGAGATTCTCCGTGGTGCCGTCGGACAGCTGGGCGGTCACCACGAGGTTCTGGGTGGCTCCTACGTTGAGGTTGAAGGGGCTCGCCGGGCTGACATCGATGCGGATGACGCGGGGCGCGTTGCCCGCCGCTACTCGCAGCGTGGTGCTAAAGCCTCGGAAGCTCGCTGTGATCACTCCCGTCCCGTTGCCGGTCGCCGTCACCTGGATGGAGGTTCCAGAGCGAACGAAGGAGATGGGCCCGGAAGCGGTCAGGGTGGCTTCCGTAGACGTCGAGACGTTCAGGCTCGAGAGGCCCTGCCGAGTTGCGAAGAGTCGGGTCGAGCGACTCTGATTGACCGGCAATACGAGTTGTCCCGGAGTGAAGAAGAGACCTGTCACCGTCGCGGGGGCGACCACCTGAAGAGTGCGCACGGTGCTCCGGCCGCCAAAGGCGATCTGGAGCTGGGTCTGACCCACCGCCACTCCTCGCAATACTCCTTGCCCCGCTAGCTGGAGGACGGAAGTGTCGAGGATGGACACGGAGAGCCCAGGGTCGGTGGTCACGTCTCTAGAGGTGCCGTCCGAGAAGCGCGCGGTGACCGAGAAAGTCTGGGTTCGACCCACCTCAATCTGGAAGGTGGCCAGCTGCACGGTGAGGAAGGTGACGGTGGCCCCCGCGTTTCGAACCGTGACGTCGAGGCGAGCCGAGAAGCCCTGGAAGGTGGCGTCGATCCGAGCCGTACCGGCGCTCGTGCCCCTCACCAGGGCCACACCGCTCGACGCATCCAAGGTGACGGGTCCGACGATCGTTGCGTTGACTCTCGGATCCAGGGTGACATCGGTGCGCAGCCCGGATTGACGGACGCTGAAGAGACGGACGGTGCTGCTCTGATTGACCTGGATATCGAGAGACGAAGGCTGCCATTCAACGCCCACGATGGGGTCGGCGGCAGAAATGACGGTCACCCGCTCGACGGTGCTGAAGCCCTGATAGCTCGCCGACACGACGGCCGTGCCCGTCGTTTGAGCTCGCACCGAGCCGCCCGTGAGCTGAATGATGCCGGGAGGGAGAACCGTGAGCGCCAAGCCCGGATCCGCGGAGATGTCCCGAGTGCTGCCGTCGGAGAGGTTAGCAACGATGGTGAAGGGGGTCGTCGCTCCCACTTCGATCTGGGCCGGTAGTCCCAGGCTGATGCCGGTGACGGTGGGGTTGGCTCCCTGCACCGTGACCGGCAGGACGGCTAGTCGACTTTGGAAGGTGGCCTGCACGGTGGCCATGCCCGCGGCTTGCCCCGTCACCGTGATGACGCCGTTGGCGCGGAGGGCCGCCACCGGCCCCATGACCCCGAGGATGACGTTGGGGTTGACCGAGAGGTCCTCGGTGCGTCCGGTGCTGTAGGTGGCGACGAGCCTCGTCGTTGCGCTCCGCCCGGGGCTGACGGACAGGCTCGCCGGCTGCCACTCGATGCCGGTGAGAACCTCGTTCGTCGCGGGACGTACGAAGACGTCGACGCGGTCCGAGAGACCTCTGAGGCTCGCGGTGACGGTGGCTCGTCCCACCGCCACGCCTAGGATCGCGTTCCCCGCGGCCACGACGACACCTGGGTTGCTGGACTGCAGAGTGAGGCCAGGATCCCCAGTGACGTCCGCCTGGGTGCCGTCCGCGAAAAATCCCACGACCTGCACGGCGCTCGTCTGCATGAGGCTCAAGGTGGAGCTCGCGAGGAGTTGGATGCGCACGAGCGGGGGGGGCGGGTCGGTACGGACGAGCACCGGGGCTTGAGCCGTCACTCCGCGGAAGGTGGCCTGCAGGACGGCGTTACCGGGGCCGACCGCGAGCAGGCCCATGCCCGTCCAGCGAGCGATCATCGCGTTGGTGGTCCCGAACGCGGTCTCCGGTGAGAACGTGACGTCCTGGGTGGAGCCGTCCGAGAACACGGCCAGGAGCTGCACTCCGAGGAAGACCTCGTCGACCTGGAGGTCGAAGGAGGGCGGCGTGAACTGAAGGCCGACGACCGTGGCGTTGCTCGCGGACACCACCACGACGACGTTCGTGGTGATCCCGTCGACGG
>JBCBRU010000155.1:0-15504 GCA_039819565.1 Myxococcota bacterium | reverse complement strand
GCTCGAGGGGTACGTCGAGCAACCGGAGGAACCCCCGCAAACCGAAGCGCCGCCGAAGGCCGCCGCCGCCACCACGATGTTGCCCGCGCCAGCGGTGACGCCCCGCAAGAAGACCTCTCCCCGCAAGAAGACGACCAAGCGAAAGAAGGCAGCCAAGCGAAAGAAGGTCGCGGCCCGCAAGTCTCCCCGCGCCACCGCCGCCGAGAAGGGCGCTTCTCCGTCGAAGGCCCCCGGGCCGGGCAGCGCCAAATCGAAAGCCCCCTCGAAAGCCAAGAGCCAAAAGAAGAAGGGGAGCCCGAAGGACGATGGTTGAGCGTCGCCCGACCCTCCTCGATCGCGCCCACCAGCTGGTCTACCGAGTGGGCTATCGGGTCGTGCGCCAATGGTGGCGGCTGCGTCGACCGCGCACTCAGGGGGCCTTCGTATGCGTGTGGTGCGGAACCCGCCTCCTCGTGCTCCAAAACTCCTACGTCGATTATCGTTCCTTTCCAGGGGGCGGGATCGATGCCGGCGAGACCCCCCTGGCGGCCGCCTGCCGAGAGCTGAGGGAGGAGGTCGGTATCGTAATGGAAGCCTCGGCGCTCCAGCACTCCGTGACCGTGGATCAGCGCCTCGAGGGCAAGCGCGACACGGTTTGGGTGTACGAGGTGGATGTGGAGGTCGAGCCGCCCATCATCATCGACCATCGGGAAGTCATTCACGCCGCCTTCGTCGAAGCCGAAGAGGTTCTCCAGGGGCGCCTCTTTCCGCCGTTTCGGGGCTACATCGAGAGACGCCTCGCCGAGGTGCCCACGCGCCGTCCCGCGTGAGGTATCGTCCCCCCGTGCTCTTACCCACGGGGGCAAAGGGGAGCGAGGTCCGCCAGGGCATCCTCGGGAAGCCGGGCTTCGCGGAGCTTCTCATCAGCCTGCTTCGCGACGATCGCGACGCCGAGCTGCAGCTCGACCTCGACGACGAGCCACGAAACCGCATCGTGTTCCGCTCCGGCCTACCGGTTGTGGTCGAGCTGCCGGATCTCGGGCCGACGCTCATCTCGCTGCTCGTGGATGAAGGGAACCTCGAAGCGGAGCAGGGCCGAGCGGTCGCGCGGGATGCCGACCGCGAGGGCGCGACGGGCTCAGAAGTTCTGGAAGCCCAGCAGCTTCTCGGCCCCTCGGAGCTTCAGCAGGCCCGGCGTCGGCGGGCGAGAGCTCAGCTCGTCCGGCTCGTGGACCTCGAGGGCGTCGCCTTTCGGGTTCGGGATGGGCGACCCCACGTAGACCCTGGCCGCAGCACTCTCATCGATCCTCTCGACGTGCTCCACGCCGGCTTTCGTCGCTCGCCGGACGGACGGGCGGCGCTGCGCTACCTCCCTGCGGTCGACGCGCGTCTCGAGCTCACTTCGACCTATCCGGTCGGTTTCGACCCCTTCGGGCTGGGGCCGGAACGTGAAGCGGAGCTGATCGGAGGGTTTAGCCTCGAGGGGTTGAGCGCGCGGGGCTGGGAGGTCGGGGAGCTCGCCGCGGCGGTGGGGGCGCTCCTGCTGTCCGGCATGGCCGAGCTGACGCCCGCGCCCGAGGGACCCGGCGAAGCGTTGGAGGGTGCCCACCTGATCGCGGACCTCGTCGAACCCACGCCTGAGCCCGACGACTCGGGGAGCGGCCTCAAGGTGCTGCGTCGCTCTCGGGCCCGCCGACCCACGCCTACGGTGGTCCCCGCCCTCGACGAGCAGGGGCCGCAGACCGAAACGGCGGAGTCGGTCGAAGACCAGGAGGTCTCGGCGCGGCTCTCGCTCTTCGAGGGCAAATCCTATCTCCAGGTGCTCCGCCTCGGCGTCCATCCGGAGGCGGCGCAGCTCGAGCGGGCCTATCGTTTCCTTTCCCGTCGCGCGGAGGCGGAAGGGGCGGAGGCGGGCCCGCGAGCCCTCTCCGGGCTTTACCGCGAAGCCTACCACTGCCTCCGCCATCCCGATCTGAGGGAGCGCTACCTTCAGGGCACGGGACGCAACCGAAACGTTCTCGAGGCCGAGCGCAAGGTGCTGCGCGTCGTGAAGAGCTTGGGTGAAGCGCAGGACGCCGAAGCGCGCTACCTCGCTCGATGGGCGGCCCGACTCGCCCCCTGGCGACGAGAGCTTTCCGCCCTCGCGCCCGCGGTGGACTTCCTCACCGGCCGGGGGGGCCTGAGGGCCGAGGTGCTCTCGGAGCTCTCGGCCTGTGTCGAACGTGAGCCAGACCCCTCGCTCGGGCACCTGGTGGCGGCGCTTCACGCGCGCCGGGGCAGGATGACCGAAGCCCGCCGGGCCCTGGCCGAAGCCGCTCCTCTCGACCTCGCTTTCGTCCGTCGCTTCGTGCCGTCGAGGCCGGCGTGAAGGCGGCCTTCGTCGGGGCCGTGGTCGGGCTCCTCGCGGGGACGGGGCCAGCTCGGGCTCAGAGCTCCGAGGACGGGGCGGTGCCGGGAGACGTATTCGAGGTCGAGCTCGTCCCCGACATCGGGGCCACGCTGGCCTTCGTGGGTCTGGGCCTCTTGCTCGAGCGTAACAAGGCATCCCTCGCCAACGACCTCTCCTGCCCGGGACCCACTTTGCCCACGGGGGCGTGCTCTGCGGAGACCGTCAATCCTATCGACCGCTGGGCGACCTCCATGGGCATCGAGGCTGCGGCGGCCGCGTCAGACGTTCTTCTCCTTTCGAGCCTCACCGCGCCTCTTGTTTTCTCAGGCTTGGATGCCGCCACCACGGATCGCGGCATCGGCGGGGGGGAGCGCTTCGGGAGAGACACGGTCGTCGTCCTACAGACCTATGCCGCAACCTACTTTGCGACCAACGTGCTCAAGGTCGTGGCTCACCGCCTTCGTCCCTTCAACTATGACCCGGATCAGGTCGAGCGACGCCGAGACGGCGACAGCCGGCTGTCCTTTCCTTCCGGGCACACCTCGATGGCCTTCGCGGGCGCAGCCTCCCTCTCGTCGATGCTCGATCAGCGCTACCCCGCCGAACCGTGGGCGATCGGCGTTTCGGTGGCGGGTTTCGCGCTGGCGTCCGCGGTGGGGATCAATCGGGTCCTCGCGGGCCGTCACTTCCCGTCCGACGTCTTGGCGGGAGCGGCGCTGGGGACGACGCTGGGCCTCTTGATTCCCTTGCTCCACCGAAGCGATGAGCCCGACTCGGGGACCTCACCGGCGGCCCTGACGGTGTTGAACTGGGGAGGGCGTTTCTAGTGTTCGAGGGGCGCTTTCGGGCCTACCGGATCGCGATCCTCGTCGGGATCGTGGTGAACTCCATCGTGGCGGTGAGCCTCGCCGCGGGGATGTATCTGAGCCGCACCACCTGGTCGGCCCACTATCGGCCTGGGTTTCCGCAGAACATGCTGATGGTCAAAAACGGCAGCGGGCGGGTCGCGCGCGAGGTCGAGCTCGTGCTCGACGGCCGATGGTACTACCGCCCCGGGGACCTCTCCCCGGGCGCGCACGGCTTCCCCCTGCGGCAGGTGTTCGAGAGCGAGGACAACGCGCAGTTTCCGAGCGGCTACGTCCCGCGTCAGCTCCTCATCGTGTATCGAGGGGGCTCGGAAGACCTCGAGGTCAAGGCTCTGGGCGCCGGGCCGTGAGCCCGGCCGAACGCCTGCGCGGGCTCGGTCTCGAGCTGAACCTCGGATCGGAGCCGGAGAGGGTTCTGGAGCCTTTGAAGGCATTCTACCGTCAGGTCGATGGCGCGCTCGCGTCGGCCGCCGAAGGTCTGGGTCTTCCCTGTCGAGCCGGGTGTGACGCTTGCTGCCGGGAGGCCGTCTTCTTGTCCGCGCCGGAGTTCCTCTTGATTGCGGCGGTGCTCTTCGACAACCCGCCTCTGCAGAGCGAGGTGGTTCCGCGGATGCTCTCGCTGGCGGCGCGCTTCGCGGATGAGCTCGAACTCCTCGAGGTCTTGCCGGCAGGGCGGGAGCGTGACGAGGTCGCCTCGCGGGTCAAGTTCGATTGCCCGCTCCTCGACGCGGGGGGCCGATGCCGGGTGCACGCCGCGAGAGAGCTCAACGCCCGCACCTTTGGCCAGGCCTGGGACGAGCATCTGGATGGGCCCTTTGGCTGCGGCCTCACCCACGAGCGTCTCACCGTCTTGGGCGGGGGCGGCGCTCCGTCGCGGCAGGGACTTCCCGGCGCTCGGGCCTGGCGCGAGTCGCTGCGGGAGCGGGTGCCCGGTGTGGGCGACGTTCACGTCTATCCCTGGTGGTTCGATCGATACCGAACCTGGATGGAGTAGGCCTGGGTTAGTCGACGAGCTCGAAGAGGACGCTGCGCCGATACTCGAGGCTCAGCTCGGAGCCTTCCGTGCCTCCCGCGAGGGGGATGATGTCTCGTCGGACGGCGGTGGCTCGATAGAAGCCCGGCTGGGAAGGGAGAGGAACCCGGCCCTCGCCTGGATCTTCGTCGAGAGCGGTCGTGAAGTCAGAACTGGGGAGGCTGCCCTGGCCGTCCGCCACGATGGTGCCGCGCGCGTCCCGGGTCGCAGAGACCGAGGTGACGGACAGGTCGACTTCGTCGATGGGCTCGTCCTCGGGGCGCGCCCACTGGATGAGGAGTCGACCCGAGCTGCCCCGGCTGACCGCGGCGTCGGCAGGGGGCCGCGTGATCTCGAAAGGGATGGGGCCCCCGATAGTGGCCTGAAGGTTGTCCTCTCCGGCCTCGATGTCGAGCTGCAAGCGGGAGACATCCGCATCCAGTCGACCGAGGTAGAGCCCGTTTTGGCCCACGAGATTCGCGATCTCCCCAGAGTCGAGATCGCGCACCTCGATGTCCGCGTCGAGCACCAAGAGCCCCCGCGCCGACACGTCGACGGTGACCTCGGTGCCCAGCGAGGGCCCCGTGAACCCGCGGGCCAATACCCTCAGGGTGCGTGTACCGCGGCCTGGATCGTCGTCAGCGCCGCACGCCGCGAGGGCGCCGACGGTCATGGCCAGGACGACACGTGACATCACAGAAAAAAGATCAGCTGCGTCGTGGCGTGGAAGGCTTCGTACTCATCGCCGTCGAAGGCGAAGAAGTACTGTCCATCCACTTGAAAGCCGAGAAAGAGGTCTCGGCGGAGCTTGAACTCCGCGCCCAAGACCGGCCCCAGACCCCAGTGGACGGCGCTCTGGACGCTGCTGTTGGCCACGAAGTGGAAGGTCGTAGCTCCCCCCACGAAGGGTCGGAAGTCGTCCGTCCAGAGGTAGTAGCGGACGTCGATGGGCGTGAGGTGAAACAGGATGGCGGTGTTGGAGCCCTGGATGCGATCCCCTCGGAAGCTCACCATCGCTCGAGCCGTGAACCACCAGTGATCGCTGGATTTGTAGCCCGCGCGAAGCCCGAAGAACCCATTGTGGGGGGCGAGCTGGGAATCATCGTCGACGAACTGATAGCCGCCCTCGAACCCGAACTGCTGGTTTTTGTACTGGGCCTGAGCCTCGCCGGGGAGGGCGAACGCGGCGGCCCCGAGGATGGCCGCGATCAACAGGCGTCGCCCCCAGGGCTGGGTTGAAACGCGACGTCGCGAGGTCGAGCAGCTTCCACCCGTTTGAGCCGGGCCGGGGTCGGCGAGCGTCATCGGCGCCGGGATGTGACCACGGCCGCCTCGGACCTGCAATGGGCTGGCCATGATTGACCGGCAAGCGGGGACGGGAGAAGACTCCGGCGTGCGCGCTCGGAGCCTCGCGATGTTGGTCCTGCTGGGTGCCGGCACGGCGCGGTGTGCCGGTTGCGTCGAGCATGCCGTGCCTGCGGAGGCGGCGATGCATCAGAATCAGGGCATCGCCTATCTCAACGACAGCCAGTGCGAGCTCGCCGAAGAGCGCTTCCGCCTGGCCTTGGAGTACGGCCCGAACTTCGAGCATCCCCATAACGGACTGGGCATGGTCTCGCTGCTTTGCCGCAACGACCTGGACGAGGCGGCCCAGCATTTCAAGAACGCCCTGTCCGTCAATCCAGACTTCGCGGAAGCGCACAACAACCTCGGGACCACCTTCTTCCGGCGCAACCCCCCGCGCTACGACGAAGCCTGCGATCAGTACCAAGCCGCCATCGAGATCAACCCTGCGTACTTCGACGCGAGGGAGAACCTGGGGATGTGCTTGATGCGACGAGGCACCATCGCGGGGGACCGCGGAGACGCCGGCGCTCGGGAACAATACTTTAGCCGGGCCCGCAGCCATCTCATCCGCCTCCTCGAGATGCAGCCCGCCAATTTTAACGCTCGCCATCACCTGGGCTTCATGGACCTCGTCGAGGATCGCTTTGCCGAGGCGGAGCAGAACTTCAAACGCTGCCTCGAGATCGACGCCGAGAACCCGGTGTGCAGCTACAACCTCGGCAACGTCTACCTCGAGACGGCTCGGTGCGGCGAAGCCATCCAGGCTTTCATCGCCGCCCTTCGAGATCCCGAGGCGGTCGGGGTGGCGGTGGGGGCACGACAAAATCTCGGCGTCGCTTACACGATGTGCGCCAAGGGCGACGGGGCCATCCGGGAGTTTCTCGAGCAGATCAAGACGGATCCGGGCAATCCCACTCACCACTACGATCTGGGTCGGATCTACCTGCAGAAAGGCCTGCCGGATCAGGCGGTCAACGAATGGGAGAACACGGTCAAGCTCGACCCCACCTATTGCATCGCCTACTTCGACCTCGCGATGTACGCCAACAAGCTCCTGGATACGGCTCGGACCATCGCTCGCTGTCAGGACTTCATCGCTTGCGAGCTCGACGCGGAGCGGACCCGGGAGAGCCGATACCCGGACAAGCTCTCGCAGTGTAAGGAGCTCGTGCGCCGACTCGAGCTCGAATGACGGCTTCGCCCATGGATAGCGGCCAACCCCCGCCCATCCACCTCGCGGTGCGACTCGAGCTCCCGGAGAAGGAGCCTCGCGCCTTCGAGTATGACTTCGAGCAGGCGGTGGTGACCCTGGGGAGGGACCCGTCGAACGATATTCAGGTGCCTCTGACCACCGTCAGCCGGCACCACGCGCGGCTGTTCTTCGAGCGTGGGGATTACTTCCTCGAGGATCTGGGGAGCACCCACGGCACGAAACACAACGATCGGACCCTCGACAAAGGCGAGAAGCGGCTCCTCCGAGCTGGGGACCGGATCACGATCGTGTCTTTTCACATCGAGTTCAGCGTGACCAAGGCCAGCCCCATGGATCGCCAACCTGGGGAGCGCACTGAGCAGCTGACCCGGAGGATGGTCGACGAGGTGCTGCACTCCCTCGGCTCTGCGGCCGAGCGACCGTCGCTGCGGGTGATGAGCGGCAAGGAAGAAGGCCAGCGCTTCGTGCTCAATGAGGACGCTGCCGAGATCGTCATTGGCCGCAGCCCAGATTGCGATGTCACCCTCGACGATCAGAATATCTCGCGGCGCCATTGCCTGATCAAACGGGACTGGCACGGTTTCAGCGCCCAGGACCTCGGCTCTCGAAACGGAGTGCTCGTCAACGAGCAGGCGGTCGAGGGCAAGCAGATGCTTCGAGACGGGGACGAGATTCGGATCGGGGGAGTCAAGATAGCCTTCATTGATCCTCCCTCTCGCTTCCTCGACAAGATGGGGGGCTTCGACGAGAGCCTCGCAGCCGCGGCCACGATGCTTCCCGAGGACGAGGCCGCGGCCGACGAAGCAGACCCCGAGGAGGAGGCGCCGGTCGACGACTACGCGGGCGCCGAAGACGATCTCGATCCGCCCGCGGACGACCTTCCGGAGGACGCCCCTCCCCCGTTCGAGCCCTCGGTGGGGGAAGCCGACGACTTGGCCGCACAGCTCCCCGAAGAGGATCGGAAGGTCCTCGAGTCCGTCGTGTCCGGGAGCTCGACCTTCGACTTTGCCATCCTCGCCGTGGGGGCCGTGATTTTGCTGGGGGCGTTGGGCTTCGCCCTCTTCATGTTGATGTGAGGGCGCCGTCCCTTTGCGATTCCAGTTGCATTTCAGACGTCGGGCGCTAAGGTTTCGCCGTTTTGCGCACCGCATTCGTAGCCCTCGAAGACGGCACCGTCCTTGAGGGAGTCTCGATCGGCGCCGCCGGGCTCTCGGCCGGCGAGGTCGTGTTCAATACTTCCTACACCGGGTACCAAGAGATCCTCACGGATCCTTCCTACTGCCGTCAGATCGTGACCTTGACTTACCCGCACGTGGGGAACGTGGGCACGAACCCGGCGGACGCGGAGAGCCGCGAGGTCTTCTCATCGGGCCTCATCGTTCGAGACCTACCGCCGGTGGCCTCGAGCTGGCGCTCGGCGCAAGACCTCTCGGGCTATCTCGAGGGCCGGGGAGTGGTGGCCGTGGCCGATATCGACACCCGCCGGCTGACGCGCATCCTCCGGGAAAAAGGAGCGCAGCGCGGGTGTCTGATCGCGGGCGACGGGGTCGACCCCGCTCGGGCGGTCGAGGCGGCTCGAGCCTTCCCGGGGCTTCAGGGGATGGACCTCGCGAAGGTGGTGACCGTGACCGAGCGCGCCGCCTGGCGGGAGGGAGAATGGCAGCTCGACGGCTTCGAGCCCGCTCCGTCGCCGTCTTTCCGAGTGGTCGCCTACGACTTCGGGGTGAAGCTCGACATCCTTCGCATCCTCACCAGTCGAGGCTGCGAAGTGGAGCTGGTTCCGGCTCAGACTCCGGCCTCTGAGGTCCTCGCAGGTCAGCCGGACGGCGTGTTTCTCTCGAACGGGCCCGGGGATCCCGAACCGTGCGATTATGCCATCGAGGCCATCCAGGAGATTCTCTCCGCCCGGATACCCACGTTCGGCATCTGCCTCGGACACCAACTCCTGGCCCTCGCCAGCGGCGCGAAGACCGAGAAGATGAAGTTCGGCCACCACGGGGCCAACCATCCCGTTCTCGACCTGGCCACTAAGCGCGTCATGATCACCAGTCAGAATCACGGCTTCTGCGTCAGTGAAGAAGGCCTGCCGGACAACCTAGAGGTGTGTCACCGGTCGCTCTTCGATCAAACCATCCAGGGGATTCGTCGACGTGACGTTCCGGCTTTCGGCTTCCAGGGGCACCCGGAAGGGAGCCCCGGACCCAACGACGCCCAGGTCCTCTTTTCCGAGTTCATTCGCCTTATGTCGGAGCACCGAGCCGCCCATGCCCAAGCGTAGCGATATCGAGAGCATTCTTATCATCGGCGCGGGACCGATCGTCATCGGCCAAGCCTGCGAGTTCGATTACTCGGGAGCGCAGGCGGTCAAGGCCCTGAGGGAGGAGGGATATCGAGTCATCCTCGTGAACTCGAACCCCGCCACCATCATGACGGACCCGGAGCTGGCCGATGCAACCTATATCGAGCCCGTGACTTGGAAGGTGGTGGAGCGCATCATCGAGAAGGAGCGACCGGACGCGCTGCTTCCCACGATGGGGGGACAGACCGCCCTCAACTGCGCCCTCGATCTCGCCCGTCACGGCGTGCTCGCCAAGTACGGGGTCGAGATGATCGGCGCCGACGAAGAGGCCATCGACAAGGCCGAGGATCGCAAGAAGTTTCGAGCCGCCATGGAGTCCATCGGGCTCGAGTCGCCGCGAAGCTTCCTCGCCCACTCGATGGAGGAGGCTTGGGAGGCCCAGGCGAAGCTCGGGTTTCCCATCGTGGTGCGGCCGAGCTTCACGCTGGGGGGAAGCGGTGGCGGCATCGCCTACAACAAAGAGGAGTTCGAGTGGATCTGCGGAAACGGCCTCGAGCTGTCCCCGGTCAGCCAGCTCCTCCTCGATGAGTCCATCGTGGGTTGGAAAGAGTTCGAGATGGAGGTGGTTCGCGATCGGGCCGACAACTGCATCATCGTCTGCTCTATCGAGAATATGGACCCCATGGGGGTCCACACCGGGGACTCCATCACCGTAGCCCCCGCCCAAACCCTCACCGACCGCGAGTACCAAATCATGCGGGACGCGTCCCTGGCTGTCCTCCGCGAGATTGGCGTAGAGACGGGAGGGTCCAACGTCCAGTTCGCGATCGATCCGGACACCGGCCGGATGGTCATCATCGAGATGAACCCTCGGGTGTCTCGTTCATCGGCGCTGGCCTCGAAGGCGACGGGCTTCCCGATCGCCAAGGTCGCAGCCAAGCTAGCGGTCGGCTACACCCTCGATGAGCTCGAAAACGAGATCACGGGAGGGGCCACGCCAGCGTCCTTCGAGCCGACCATCGACTACGTCGTGACCAAGGTGCCTCGCTTCACCTTTGAGAAGTTCCCCGCGGTTGAGGCCCGCCTGACCACCCAGATGAAGTCCGTGGGGGAGGTGATGGCTATCGGTCGAACCTTCCAGGAGTCCCTCCAGAAGGCGCTCCGAGGTCTCGAGACGGGTCGTTCCGGCCTCGATGAGAGAGTCGAGACGGGTGAAGACGCGGCTCTGGAACGCATCCGGGCGGAGCTCGTAAACCCCGGCCCAGATAGACTTTGGTACATCGCCGACGCCTTCAGAAACGGCATGAGCTTCGAAGAGGTTCGCGAGACCTCGAAGTATGACCCTTGGTTCCTCGCTCAGATCGAAGAGCT
Source organism: Myxococcota bacterium (assembly GCA_039819565.1). Classification (GTDB taxonomy): domain Bacteria; phylum Myxococcota; class Kuafuiibacteriia; order Kuafuiibacteriales; family Kuafuiibacteriaceae; genus JAHQVK01. Next base: position 5,028 of record JBCBRU010000155.1, on the reverse strand, counting down.
GGTTCGTCTCGAGCAGGATCTAAAGCAAAAGTCCCTCGAGGACCTCGATCGCTCGGCGCTGCGCTTTCTGAAGCGGAAAGGGTTTTCGGACCGGCGGCTCGGCAAGCTCCTTCAGGTCTCCGAAGGGGAAGTGCGGGCGCGCCGACAGGCTTTTCAGCTTCGACCCGCCTACAAACGCGTGGATACCTGCGCGGCGGAGTTCGCCACGCAAACCGCATACATGTACTCGACCTACGAGGACGAGTGCGAGGCGGCGCCCAGCCAACGTGAAAAGATCATGGTGCTGGGCGGAGGCCCGAACCGCATCGGACAGGGCATCGAGTTCGACTACTGCTGCGTGCACGCCGCGTTAGCGGTGCGGGAGGATGGCTACGAAGCCATCATGGTCAACTGCAACCCCGAGACGGTCAGCACTGACTATGACACGTCCGATCGCCTTTACTTCGAGCCTCTCACCCTCGAGGACGTGCTCGAGATCATCCACGTCGAGCAGCCGAAAGGGGTGGTGGTCCAGTACGGCGGCCAGACCCCGCTCAACCTCGCTCGAGCCTTGGAGGCGGCCGGAGCTCCCATCATCGGGACCTCACCGGACGCGATCGATCTCGCGGAAGACCGGGAGCGCTTCCAACAGATGCTTCAGGACCTCGGGCTCCGCCAGCCCCCGAACCGCATCGCCCGAAGCGTCGACGAGGCCACCCAGAGCGCGCAGGAGATCGGCTTTCCGCTCGTCGTGCGTCCGTCCTACGTCCTGGGCGGTCGGGCCATGGAGATCGTCCACGACCCCGCCGACCTCCGGCGCTACATGCACGAGGCGGTTCAGGTGAGCGACGAAGCTCCGGTGCTGCTCGACCGCTTTTTGGACGACGCGGTGGAGGTGGATGTCGACGCGGTGGCGGACGGACAGGACGTTCTGGTGGGGGGGATCATGGAGCATATCGAGCAGGCCGGTGTGCACTCGGGAGATAGCGCATGCTGCCTTCCTCCGTCGCAGCTGTCCGCCGAACTGCAGGATGCTCTGCGAAAGCAGGTTCGAGCGATGGCCTCCAAGCTCGGGGTGAAGGGCCTGATGAACACCCAGTTCGCTATCAAGGGGGGCGACATCTACGTGCTCGAGGTGAACCCGCGGGCTTCTCGCACCGTGCCCTTCGTGTCCAAGGCGATTGGGCGGCCGCTGGCCAAGATCGCCGCCCGCTGCATGACCGGGAAGACTCTGCGCGAGCAGGGGGCCCTCGATGAAGTGGTGCCCCCGTACTATTCGGTCAAGGAGGCTGTCTTTCCCTTCGTGAAGTTCCGCGGGGTGGACCCCATTCTGGGACCGGAGATGCGCAGCACGGGAGAGGTCATGGGGGTGGGTGAGGCTTTCGGGGAAGCCTTTTCGAAGGCTCAGCTCGGGGCTTCAGTGAAGCTTCCCAGCGGAGGCAAAGTGGTCCTGAGCGTGCGGCGGGCGGACCGACCGCGGCTCCCGGAGCTGGGACGCGCGCTCCTCGATGTAGGCTTCGAGCTGATCGCTACCCGGGGGACGGCACAGGCGCTTTCGCAAGCGGGATTGCCGGTGCAGGTCGTGGCCAAGGTTGCCGAGGGCCGTCCTCACATCGTCGACCTCATCAAGAACGGGGAGGTGGACCTCGTCGTGAACACCACGGAAGGCCGCAAATCTATCGCGGACTCGGCGGAGATTCGGAGGAGCGCCCTTCAGGAGCAGGTCGCCTACTGCACGACGATCGCAGCGGCCCTCGCCAACCTCGAAGCGCTTCCCTTCCTGGAGCCTCGCCGAGTGGCTTCGCTTCAGGAGTTGCACCAGCGCCTCTAGGGAAGCGAAGCCATCTCTCGGATTTCTGAGGGGTAACAACCCTCGTGGCGAGGGAGCAGGTCTGGCACGCAAGGTGAACGAGCGGCTGGTATGGGCGCCTTCTCGTTCCGAAGTCTCTCTTTGCCGCTCCTCGTCTTCGCGGGCTGCGGCGATCTCCTGGGCGACACGTCGCCGCTGCCGGACCCTCCCGACCGTCGCTCTGATGCTGGCTCGACGGCACCGACGCCCGACCTCGGCTCGATCTCAGACCTGGGTGTGATCCCCGAGCCAGACGGGGGAGCGGGGCCTCGGACCTGCTCGGCGACGCGCCCCTGCCTCGAGGGTGAGTTCTGTGACTTCGCCTCGACGAGCTGCGGAGCGTCGGGGGTCACCGGTCTGTGCCGGCCTCAGCCCGTGGTGTGCACAGAGGAGTATCAGCCCGTGTGCGGTTGCGACGGGGAGACGCACAGCAACCTCTGCTACGCCCAGCGGGCCGGTACGGACGCGATCGAGGGGGAGTGCGCGCCGACCCCGTCGTGCGCCGACCGAAGCCTGGACCCCATCGTGATGGGGGCGGGGTGGAGCTGGGGCTTCTGCGCCGGCACCTGTGCCTTCGAGCTCGCCCTGCTACCGACCGACGCTGCGAGCCCTCTCGAATGCGATGGCCTGGCCCTCACGATCCGCGGGACCCAGCCGAGCGATCCCCGAACCGAGCATCGAGGAACCCTGACGGCGGCGGGACATCTGGTGGTTCGGCAGCTCGCGGATGCTCTGGTGGGAGTGTCTCTTCAGACCGTCTACGGCTGTCCCGACTGCGCTGACGGCGGCTCGGCGTGGATCGAGCTGGTGCGTGGAGGCGTGCGCTCGCGCCACACCTACGGCTACGGCGTCATCCCTCCCGAGCTCGAAGTGGCGGATCGGATCATTCACGACCTGATCGGCGGCCTGCGGTCGTGCACTCGCAACCTGTACGTCGAGCCGAGCTCGAGCTGCCAGCCGCGCCGTTGAGGGTTACTGAAAGACCAACAGCCCCTGGTAGCTATGCCGGACCCGAGCGCTGACGAAGAAGCGTAGCTCCGGTTGCGCTGCGTCGGGCACCACCGAGAAGCGTTCGGCGCTGGCGCGCTCGAGGATCACCGGATAGGCCGCGCCCACCGGGGCCATCTCCAGATTTCGGAACTGCTCGAGGAGGGCCGCTCCGAGGGCGATACGATTGTCGGTGCCCGGCCCTTCGGGCTGGGGGCAGAGGATCTCGTGATTGAGTCCCGGGATGCGGAGCACGATGCGCTCGGAAGGGACGACGCCGGTCCCCACGCGCTCGAACAGGACCTCGAAGCCGACGCTCACCGGACCGGCCGCCTCGCGGGTTATCGGCCCCGAGAGCAGGGTGACGGTGGCCGGGTCGAGCGTAAGATCGAAGGGCACGTGAAGGCCGAGCTCCGAAGCGGGCCAGGTGCTGTCCGTGACGTCATCGACCCGACTCCCCGTGATGGTAACGAAGGTGGAGTCGGGCGGCGTCAGCGTGGACAGGACGATCGAAGGCTGGGGGAGCGGGGAGGGCGCTACGGTATAGGCTTCGCTCAGGGGATCCCACGTGGCCACGAGCTCGCCGCTCAGGGCACCGGAGCCGTTGAAGTCGGCCACGCGAATGGTGCCGAAGTCGGCGGGCGTAGGCGGCTCGTCAGGGGCCCGAAAGGCGTTCAGATCGCAGTCCGTCGCCTCCTGAACGGTCTCCTCGATCGCCGGGGGAATACGGTCCCCTCGCCAGACCAAGCCCGCGGGGTTGTTACTCACGTCGTAGGAGAGCACCTCGAGAGCGTCTCCATCGCGGCCTGGGCCGGCGAGGATCTCCGTCCGGGACAGGTCGATGAACACGGTGCGAGTCAGCGGCAACACGACTTGTCCGGCGTCAGGACGGTCGTCGCCGGGAGGGATGAGGCCCGCACCCAAGGTGCCCGCGTCTCGGGGCCCGGGGGGCCGAGGAGCACCCACGGGAGGAATCTCCGGGACCTCGGGGAGCGGTACTTCGCTGACCGCTTCACAGATGTCGAGGACCGGGATGCACTCCTCGCCCTGATCGCAGGCGGAGCAAAAGCCGTTGAGGCAGCGAGGGCGCGCGCTGTCGCAGTCCCCATCGCTCTCGCAGCTTGCAGAGGCTTCCTGACCGGCGGTGCAGGTGGAGACGCAGCGTCCTCGGTAGCAGAGATCGCCGCTTCCGCACTCGATCGCCGAGACGGGCTCGTCGGGGGCCCGCGGATCGACGCTGCACGCGTCGCTGGTGCATCCCCCATAGGTGGCGAAAACGAGGGCCAAGAGGGTGAGCGAGCATAGAAACGCGAACCGGGCGAGCATGTCAGGACCCTGTGTCTCGGCGTTGGCCGCCGAGTTCGATAATGGCCCGGACATCATAACTGAAGCGAAGCTCGGCGCCGACCTGGAGGCCCGTCACCTCGGCAGCTGACCCGATGGGATAGCCCACCCATAGAGCGGGCTCGACGAAGTCGAAGAGCCGGCTTCGTACGCCTCCGTAGACTTGAAGCTCGGTGCGGGCAGGGCCGGCGAGGAAGCTAACGCCACGGGTCTCGGCGAAGACGGTGGCGACCTCTCCGAACGGCTGCAGTCCGGCCGCGAACCCATACCCGAGCGCGAGAAAGCTGCTTTGATCCGTCGCGACCTCGGTCGGGAACAGATAGTCGAGGTGGGTTTCGACCCCGAAAATGAGCCAGCCCGCCTGCCACCCGAGGCTAAAGCCTGCGCCGACATCGGACTTCTCGAGAAAGAAGGCCCAGGTATCCGGGAAGGTCACAGGTTGAGAGAACTGCTCGATGAAGAGGTCCGAGGCGGGAATCTGGTTGCGCTGGGTGGCGGCTATGCCCCACCTCACTCGCGCCGTGAGGATCGGTTGTCGACGCCCCACCCGAGGTAGGTAGAAGCGGTACTTGGCCGCGATGAGCGGGTTTCCGAATCGATAGAGGCTCTGGTCGAGACCGCCGACGTTCACCGCGACGAGCTGGGTCGGGACGGTGACTTCCAGGCCGAGGTCACGCGTCAGGCCCAGCTGGCCCGAGTAGTAGATGATCGTCGTCGAAGCCTGCTCAGGTCGGTCGACGGTAGCAAAGGTCATGCGGACGGCGCCCGCGTGAGAGATGTTGGGGTCGCTGAGGAGGAGCCCTCGGCTCACGGTCGGCAGATAGAAGCGGCGCCCGAGACGGGCGTCGTCGTCCGGATCCGCCGGTACG
>JBCBRU010000154.1:0-15525 GCA_039819565.1 Myxococcota bacterium | reverse complement strand
TGGGATCCGCGTGCCCGACGGTCTGCGTGGGGATCCCACCCGGCTGCGACAGGTACTCGTGAACCTGGTGGGGAACGCCCTGAAGTTCACCCCCAGCGGGAAGATCACGCTGACTGTGGATCGCGAACCCTCGCCCCGCGGGGAGGGGGGCCTGCGCTTTGCGGTTCGCGACACCGGGCTCGGTCTGGAACCCGAGCAGAAGGCACGCCTCTTTGAGGCCTTCAGTCAGGCAGACAGCTCCACCACCCGCGAGTATGGAGGGACTGGGTTGGGGCTCGCCATCTCGGGAGAGATCGTCCAAATGATGGGCGGGCAGATCGAAGTCGAAAGCGACGGTCTGGGGCACGGAAGCTGCTTTCACTTCGCTATCCCCTGGGCGCCGGCGCAGTCTGCGGTCCGCAGCGCCGAGCTGAGCTCGGACCTCCCGCCGGAGGCCTATGCCCACCTCCGCGTGCTCGTCGTCGAGGACAACCCGGTGAATCGGGCCGTGGCCTTCGGCTTTCTTCAGCGACTGGGTTGTGAAGTCTCGCTGGTCGAGGACGGGGTCGCCGCCGTCGAGTTTCTGCTCGAGCACGACGTAGACGTGGTGCTGATGGACATGCAAATGCCTCGGCTGGACGGACTCGGGGCAACAGCTCGGATTCGGTCCGAGCTCGCCCCCGAGCGCCAGCCCTACATTGTGGCGACCACCGCCAACGCGTTTCGCGAAGACGAGCAAGCTTGTCTGGAAGCGGGGATGAACGACTTTCTTCGTAAACCCCTGGCGCCCAAGGACCTCAATCGCGCCCTCGGCTTGTTCCAGCTTCGGGTTTCGGCGAAAAACCCGGCGTGACGCAAGAGCCAGGGATCGACGACGACGACGCTATCGACTTGCCCATGGAATCGCGCCTCGAGCGGCCGGACGCGGTAGAGCTCGATCGCTTGCAAACCGAGCTCGTTCGCCTTCAGAACCGCGTGAAGAAGAATGGCGAGCGCGTCGTGATCATCTTCGAGGGGCGCGATACCGCGGGAAAGGGCGGAGCCATCTTTCGTTTCACGCGGTATCTGGATCCTCGTGCGTCGAGGGTGGTGGCGCTTCCCAAGCCGAGCGACCGTCAGAAGGGGGAGTGGTTCTTTCAACGGTACGTCGTCCACCTCCCGACCCAAGGTGAGATCGTCCTCTTCGACCGCAGCTGGTACAACCGCGCGGTGGTGGAGCCGGTCCTCGGCTTCTGTTCTCCAGAGGAGTACGAGCGCTTCATGCAGCAGGTCCCGTTGTTCGAGTCTATGCTCATCAACGACGGGATTCGGCTCATCAAGCTTTGGTTTTCGATCGACAAGGAAACCCAGCGGCGCCGACTCGAGATGCGCCGAGTGGACGTACGGCGGCAGTGGAAGCTCAGTCCCGTCGACGGCCAGGCGCAAGAGCGATGGGACACGGTCACCCGATACAAAGATGAGATGTATCGCCGGACCCACTCCGAGCACGCCCCCTGGGTGATCGTTCGGGGGACCGACAAGTACCGAGCTCGGACCGAAGCCATGCGTCACGTCCTCAAAGTGCTGGGGGCGGACTTCCCCTCAGATCTCCGACTCGAGCCGGACCCCGCCGTCGTGCGCTTGTACGTCCACTGAGCTTCCTCTCGGGCGGATGAGGCCCTGGCCGCCCTCTTGCCGTCGCGGCCGTCGACGTATACCGGTGTAGGCTCCGAGGAGGAATCGACCATGGTTGCAACGATGATGAACGTCCCGCTGAGCCTGAACCACATAATCGAGCGCGCGGGCACCCTATACGGCGACGTCGAAGTCGTCTCTCAGATGCCGGACAAGTCGCTTCGCCGACATACCTACGCCGACCTATTGCGTCGGAGTCGGTCTCTGGCCAAGGCGCTGATCGACGCAGGCCTCAAGAAGGGAGACCGCGTGGCCACGTTGATGTGGAATCACCACGCCCACCTCGAAGCCTATCACGGCGTTCCCATGGCCGGCGGTATCTATCATACGCTCAACCTTCGCTTGGCCCCAGCAGATATCGCATACATTGCCAATCACGCGAAGGACCGCTTTCTCATCGTGGATGATGTGCTCCTCAAGCTGTATGCCGCGTTCGCAAAGGATGTGGATTTCGAGAAGGTGTTCGTCGTCTCGCTAACGGACGCCGCAGTCGATGCACCGTTCGTAGAGTATGAATCGCTCATGGGCGAGGTGGCCGATGACTGGTCTCCGCCCGAAGTTGATGAAAACCAGGGCGCAGGGATGTGCTATACCTCCGGCACCACTGGGCGTCCCAAAGGCGTGGTGTATTCGCATCGCGCAATCTGCCTTCACTCATTCGGAGCCGCCATGGTCGACACGTTGGGGATCAACCAGGCGGACTGTATTTTACCCATGGTCCCCATGTTCCACGCCAACGCATGGGGACTGCCTTTCACCTGCGCCCTGACGGGAGCCAAGCAAGTTCATCCCGGGCCTCACCTCGATCCAGAGTCCCTCCTTCATCTCTATGAGCAGGAGCAAGTCACGATGTCTGCGGGCGTGCCTACCGTTTGGCTGGGAGTTCAGCAGCTCGTGTCCGCGAACCCGGGGAAGTGGAAGCTCCAGGACGGCATGCGCATGGTGGTCGGGGGTTCCGCGGCGCCCGAGGCGATGATTCGAGGGATGGATAAGCTCGGGATGAAGGTCGTCCACGCTTGGGGCATGACGGAGACTACGCCCCTCGGCACGGTCGCGACGGTGAAGGCCTCGCTGCGAAACGCATCGGCCGATGAGCAGTATGCGGTCCGCGCCAAGCAAGGCATCCCTGTGCCTTTCGTCGAGCTCCGTGTGATTGGCGACGACGGTCCGGTTCCGGCCGATGGCACGTCGATGGGAGAGCTCCAAGTGCGGGGCCCCTGGGTGGCCTCGTCCTACTTCGACAATCCCGATGCCGGTGATAAGTGGACCGACGATGGTTGGTTCCGAACCGGCGACGTGGTGACGATCGACCAGCACGGCTACATGAAGATCACGGACCGGACCAAGGATCTCATCAAGTCGGGCGGTGAATGGATCAGCTCGGTAGATCTCGAGAACGCCCTGATGGGGCATCCTGACGTAGAGGAGGCGGCGGTGATTGCCTACGCTCACGAACGATGGGTGGAGCGACCCCTCGCCGTCGTTGTCCCGAGAGAGGGTACCTCTCTCGACACCTCGAAGCTCAATGAGTTCCTCCTTGAAGCAGGGATTGCAAAATGGTGGCTTCCTGATGGCTACGTGACCAAGGACGCCATTCCTCGTACGTCGACCGGCAAGTTCATGAAGGCCAAGCTCCGCGACGAGCTGGCTCAGTGGTCTCCGGCCCAGGCGTAAAGAGCTTCGTCGCGCCCCTGGCCCGGCCAGGGGGAGGGGGGCGTCCAGCTTGCATCCGCCAACCAGGCATTTAGGACGGCGTCGAACTCGAATAGATCGAGCGGAGCGGCACCCTCGGCCGATACCGCCAAAAGCCGATGTCGGTCGGCGTCAAGCACGTCGCGAAGTCGGCCGAGGAGGGGCGCTTGCTCATCCAGGCCGAGAGCGACGACGCACCGACGGTCATCGAAGAAGGTCTGAAGAGGCCCGTGAACGAGTTCCAGGACGTCGAGGATGGGGGGAAGGCCCGCGAAGGTACCCTCCGCCCATTTGAAGGCGAGGTGGTGGAGCTCGGCGGACGGGCGCCCCTCCGTCACAAAGATGAGCGGACCGTCATCGGGACGGGGCTGGGCCTCGACGCCGGCGCGCATGAATGCGCGCTGGCAACGCGCTGGCACCTCCTGGAGCTCGCATGTCCACCGGGACGGCGCTTGGAACGCGCTCGCCACCCAGCGAAACGCCAAAAAGCTGCTCACCGCCGGGCTTTGGACTCGCACCAAACGACGATGTCGCTCTTCGGTGGGAACGAGCACGGACCGGCCCTCCACTCCCAAGAACCGTCGGAGGTCCTCGGCTTTGCTGCCGCTGCCGGCTGGGTTTACACCGGTGAAGCACACCTTTCGCCGAGCCGGGAGCTGGAGCGCGAGCCGGGCATTGGGGGAGAGGCTTTGCGAGAAGAGCACCGCAAGGGAGATTTCACCCCCTGATATCTCGTGTAGGCCCGACAACGGAACGAAGCGGGCGGGGAGGCCGAGTTGGGAGAGGCGAGCCGCAAGGAGGCGTGCCGGTCCCCCGGATAGGCCGACCCCGGTCGTAACCACCGGGCCTTCTCGCAACCAAGGAGCGGGAGGGAGGTCAACGGCGGCGAGCGCGCGCTGGAGTTGGCTCGGGAGGCTCTCGGCGGCCTCCACGAAAGGGTCGGACGACACAACCCAGGCTAGCCCGATTGGCCCGCGCCGCCATAGGGCGAGACCCGAAGGAGGCGTTCTGAGCCTGCAGATGGTGGAGCAAGGCGGTCGCTTTTGTCTCGAGCTCCGCTTCGCCGCGCACTTCCGCCTTCCGCCTCCCGCTCGTGAGCAATAAGGTGGCGCGTTCGAGCTCGCCGCTGCGAACGTAGAGTTCAGCCTGATTGATGTCGGCTCGAGGGTCCATCGGATCGAGCTTCGCTGCGCGCTGGTACCAGTGGAGCGCGGCTTCACCATGACCCATGTGGTCGTGGGCGAGCCCGAGCCCCAAAGCGAAGTAGGGCTCCCGGGGGGCGATCGCGGCGAGCCCGTGGAAGAGCGTCCGCGCCAGCGCGGCCCCTCCGCTGAAGAGATAGTGGTGGGCGACCTCGGCTACGGCCAAGAGGTCGTCGAGAGCGTACTCGCCGAGGCGAAGAACCCGTGTCGTTTCGGAGCCCCCCGTCGCGCGTCCCGGAAGCGTTTCGTTGAGGGCTTGCAGGACCTCCTGCATGCCCGCCTCCGCCGAAGATGAAGATGTCCGCCGAGCTGCCCGGACTCGGGACAGAGCTGCTTGCATCGCCGGTCTGGCCAACCGGGATCGCTGGGGCAAACGAAGCGTCTCGCTGCTCCGAAGCCCGACCGTCTCGAGGTTGGGGGCTCCCGCCGCGGGCGGGCCCGCAAGAGGCCCCCCTTTGGCGGGGATGTGGGCGAGCCGCGGGGCTCTGAGCAACGCTGCGGTCGCAGGCACCTCGCCAAGGAAAGCAACCCGCGTGCCGATCCCAAGCTCTGAATTTCATGGGTTCGCCGAAGCGTCGAACGGTTCCAAATCGGGGTTCGAGACCGAACGCGGTGCGCGTTGTCCGAACAGGCGCTCCATCCGTCGCGGACTGCGTGTCCAGCCCGCTCCAAACCCTGATTCGCGTAAAACCCTTACCCCAAACATACCTAAACGTAGGATGTTGCTCAAAATCCTACCCAGGCGTAGGGGCCGCGGCGCTAAGTGACACGTTTGCGCCATGGTCTGCCCTTTGCTGCCGCGCACAAGACGTATGCGTGTCCTTCGTCTCCTCGTCCCCGCGATGGGGGCACTGCTTGTTTCCTCGCCGGCCTTCGCCGCTGACGAGGGGCCTCAGTTTCAGGTTGTGGTCGATACCCTTTGGGTCGTGCTCGCCGGCATTCTCGTCTTCTTCATGAACGCCGGCTTCGGGCTACTAGAGACCGGATTCTGCCGCGCCAAGAACTCGGTGAACATTCTCGCCAAGAACTTCGTGGTGGCGGCGATGGCGGGTCTGTCCTTCTTCTTCCTCGGCTTTGGGCTCATGTTCGCTGACGGCTCCGACTTCGTGGGACTAGGCGGCTTCCTCCTCTCCGGCATAGACAACAGCCCTGCCACCGGCGACGCCTACCAGGGCATCTATAGTTCCCTGAGCTGGGCCGGTGTTCCGCTCGAGGCGAAGTTCTTCTTTCAAGCCTGCTTCGCGATGGCCGCGGCCAGCATCGTCTCCGGCGCAGTGGCCGAGCGGATCAAGTTCCAGTCCTTCCTGGCCTTCGCCTTCGTGCTGGTGGCCGTGATCTACAGCGTGACCGGGAAATGGATCTGGGGCGGCGGCTGGCTTGCCAGTATGGGTTTCTGGGACTTCGCGGGTTCCACCCAAGTGCACTCTGTGGGCGGCTGGGCCGCGCTCACGGGCGCCATCGTGCTCGGACCTCGCCTCGGTCGGTACGACGCGGAGGGCCGCCCCCGAGCGATCCCCGCGCACAGCATGGCCCTCGCCACGATGGGAGGGTTCATTCTTTGGGTCGGCTGGTTCGGGTTCAACGCCGGCAGCACCATGGCGGCGGCTCCGAACGACATCGCCCACATCGCTACCACCACGCTCCTCGCTTCCCTCGCGGGCATCGCCGGGGCGCTCTTCGCGTCTTATCTTCGCACCCGGGCCTTCGACCTCTCCATGATGATCAACGGCTGTTTGGCCGGTCTCGTGGGTATCACCGCACCTTGCGCCTTCGTTTCGGCCACGAGCAGCATCATCATCGGCTGGGTGGCAGGCGCCTTCGTCGTGGTGGCCGTCGAACTGTTCGACCGTGTCAAAGTCGACGATCCCGTGGGAGCCACCAGCGTACATCTCGTCGGCGGCGCCTGGGGCACGCTCGCGGTAGGCCTCTTTGCCGAGTCGCGCTTCAACGCCGACGTCGGGAGCGGCCTGTTCTTCGGAGGTGGAGCCGGACTCCTAGGCGCTCAGGCGCTGGGCGTGGTGGCGGTGGGCGTCTTCGTGTCCGTGGCTTCGTACGCGGTCTGGAAGCTCATCGACGTGACTCTCGGCGTGCGGGTGGACGAAGACGAGGAACGGATGGGCCTCGACCTCTCCGAGATGAAGATGAGGGCTTGGGTCCTCGAAGACTTCGGTGGGGGGGGTGCCCTTCCTCCGGAGACCTCCGAGAGGGTTGCGGCTCAGGTCGCTTCGGCCCCGGCGAGCCCAGCCCCAGCTGCCGAATAGTCGACCCTTCGATTCGGTTTCAACGAATCGAGATCGAGGCTTACCCTATATTCTTCGAGAATCTTCTCAAGAGTCTTGCCCTGGGGTCCGCTTCTGTACGACGCACCGCGCCGGCATGGCGGAAGCGCTCGGATCCAATCTGCTGTCCCCCATCATTCTCTCCTTTGCGCTCGGCGTTTTCGCCGGGCTGGCGCGGAGCGACCTGACCATTCCCGAGTCCGTCGGTAAGGCCATCGCCGTCTACCTGATGTTCGCGATCGGGCTCAAAGGAGGCTTGGCCGCAGCGGCCAGCAGTTTCACGCCCACCCTCGTTCTGACCTTCGCGGCTGGTCTGGTTCTTTCCTTTGGTCTTCCCCTCCTCGCCTACTTCCTCCTTCGGACCATCGTCGGGATCCCGCGGCTCGATGCGGCGGCGATCAGCGCCCACTACGGCTCTATCTCCGTGGTCACCTTCGTCACCGGGGCCGAAATCCTCCAAGGAAGTGGAGTGAGCTACGAAGGTTACCTTGTCGCAGTTCTGGCCTTGATGGAGACCCCGGCCATCATGACGGGCATGTGGCTCGCGCGACGCAAGTCAACGGGGCGCGGAGATGGATTCGACCGCGATCTCATGCGGGAGGTTTTCCTGAACGGGAGCGTGGTCCTTCTCGTGGGAGGCTTCGTGATCGGCTGGATCACCGGTCCGGCGGGTATGGCCAAGGTTCTCCCTTTCTTCAAGGTGCCGTTCTCCGGCGTGTTGTGCCTTTTTTTACTCGATATGGGGCTCTTGGCCGCACGTCGACTTTCGAACGCCGAGGGCATGGGCCTGCGGCTGGTGGCCTTCGGTTTCGCCATGCCGCTCATCGGTGGGACGATCGGAGTACTGCTCGGCACCGGAGCCGGCTTGAGCGTAGGGGGGGCTACGCTGCTTGGGGTTCTGGCCGGGAGTGCAAGCTATATTGCGGTTCCCGCGGCCATGCGATTGGCCATTCCGGAGGCCAATCCCGCGCTGTCTCTGACCTTGGCTCTCGCCATCACCTTCCCCTTCAACGTCGTTGCCGGCATTCCCCTGTACTGGACCGGGGCCGCCTGGCTTGGAGGCTGACGTGCACAGAAAGAAAAAGGTCGAGATCATCACCGAGGCGACCGTGGTCCCTCGCCTCCTCGACATCGCTCGACAGCACGGCGTGCGCGGCTCGACGGTCCTGCCTCTCGCGTCGGGAGAGGGCCACCGGGGTACTCTCGGCGGGGCCGAGCTGAGCTCCGCGATGGCGGGACGGATGATCATCTTCATTACTGACGCGGACACCGCCCAGGCCGTCGTGGAGGCGGTCGAGGCTCTCCTCACGCCCTACCGCATGGTCCTGATGACGAGTGACGTAGAAGTCGTCCGCGACGACTACTTCTGAGGTCTTGGCTAGTGGCAATGGGCAAAGGTGACGTGCCCACTGACCTTCAGGGGGTCGATACAGTCCAAGGTGGCCTCTCCTTCGAGATGCTGTACGCCCTCGCTAAACCAGTCCTGCTCCTTGATCTCACCCACGGCGCAGTCACCGACAAGGATGCCCGCGTTGGAGCTTGGGTCCTCGAAGAAGCCGACGAGAACCACGGTATCGGAGCCGAGCGAGTCCCGGAAAAGGCGCAGCGCTCGCTTCCGGTCGAGCAGGATGTCTACGCCATCCCAACCATCCGGTCGCGAGGAGCGGCATCCTTCGATGGCGGCCTGTTCCCCCTCGATCTCAATGGTGCCGTCCGTGGCCGTGCAGGCGCCCGATACGATGAGCGAGCCCATCAGGAGCCCTCGTCGTATCCTCATAGCGTCCTCCCGACGCGGGGGATGGCCAACGTGACTCGAGCCGAAGCCCTCCCCGTCAAGCTCCCGGCATCCGCGCGGACCTCGCAGCGACCGGGAAAGCGTATTTCGAAGATGAGAGGCTGAGCGAGAGGGGCCCGTGCATCGGGCGGGCCTCGCGGCGGTCCGCAAATTTCCGGAGTTGCGGACCGAAAGACCGCCTCTGCTTCGTCATAGAAAGGGAGCCAGGCCCCTTCGGGACTCAGGCCGAGAGCGACAACGGAGAGGCTGTCCCCGATCCCAGGCTCGAGCAGCACCACTAGCCCGGTGGCCCCGTCCGAGCGGCCCACTCGGACCTCGGCGACGTCACGCCCGATCGGGTCGGAGAGCACGACGCGGCTCGGGCCGGGCCCGGCTCGGACGAGGATCCCCTCCGGGTTGGATTCGAGCTCGAGCCCGGGCGACGACGGGGTCACGGGCACGAAGCCGTCGCCAAACAGAGTCCGACCCCTTGCGTCCCGAACTCTCCAGCCCATCACGATCTCTCCCCCTTCGGGCACCACCATGCTGCGAAAGACAGAGCCGGCGAAGGTCAGGTCTACGGCATCGATCTCGGCGGCCTCGAGTCGAACCTCGGCTTCGTGTTCTTCATCGCCGATGCCGCCCCGAACCGTGACGGTGGATTGTCCCGCTCGAACCGCCTTCACCGTGGATCCGCCTACGATGGAAAACGCCTCCCCCTCGATCTCTAAGCCTGTGACAGCGACGGGTGTGCGTAAACAAGGACGGTTGGACGTGCACTCTTCGGAAACCAAGACATGGAGGCTCAACTCGGCCCCCACCGCAGTGGGGCCGTCCGGCGTGTCGATCTCGAGCGGACTGCGGCAAGCCAGACCGAGAGCCATGAGGCCGAGTGCTCCCCTCCTCATCATCTCATGGCCTACACCAGACGAACGAGGAGGACCATGGCGCCCCTCCCTGGGACTTTGGGCTGGGCTCCCAGCTAGGTATGGTCCCTCGGCATGACGGACGCCGAGATCGGGGAGACGATCGCCGGCTACGTGCTCGAGGAGCAACTCGGCGAGGGCTCTACGAGCCGGGTCTTCGTGGGCCGCCACCGCACCGCGGGACGTCGAGCCGCGATTAAGGTCCTCACCTTTTCCGTACTCGAGAGCCGCGACGCGCGAGAGCGCCTTCTTCGGGAAGCTCGGTCCGTCAACGATATCGAGCATCCCAACATCGCCAACGTATATGGGCTCCACGAGAGTGAGCGTCCGCCGCGGGTCGCCCTCATCATGGAGTGGGTTAAAGGTCCCAGCCTCCGGACCTTGCGAGGTTCTCCGCTGGGGCCGCCGGCGGCGCGGAGGTTTGCCCTGGAGCTTGTCTCGGCGGTTCGAGCCGCTCACGCCGCCCACGTGATCCACCGCGACCTCAAGCCCGACAATATCCTCTTCACCGAACATCCGCATTCCGAGACCGCCTCATTGAAGGTCGTCGACTTTGGCCTCGCGAAGCGCCTCGGTCCCGGTGATCTCCTCCACACGGCGGCGGGAACGATGCTGGGAACGCCCGCCTACATGGCTCCAGAGCAGATCGCGGGGCGGCCCCCGCCGACCCCCGCGACCGACGTCTACGCCGTTGCTGAGCTCGTCTACGAGTTGTTCGTGGGCGAGCGGGCGTTCTCGGCGGACTCCTCTCAAGCGGTGCTCAAGAGAAAAATGAAAGGCGAGGTCCCGGAGCTGCCGATGCCAGCTCCGCTCGACAAGGACCTTCGACCGGTCCTGCGGGAGTGCCTTCTTCACGAACCGTCCCGACGTCTCGGCTTGTCGGCCATCGAGAGCGCTCTGGTGGGGCTCGGTGCGAGAGCCCTCGCGATTCCCGCCGGGCAGACCGTGCTGGACGCCCATCCCCTCGGGGATGCGCAGGCTACGGAGAACACACTGCTGACGACGCGGCCCCGAGACCGGATCGGTACCCCCCCGGCCCGAGTGCGAGATCAGGAGCTGACGGTGGACACCGGCGCTCTCGACCCCGATGCGGTCGCGGACGCACAGGCTTTCGTGGCCCTCCCAGAAGTGGATGAAGGAGCCATCACGGACATCGATTCACGGCCTGAGGGCCTGAAGATGGAGACTGAGGCTCAACGCTTCAAGGCGCTCGAGCCGTCACTTTCGGTGGTGATCCCCCAAAAAGGGCCTCCCGAGCCCGACGCTGAGAGCATCCTCATGCCCCTGGATCTCGAGGTCGCTGAGACCGCTCCGCCCCGGCACCAAGCGGCCTTTCCTCTCGATGTCCCGGCCGATGGCGAGGCGGATACCGAGCCGCCTCGATCGCTGGAGCCCAGCGCCGTGCCCGTACATCTATGGGCCACGCTCGCTATGGGGCTCGTTCTCCTTGCGGTGCTCGGGGCGATGCTCGCTCTTCGCTGAGACTCGCTCCGCGACCGGCTGAGGGGCGGTGTCAGTTCTTCTTTCTGGCCCTCGGGATGCCGAGAGCATCCATGCGATTCAGAAAGGTGCGAAGTGGGATACCGAGGGACTTGGCGGCCTCGGTCTGGGTGGGTTGCTTCTCTAGAGCTTCCAGGATGCGCCGGCGCTCCAGCGCCGCGATCTCGTCCCGCAGGCTCAGCGCGCTCGATTCCTCGGGGTCGAGCGTCTCGGAGCTGGAGGCGGTAGCTGCCGGTCGTCGTTCTCCGCGGAGGTCCCGGGGGAGATGCTCGAGGGTGAGAGGGCCGGTGCTGCAGGCGACCACCGCCTGCCGCACCACGCTCTCGAGTTCGCGCACGTTTCCCGGCCAAGCGTGACTCTCGAGGACGTTTCGGACGGCGAGACCCAAGGGCTCTTCAATGCCCGCCGCGCGGGCGAAGGCTTCGGCGAGGGGCACGATGTCCTCCCGTCGCTCCCGCAACGGGGGGACGTCGATGCGAAAGCCCGCCAAGCGAAAGAATAGGTCTTTGCGAAAATTACCCTCTCGAACCATGGCGTCGACGTCCTGATTCGAAGTGGCGATGAATCTGAGGCTGGTGGGCTTCTCCAAGGCTCTCGTCAAGTTGACCTGCGCTCGTGGGCTCAGAGCTGAGATCTCATCGATGACGAGCGTACCTCCCACCGCTCGGTCCTCCAGATCGGGAGCGAGACCTTCTTCGACTTCGACCGCGGACACCCGAATGAGGGGGCGCCCCTTCCGACTCGAGCGCTCGTGCAGGGTCTCGATGAGGAGGTCCTTTCCCGTGCCCGTCTCGCCGAGGACCAGCACCGGGGCCTCGCTTCGCGCTGCCTGATCGAGGAGACGCTCCAGAGCAACCATTGCCGGGGCTAGGGGCGAGACGTGAAGACGAGAGCTGCGCGACGCGGGGGCAATGGAAGCGAGCGCGGTCTCCGCGGACATGGCCGCCGTTCCGATGACGGTGGCGCCGTCCAACTCGAGCGGCAGCCCGGCGGCGAAGGCGTGGGCGTCGTGGGCCTGGGCGCCGTCGAGCCAGACTCCGGTGGCGCCGCCGTCCAGAAGCACGGCGAAGTCACGGGAGCCAAGACGCGTCTCTGCGGCGCGATCGAAGCTCCCGCTGAGCCGAAGAAGAAGACCCGGCCCGCCCTGCGCGAGGCGGGCCTCGAGCACGGCAATGTCGAAGAGCCGCGGGGTGGGACTTGGAGAGAGGGAGGACTCGACCCATTCGACATCGACCGCGCCCATCCGCACGCGTTCGCCGGGGGCGAGGGTCACGGTCTCTCCGCTAGGTACGCTGCGCGTACCTGCGTCATCAGCGGCGACCACGGCGATCGCTCCTCGAACCGGGCGAACACTGGGGGAGGCGTCACAAAACAGCTCGCAGTGGACGTCCTCGATGCCGCTCTCGTCCACCCGGAGCTCACATTCCAGGCCGGAGCCGAGCCTGAGGGCTCCGAGCCGGGGGGCCACGAAGCGAAGGGCCGTGCGTCGGCCCGTCACCACGATGAAGGTCACGGGGTCGCTCCCTCGTGAATCCATGCCGGTAGCTGGTCGCGAGTGAGGGGCTCGCTCACGGAGCCTACGGCTGCCACATCGTGGACGAAGCGATCGAGCCCGCGGAGATTCTCAAGCCAAGGGCTGAGCAGCACCGCTTGGGCGGCTCTCGAGGAGAATCGTATCGGCTCGAGTTCGACGCCGCGAGACTTTGCCCAAATGCTGTGGAGCCGTCCTACCCAGAAGAGAAGGTCGCTCCGTCGCTCCCGAAGCGCGGGGAGGTCGAGCTGCCACAGGGCCAGGCGTGCATAGAGATCCTGCCTGAACTCTCCCGAGCGGGCCTTACGGGCAAGGTCTCGATGGGTCGCCGCCACGATACGGACGTCCACGGTCAGGTTCTTGGCTCCGCCCAAGGGGCGGATCTCACGCTCTTGTATGGCTCTCAGGAGCTTGGGTTGAAGCTCGATCGGCATCTCTCCAATCTCGTCGAGAAAGAGAGTTCCTCCCTGGGCGGCGCGAAAGAGACCGGGTTGGTCCGTGGTGGCTCCCGTGAAAGCTCCCTTGACATGCCCGAAGAGCTGGCTCTCGATCAGCTGCTCGCCGAAGGTAGCGCAATTGACAGCGACGAAGTCTCCGGTGCGTCCGCTCAGCCGGTGCAGCTCCGACGCGATGCGCTCCTTTCCCGTGCCGGTCTCACCGATGATGAGGGCGGGCGAGATATCGGGCGCAGCACGCGCGATTTGGGTTCGCAGGTGTCGGATGGGTTGCGCGTCGCCGGGAGCCGCCTCCCTCGAGACCTGAGGAGGATCGACGACGTCCAAGGTGCGGCCTCGCTCATAGACGAGAAGGACGTCGCCAAGTCTCACCACGGTCCCGGGAGTGAGAATGCGCCAGCCCGCGCCCATCGTACGACCCTCAACCTCCGAGCCGTTCCGGCTCTCGAGATCGCGGCCAACGTGGCAGCCACTTCGCGGATCCCATTCGAGGCGGAAATGAGAGCGACTGACCGTCTTGTGGACGATGGGGGGCGTAGTGCCGTCGTCGGGGGCTCGCCCGAGCACGGCTGGGTGCTCGTCGAGGTCGATGGTGACCTGAAGTTCGGGAGGGTAGACGCCGACCAACCGAGCCGCTGCGCCCGGCTCTCGAACGGGCTCGGTCTGGACGCTTCCCTGGCGCGTCGAGTCGACGGTGTCCTCGACCGCATGCCGACGACCTGGCATCCGCCGAAAGATGGCACGGCGCGGCCACCGCGACCAGTCGGACGTCGCGGAGTCCGAGAGGTTCTAGATCTTCGGCAGGATGATGGGCGCCTGACCGGGGCGATCGATTCGCTCTAGGGAGAGGTCGTAGACGGCGGAGAGACGGTCGGCCCGAAGCACCTCCCCCACCGAAGCGGCCGCCTCCGCCTCCCCCTGGGTGACCAAGGTCACGTCGTCCGCGTATCGAGCCGCGAGGTTGGGGTCGTGCAGGACCAGCACCACGCCGCCCCCGCTACCTGCGAAGTCTTGAGCCTCCTGGAGGAGAGCGTGCACGTGCTTGAGGTCGAGCGCCGAGGTCGGCTCATCGAGAAGAAGCCACCGGGGCGCGCTGGTCTCGGGCGCGTCGATTTGAGCCCAAGCTCGAGCCCAGTGGACCCGCTGCCGTTCGCCTCCGGACAGGCGCGGGTACGGGGCCTCACGAAGCGCCAAGAGGTCGGTACGCCGTAGCGCACGCTCGACCGCCGCGCGACCCGCGGGCGCATGGGCGTCGCCGTGCGGCAAGCGGCCCAGTCGCACGACCTCGTCCACGGTAAAGGGGAAGCGGAGGCCGCTCAGCTGGGGGAGCACCGCGCGGCGGCGAGCGAGTCCTTCCAGCCCGTGAGTCTCGAGGGCCTCGCCGTCCAGCGTGACACGGCCCCGGTCAGGCTTGAGCTCGCCAGCGAGCAGCTTGAGGAGCGTGGTCTTGCCCGCTCCGTTCGGACCGAGCACGGCCGTAAGTCGTCCCGCCGCAAACTCCAGTTGGCGCGCGTGCAGGAGGACGCGTCCGCCCCTGGCTAGGCGGACGCTATCGAGAGCGAGAGTCACAGCGCCTCTCCCCCGTGGCGTCTGAGGAGCACGAGAAAGAACGGTGCCCCGAGGAGGCCGGTCAGCACCCCGATGGGGAGCTCGCGGGGGGCGAGAGCGGTACGAGCACCCAGATCCGCGGCCAGTACCAGGCATGGCCCGAGGAGCAAGGCTCTGGGAAAGAGGAGGGCGTGGCTCGGTCCTCCGCGCAGGCGAACCAGATGGGGCACGAGGAGACCTACGAACCCGATGACCCCGGCTAAGGCCACGGACGCTCCGGTCGCGAGGGCGGCGGCCGCGAGGGCTCGACGTTTGAGCCGCTCGACCGGCACCCCAAGGTGCAAAGCCTCCGCCTCACCAAGGAGAAGGGCGTCGAGGGCGCTGCTCCAACGGACGGCGAGAAGAATGGGGGCGATCATCAAAATCGCGCCGACACCGACTCGTGACAGGCTCTGACCGTCGAGACTCCCCAGCATCCAGAAGGTCAGACTGCGCAGTTGAGCGTCCGACGCCAGATTCAAAAGGAGGCCGAGCCCTGCGTTGGCGAGGGAGGTAATGGCGAGACCGGCGAGCAGCAGGGTGGCGGTCGAGGTCGCCCCCGCTCTGCGGCCGATCTGGAGTACGACGGCGGTGGTGGCGCCGGCGCCCACGGCCGCTGCGATCGGGATGCTCATAGGCCCGAGCCCGAATCCACCGAAAGGCCCATGACCAAGAACGATAGCCGTGGCTGCGCCCAAAGCGGCTCCGCTCGAGACGCCCACGAGACCGGGTTCAGCGAGGGGGTTTCGAAAGACAGCCTGCATCAAGACTCCGGCTCCGGCGAGCGCCGTTCCGGTGGCCAGGCCGAGCAGCATGCGAGGCAGCCGCACCTGGACAACGATGGCCCAGACATGGGCGGGCGCTTCCCCCCTCACGGTCGGGCCGTCCGGCTTGGGGCTTTCTGAACTGGTCGGCCTCGTGAGGGG
>JBCBRU010000153.1:0-15530 GCA_039819565.1 Myxococcota bacterium | reverse complement strand
TCGTCGTCGGTGAGGACGCCAGGAATCGCCAGGTCTTCGTCCTCGACGGTGATCGCCCGGCCCACGTCGATCTGGGAGGGGTAGGTCTCGCGGCTGCCCTCGTGATGAGCGCCCCTTTATCCGAAGCTTGGGCCCAAACGGTCGAAGGTGAGCCGGCCCCAGGTGTTGCGGGTCTGGGTGATGCGCATGCTGTGCGGCAAGGGGATACGCTATGGGATCTCTGCGCCAAGTATCTGAACAGCCCTTGGTATTGGCCCAAGATCTGGAGCTACAACCCGCAGCTCACGAACCCTCACTGGATCTATCCAGGCAACGAGGTCCGTTTCTATCCGGGAGATGAGGCCCTCCCCACCCAGATCGACGTGGGCCGGGCGATCACCGTCGAGGACGAAGACCTGGCGATTCCTGGCGTCCTCACCGACGACGATCTCGTCAAGACGGTGGGAACGATCGAGACCGGTCGAGTGGCTCTCGACTCCGTTTGGACCTCGAACATTGGCTACATCTCTCCCGAACTGCTCGAGCGCTCAGGTCGCGTCAGCGCTTCCTTCGAGGAGGCGGTGCTGATGTCGGACTTCGACCAGGTATACGTGAAGCCCCGCGCGCCCCTCAGCCAAGGCCAACGGGTGGCGCTGTTTCGCGCCATTCGAAAGATCAACCACCCCATTACCGGCGAGAGCTATGGATACGCGATCGAGATTGTGGCCGGGGCCGAGGTGATCGACACCAACCCAGATTTGGCCACGCTTCGTATCGTGCAGGCCTTCCGACCGGTGACCCGGGGAGATCTCGTCGGACCCTTCCCCAAGAACTTCGAGTCTCGAGTTCAGCCCGTGCCCAACACGGCGGAGGCCAAGGGGTACGTGCTCGAAACGGCCGGCGACGTTCTCGGGCCTCTGGGCGAGCATACGGTCGTGTACATCGACCGAGGTCGGCGTCACGGCGTTCAGGCCGGGAACACCTTCGTGGTCTATAACCGCGGAGACGGGTACACGCGGCAGACGCGAGGCCTTCCCAACGAGCGCGTGGGTACGGTCATGGTCCTCGATGCGCAGGACGAGGCTTCGACCGCCATCGTCGTGAACTCCTCTCGGGAGATCACGGTGGGCGACAAAATCGAGATGATACCCTACCGTTGAGCGCGCCCATCTTCGCCGGCGATCCGGCCTACCCCGAACTCATCTCCGATCTGGGGGAGGAGGCGCCGGGGTGCATCTTTGTCCGGGGCCCATCGTGGAGCCCGGCCCCCCGGGCGGTCGGCATCGTGGGCTCCCGCCGAGCTTCAGAGGCGGGGCGTCGGTGGGCCTATGACCTGGGGGTTGCTCTCGCGGAGTCGGGCGTCGCGGTCGTGAGCGGGGGAGCTCTGGGGATCGACGGCGCCGCTCACGCGGGGGCTCTGGCCGGCCGGGGGCGAACCCTGGTGGTTCTTCCGAGCCCCGTGGACGATCCCGTGCCCAGAAGTCATCGGGGACTCTTCGAAGAAGTGCTCGAGAAGGGCGGCACCTTGATGTCCGAGCTCGACGTGCTCACGCCGGGAGACCGAACGCCCTTCATGCGGCGGAATCGAATCATCGCGGCTCTCTCCGTGGTGGTTGTGGTGGTGGAGGCGTCGGCGCGCTCAGGGACGCGATACACCATTGAGGCCGCGCTCCGGCTCCGTCGGGGGCTCTTGGGCAAGGCGTGGCCGGCCTCGGATCCGCGCGGGGCCGGACTTCGGGAGCGAGTTCAGCAACGGGTGGAGACGGTCGATGAGGTGATTTCGTTCGTTTTGGAGGGCCCTGCCGAGGCGCCCCCCGATGTTGATGACGACCCGCTATGGGCAGCGCTCGAGCAGCCTCGGACCAGCGACGAGCTGGCCCGCATCCTCGCCCTCGAAGGGGACGCCATGACAACGCTACTTTTCCACGCCGAGATGGAGGGACGGGCCGAGCGGGTGGGCGGTCGCTGGAGGCGCGGGGCGCGGCGACGTTGACGGGGGACGCCCCCTGCGATGTGTGGGCCTGTGGCTACGGGAAGGGAAGACGGCCGACAGGGCGAGGTCTGGGTGGTCGGCGCGGGCCTCGCGGGCTGCGAGGTCGCGCTTCAACTTGCGGGGCGCGGCATCCCGGTCCGGCTCTTCGAGATGAAGCCGGAACGTCGCACCGAGGCGCAGGTCAACGACGAGCTGGCTGAGCTGGTGTGTTCGAACTCCTTTCGCGGTGCGGGGCACGAGAACGCGGTCGGGGCCATCAAAGAGGAGCTTCGGATCGCCGGCTCTGAGTTGATCGCTGCGGCGGACGCCACCGCGGTTCCGGCCGGGGGGGCGCTCGCGGTAGACCGAGACAGGTTTTCGAAGCGGGTCGGCGATCGGGTTCGGAGCGCCCCGAACGTCGAGCTCGTGCATGCCGAGTTTGAGGAGCTTCCGGCTCCCGAGGTGGTGGATACCGTCGTGCTCGCCACCGGACCGCTCACCAGCCCCAGGCTCGCCCAGCGCATCGAGGCGCTCTGCGGGGGGCGCGAGCGCCTGTACTTCTACGATGCCATCGCCCCCATCGTCGCAGCTGAGGGTATCGATCGACAGATCGCCTTCGCGGCTTCTCGGTACGGGAAGGGGGAGGGTGACGACTACCTCAATCTGCCGCTTGACGAGACAGCCTACGGCCGCTTCGTGGCGGGGCTGCTCGAGGCCGAAAAGGTCACCCCGAGAGACTTTGAAGAGGCGAGGTACTTTGAGGGTTGTTTGCCCATCGAAGTCATGGCGGCGCGAGGCCCAGAGACCCTTCGCTTCGGCTGCATGAAGCCGGTAGGGTTGCCTGACCCCCGAACCGGGAAAGAGGCCCACGCTATCGTCCAGCTACGGCCCGAGAATGTCGACAAGACGGCCTACAACCTGGTGGGCTTTCAGACGCGAATGAAATGGGGAGCCCAAAAAGCCCTGTTTCAAGAGTTGCCAGGTCTCGCGGACGTAGAGTTCCTGCGGATGGGATCGATTCATCGGAATACTTACATCGAGTCGCCCGTGCTTCTCGATGAGAGCTTTCGTCTCCGCAGTCGCCCGCAGGTCACCTTCGCGGGTCAGATCACTGGCGTTGAAGGGTATGTGGAGTCGATCGCCTGCGGACTCCTCGTGGGGTTGTTCGTGGCGGCCCGTCGCCGGGGAGCTACGCTTCCTCTCCCGCCCCCAGAGTCCACTCTCGGAGCGCTCCACGGGCACGTCCTCGGTACCAGGAAGGCCCCTGGCACCGAGAAGCATCCGCACGTGCCTTCGAATATACATTGGGGGCTCACGCCGGCGCTCGGCCTGCGAGCCAAGAAGCGCGACCGAAAACGACTGATGGGGGAGCGAGCGCTGGCTGCCTGCCGGGCCTGGTGGCCGGAAGCGTCGATCGCGGTGGGCCCCAAGGAGCGGGCTACGCGCATCTAGCCCTCAGCCCACGGGAGCGGGCGGAGGTCGGGAGTCCTCCAGCCTCGTCGTGCCGCAGGGCTGAACAACCGGTCTCGCGACCAATACTTGAGCGGAGCGGACCGGTCGGTCGAGGCATCGGCCACAACCGCCTCGAAACTCTCCGAGGCGAGCTCCGCGACCGCCTCTACGTAGTAGCGGGTGAGGGTCTCGTGGTAGCCGCTCTTCGCCGTGTTCGGGACTCCGGTGACCTCGTTGTAGGCGCGAATGGCGGCCCGCAACTTGTCCAGCGCTACGTGAGGGGCGTCGATGGCCAAGGACCGCCAGCACACGGCGAGGTGAGCCTCATGGGTCCAAGCGGACTTGGGGAGCGTCCGCTCGAAGAACTCGGCGTGGATGCGTTTCGTATCCATGCCGAGAAGTCTGACGGACGATTCGAAGGCCATGGGACTGAAGTTGTGCGAAGATTGAGCAGATGGCCGACGAAAGAATGGTACTTGACGAGCTAGACCGACGTATCGTCGATCATCTCAAGAGAGACGGTCGAGCTACGGTGGCGGCGATCGCCGAGCGAGTGTCGCTGTCGCGAAGTGCGACCTCGGAGCGTATCCGCCGCCTCGAGGATCAAGGCGCTGTTCTCGGGTACCAGGCTCGCCTCAGCCCTCGCGTTTCGGGTCGTCTCCTCGAGGCGGTGGTGGGCGTTCGCGCTCGCCCCGGCGTTGAGCGGCAAGCTCTGGAGGCATGGCTGTGCGGACGGCCGGCGATCACCGAGGCGCTCCACCTGACCGGGCAACATGACTACCTGCTTCGGGTTCGGTGCCGCGACGTAGCCGAGCTCGACGCGTTGGTGATGGCGATGAAGGCAGACGCCGATATCGTCGAGACGGAGACCCGCGTGGTGCTTCGGGCCCTGCCGGTCGAGCCCGACGAGGTGGGACGCGGCTAGCGCGCTGACCAAACTCCCGCGGCGCCTCGCCCGGCGAGAAGTTTGAGAGTTTGGCCCGGGCTTCGTAGCCTTGGGCTGTGACGGCGAGTCTCCCCCGTGAAGTCCACGTTCCGCTCGCGGATTTCATCGACCATTTGGAGCGGGAGCGTCGGTCGAGCGCGCGGACCGTCCGGGCCTATGAAAGCGACCTCCGAGGAGCCTTCACGGCCTTCGTCGAGCTCGGTCATCAGGGAGGACCAGAGAACCTGCGGTCTCGAACCATCAAGGCTTGGCTCGCCTCCGTTCATCGCGATCTCGCTCCCACCACTCGAGCCCGCAAGCTGTCCGCGCTGAGGAGCTTCTACCGCTATCTCGTGAAGCGGGGCCGGGTCCCGAAGAACGTGGCCGACGAGATCCCGTCTCCCAAGCTCCCCAAGCCTCTCCCTCGGGCGCTGGACGTGGACGAAGTCTTCGGGCTCTTGGACGCACCGGTGGGCGAAGACGTGCCGTCGTGGCTGGTTCGGCGCGATCTGGCCATGCTCGAGCTTCTCTACGGGAGTGGTCTGAGGGCATCTGAGCTCTGTGGCCTCGATCTGGGCGACGTTGAGCTTTCGCGGGGCACCGTTCGCGTCCTGGGGAAGGGGGCCAAGGAGCGCCTCGTGCCTTTCGGTGGCAAGGCCGATGCGGCGCTCGACGCCTGGCTCGGCGAGCGGCCGGCCGTGGCCTCGGTGGGTGAGGAGGCTCTTTTTGTAGGACGGCGGGGCGGTCGCCTCTCGGACCGAGGGTTGCGCAGACGCCTCCACCACCGGGCCTTGGAGGTGGCGCTCGGCCGGATCGTCACCCCTCATGCCCTTCGCCACTCCTTTGCTACGCATCTCCTGGATGGTGGGGCGGACCTTCGTGCGATTCAGACTCTGCTCGGCCACGCCAGCCTGGGGACCACCCAGCGCTATACCGCGGTCTCGATCGACAGGCTCCAGCGGGTCTATGACGCTGCTCATCCCTTTGGAGAGGGTGGGGAGTGATCTTGACGGGCCTTTCAAGGTTCCTACCCCCCCGCGGATGGCGGAGATGAAGGGGCTTCACGGTACGACTATCGTGACGGCCCGCAGGGGGAGACACGTTGCGGTTGGAGGGGACGGGCAGGTCAGCTTCGGCAACACCGTGATGAAGGCTCGTGCCCGAAAAGTGCGGACTCTCTACGACGGAAAGGTGCTTTCTGGCTTCGCCGGCTCGACCGCGGATGCCTTCACCCTCTTCGAGCGCTTCGAGGCCAAACTCAAAGCTCACGGGGGCCAGCTGTTGCGGTCGGCGGTGGAGTTGGCGAAGGACTGGCGGACGGACCGATATCTTCGCCGTCTCGAGGCCATGCTGATCGTTGCCGATCCGGAACATACCCTCGTGCTCAGCGGAACGGGCGACGTGCTTGAACCCGACGAGGGGGTCTCTGCTATCGGCAGCGGCGGCCCGATGGCTCTTGCTGCGGCCCGCGCGCTGTCCGAGCACACGGATCTGGGACCCAAAGAGATCGTCACGGAGTCACTCGGCATTGCCGCAGACATCTGCATCTATACGAATCGTGAGCTCACGGTGGAGGAGATCGGAGCATGAGTGATCCCCGGCACGCGTTCACTCCGCGGGAGACGGTCGGCGAACTCGACCGCTATATCGTGGGCCAGAGCGCCGCCAAGCGGGCGGTCGCGGTGGCCCTCCGCAATCGCTGGCGTCGCCAGCGTGTACCCGACGAGCTTCAGGACGAGATCATTCCCAAGAACATCCTTATGATCGGTCCGACCGGGGTCGGGAAGACGGAGATTGCGAGGCGGCTCGCCAAGCTGATTCGAGCCCCGTTCATCAAGGTCGAGGCCTCGAAGTTCACGGAGGTGGGGTACGTCGGCCGTGACGTCGAGTCGATGGTGCGCGACCTCGTCGAGGTTGCCGTAGGGATAGCCCGTGAGCAGCACGAGGAGCTCGTGCGGGGGCGGGCGGAAGCCTCCACGGAGGAGCGGCTTTTGGACCTCCTTCTGCCGGGGTCGAGTTCCTCGCCGGCCGGCGGAAACTGGGGCGGGGAAGGGATGGGCTTCGAAGCCAGGGCCGACTGGGGAGAGCCCCCGCCGGCTGACCCCGAGTCATCGAAGACCCGAGAGACTTTTCGCCGAATGCTCCGCGAGGGAAAGCTCGACGAGCGCCTCGTGGAGGTGGAAGTGACGGCGAAGGCTTCGACCTCCTTTGTTCAGAACTTCGGAGCTGACGGCGTGCAGGACATGGTGTTTCAGCTCCAGGATCTCATCGGAAAGAGCGCGCCCAAGAAGCGCCGCAAAGCTACCATTGCCGAGGCCCGCGAACTGGTCCTCAAGGAGGAGATCGACCGGCTCCTCGACCCCGACGCCTATCATCGGGAGGGCTTGGTGCTCGCGGAGGCGAGTGGAATCATCTTTATCGACGAGATCGATAAGGTCGCGGGCTCGGCCGAGGGAAAGAGCGGACCTGACGTCTCCCGTGAAGGGGTGCAACGTGACTTGCTTCCGATCGTCGAAGGAAGCACCGTCACCACCAAGTACGGCCGGGTACGCACCGATCATGTTCTCTTCATCGCCGCGGGAGCGTTTCACGTGGCTAAGGTGTCCGACCTCATTCCCGAGCTGCAAGGTCGCTTTCCCATCCGCGTCGAACTCGAGCCCTTGGGGCGGGACGACTTCGTCCGCATCCTGAGAGAGCCTCGTAACTCCTTGATCCGACAGTACGAGGCCTTGCTCGCGACCGAGGGGGTCGAGCTCCAGATTCGAGACGACGCTATCGAGGCCATCGCTCGGGTGGCGACCGAAGTGAACGCCACGCTCGAGAACATTGGGGCGAGGCGTCTTCACACCATTCTCGAGACCTTGCTGGAGGAGATCTCGTTCGATGCGCCCGAGCGACGGGGGCGCCCCTACGTGGTCGACGCCGCGGTGGTGGAAACCAAGCTCGCTCGGGCGCTTCAGAGCGAGGATCTCAGCCGCTTCGTTCTCTGACGTTGCCGACGAGGCCGCTGCAAGGTAGCCCTCGTGCGTGAGCGGCACCAACGCGAGCGTGGCCGAGCGAGCCCGCGCGGTGTTCACCCCGAACGTAGCTCCGGCGCCCCTGGCTCTGGCCCGCGGCGAGGGCTGTCGAGTCTGGGATGTCGAAGGGCGGGTCTACCTCGACGCGATCTCCGGGATCGCGGTGAGTGCCCTTGGGCATGGCCATCCTGGGCTCGCGGCCGCCATCAAGGATCAGGCTGAGAGACTTCTTCACACCTCGAACCTTTTCCTGAACGAGCCTTCCGTCGAACTCGCGGAGCGCATTACCGAGGTGTGTTTCGCGGACCGCGTGTTCTTCTGTAACTCGGGCGCGGAAGCGAACGAGTCGGCGCTCAAGCTCGCGCGTCGATACCACTGGTCCCGTAAGCGGCCCGAGAAGAACCGGATCGTCACCTTTAGAGGTGGCTTTCACGGGCGGACCTACGGCGCCCTGGCCGCCACCGCCCAGCCAAAGTACCACGCAGGTTTCGCGCCGATGCCGGAGGGCTTCGATCCCATCGACTTCGGTGACCTCGAACAGCTGGAGCGGGTCGTCGGTCCGACCACGGCGGCGGTGCTCGTCGAGCCTACCCAAGGAGAGGGCGGGGTGAATGTGCCTCCTGAGGGCTTCTTGCGGTCCATCCGGGAAGTCACGGATGCGCATGATTCTTTGCTGATCGTCGACGAAGTGCAGACGGGTTTTGGGCGTACCGGGCGCATGTTTGCCCACCAGTATGATGACGTAGTTCCGGACATCATGTGCATGGCCAAGGGCATTGCGGCAGGGCTTCCGCTGGGAGGTATCGCGGCCCGAGCGGAGGTCGCCGAAGCTCTCGTGCCGGGTACACACAACACCACCTACAGCGGCAATCCCCTGGCCTGCCGGGGCGGCTTGATCGTGATGGAGACACTCTTAAAGCCCGGTTTTCTCGAGGGAATTCGGGCACGTGGGGACCAGCTCAGGACCGGTCTAGCCGCACTCGGGGGCTCGCTCTTTGCGGACGTCCGCGGTCGCGGCCTGCTCCTCGGAGCCGAGCTTTCTGACCACGCTCCGGTGACCGCCAAGCAGATCGTCGAGGCTTGCCGAGCTCGCGGAGCGCTCGTCCACGTGGCAGGACCGAGCGTGTTGCGACTAGCCCCGCCGTTGATTCTGACCGCGTCGGAGGCAGAAGAGTTGCTTCAAATAATGAGGCTCGCGCTGGTCGACCTTGGTGTCGCACCCCGTGCGTGAATGACACGGTCGAGACGCCAGGGATGAGGCCCCCTTGCCTCACTCTTCGGTCAGACGATGGAATCAGCAGGCCGTGTCCGTGACGACCTTGGATCCCGAAACGGTTCCGCGCCTTCGCGACGGGATCGACATCACTCGAGCCGGACTTTCGCTCGAAGAGGGCTTCTTGGTGTCGCGGGTCGACGGTCGCACGTCGATTGCCCAGCTCGCCGTACTCGTCGGCAAGCCCCTGGAAGAGACCACCCAGATCGCGGAGCGGCTCGCGCTCGCTCAAATCTTGGTGGCGGGAGACACGGCGACAGAGTCCACGGAGGACGATCCCTGGGAGGGCTATGAGTTTCCCTTCGATGCGATGATCGAGGACGTCGACCTCGACGATGAAGAGAAGAAGAGGATTCTCTTTACGCACGGCCATCTCGACGCCTGGACCCATTACCGGCTGCTCGAGGTTCGGTGGAGGGACGACGCCAAGACGATTCAGCGGGCTTACTACGCACGAAGTAAAGAGTGGCATCCCGACCGGTTCCGTCGTCCCCGATTGGGCACTTTCAAGGCCCGCATCGATGAGATCTTTCGGGCCATCAATGCTGCCTATTCCGAGCTGCGTGACGCCCAGCGTAAGCGAAAGTACGACCGCGAACATGCCCCGGCCTTCGATGAGGAAGATATGGCGGCCATGCTCAAGGCGCGCCGCCGTGAGGACCGTGATGCGCGGCGGGTCCGGGAGCGGCTGGAGCGCCGACGACGCTCGAATCCGATTCGGAAGCGGATGGAGCAAGCTCGCCGTCTCTACGAGCAAGCCTCCGAGCTTCGGGATCGGGGTGAGTTGATGCAGGCCCTGAACACCGTGCAAGCGGCGGCCACCTTCGACGAACGTCCGGAGTATCGAAGGCTCTGCAAGGAGCTTCAGATAGCCACCGCGGAGCTTCGTGTCGCTCCCATCATCAAGCGCGGTCTACACGCGGAAAATATGACCTCTTGGGAGGACGCCATCACGTTATTTGGGGAGGCTGTGCGTCTGGCTCCGGAACATGGACAGGCTCGCCTTCGTCTTTCCTACAACATGCTGATGGGCGGACGACCGGCGCAAACGGCCAGTGAACACATTACCCACGCCCTCCGTCTGTTGCCTGAGGAGCCGGAAGCGCACTTCGTCCGCGGGCTGTGCTACGAGAAGGGCCTGATGGAGAAGGCGGCGATTCGAGCGTACGAGCGCGCCTTGGAGCTCAAGCCGAACTACGCCGAGGCGAAGAAGCGCCTGAAGAAACTCCGCTGGGGCTTTTGAGCGGCCCCTGATACACGAGCGCTCGGAAACGGAAGGTTTAGAGGGTGTCTAGCGAGCCCATCATTGGCATCGATCTCGGAACGACGAACTCCTGCGTGGCTATCGTCGAAGAGAGCGTGCCTCAGGTCATCCCCAATCGCGCTGGGTACCGCACCACGCCGTCGATGGTGGCGATTGCCGAAAGCGGCCGTCGCCTCATCGGACACATCGCCAAACGGCAGATGATCACCAACCCGGAAGGCACGGTGTACGCCAGCAAGCGACTGATCGGACGAAAGTGGAACTCAACGGCGGTTGCGGCTGCCCGCGAGACCTGCAGCTACAAGCTGATCGAGGGACCTCACCACGACGTCCGGATTGCGCTCCGCGAGACGATCTACAGTTTGCCTGAGATCAGCTCGATGATTCTCTCGGAGATGAAGCTCATCGCCGAGCAGCACGTGGGGACCGACGTCGAGAAGTGCGTCATTACGGTCCCTGCGTACTTCAATGACCCTCAGCGTCAGGCCACCAAAGATGCCGGGCGCATTGCGGGTTTGGAAGTCGTTCGCATCATCAACGAGCCGACCGCCGCAGCCTTAGCATATGGCTACGGCAAGACCGTCGAACGCAAGGTAGCGGTGTTCGATCTCGGGGGCGGCACCTTCGATATCTCGATCTTGGAAATCGCCGGAGGCGTCTTCGAGGTCATGGCTACCGCGGGAGACACCTACCTCGGGGGCGAAGACTTCGATAATCGCATCATCGAGTGGCTCGTGTTCGGCTTCCTGAAGGAACACAAGATCGACCTTCGGCGCGATCGAATGGCGCTCCAGCGCATCCGCGACGCGGCCGAGAAGGCCAAGGTCGAGCTGTCGAACTCGCCCACCGCTGAGGTCAATCTGCCTTTCATCATCTCCACGGGCAAAAACGATGCGCTTCATCTTCAGCGGACCCTGGACCGGGAGAAGTTCGAAGACTTGGTCATCGATCTTTGCGAGCGCTGTATCCAGATCTGCGAGAAGACCCTCAAGGACGCGGGGATTCAAAAGTCCGAACTGGACGACGTCATCCTCGTGGGAGGCCAGACTCGAACCCCCAAGCTGCAGCAGATGGTTCGGGAGTTCTTCGGGATCAATCCCTCGAAGAGCGTGAACGCCGACGAGGTGGTGGCTCTGGGCGCTTCGATTCAGGGGTCGTCGCTCATGGACGAGCGCTCGAACGTTCTCCTCTTGGACGTCACCCCTCACAACCTCGGAATCACGATCGTCGGCGGCTACTTTCAACCCATCATTGAAAAGAACACCACGGTGCCCACCAGCGCGGGGCACGTCTTCACGACCGTCCGTGACAACCAGACTTCCGTACGCATCATGGTTCTCCAGGGCGATTCGCTTCGTGCGGACGACCCCGAAAACGAGTTCTTGGGGGAGTTCATCCTCTCCGGCCTGCGCGAAGCACCCCGTGGCGAGGTCGAGATCGAAGTCCAATTCGAGATCAGCGCCGATGGTATCGTGTCCGTCGCTGCCAAAGACCTCGAAACCGGTCTCCAGCAGAGCATCACCGTCACCGCAACTTCGGGTCTCACTGAGGAAGAGATTCGACGGATGGCCGCGGAGGCCGAAGAGTATGCTGTGGCCACCAAGCACTCGGACGCGGTCGAGCGCCTCGCTTCGGAGATCGCTTCGACCGTTCGGGATGTCGACGAGATCCTCCCCAGGGTGCGTCGATTCATGAGCGCTTCGGAGTTTGGCCGAGAAGCGCTCCTCAAAGCCGAGAACACGCGCGAGCGCGCCCAGACTGCCGTCGAGCGCCGCGATCCGGACGAGCTACAGGTCGTCAAGGAGCCCCTGGAGCGGACCCTACGGATGCTGCGTGGAGTGGACGACAAGATGCCCGACGACGAGAGCGGCGCTCCGGTCGTCGGTCGTCGAAGTAGCGGACCACCTCGCTCCGGAGGCTCAGGCTCTAACTTCGACCTGCCGGACGAGGGCGACGAATAGACGGACGATGGACGTGTCGGGCGACGACGACTACCACAGCGCCGCAGAGTGCATTCAGGCTGGCATGTATTGGTTCAGTCAGTCCGACTTTGCGGCCGCTGAGGCGTGGTGGCGTCGAGCTCTCGAGCTCGAACCCGATAACGCGCGTGCGGCCTCTTGTCTCCGGCTTCTGCAGAAGACCTCGAGCACCGGATACAAGCAGGATTCTTGGGCGCGGATGCCGGCGGCCTCGGGACCTCCCCATGCTCCCCGCCTCGAGGATCCTTTCGCCGCTCCCAAGCCTGAGGCACAAGAAGGCCCGACTTCGGCCTATGAGCTCCTCCGCCCGGAGTCGTCGTTTTCCCTGGACCTGGCGTCCGTGGAGGAGGAGGCCGACGAGGAGGCGGCAGATCTTGAGCCCGCAACCTCTCCTCTCGATGTTCGAGAGGCGCTCGCCGCGGACGTTGGCGTGGAAGAGCGCTCCGAGGAACCCACCTTCGACCTCGGTGAGGAGGAAGAAGAAACGGCGTCCTCGGCTTCCACCGACACGGGAGGGGCTTCCATACCCACGGGGGCGTTGGTCTTTGGAGCGTCGTCGTCTGACGAGGCCATGCCCGGCTCGGAGCCGCTCGACGGGTCGTCGATACCGATACCCACGGCGCCCTCGTCGGCGACGGCTTCGACCTCGGACGGGACCGCTTCGGACGGGGTCGTATCTCCCTGGGACGTCGGACCCTCGCGGACTTCGGTCATCACGATTGATGCTGGGGGAGGCTTCGACGCGGTTCCGGACCCCACCCCGCTTCCCGCGGTAGATCGCGACGTCTTCTTCAACCGGGGAGATCCGAGCTCGCGAGAAGAGATCGTCACCTTTCTCCGAGGTACCGGCGACCTCCCGGAGCCCTCGGACTTGGACGACGCGGCATATCCCATACTCGAAGAACCGGTCGAGGCGGCAGAGGCGGGAGAGGTCCGACTCGATGCGCTTCCTGACGCGCTGTCCACCGAGCCGTCCACCTCGGTGCGGGAGGTAAGTCCGGAGGCGGCCCTGGCCGTCGCCCGAGGTCGGTATCAGCTTCACGATTTTCAGGGTGTACTGGATGTCCTGGACGAGTACCCCTCCGAGGAGAGCCATCAGACGGAGGTCAGAAACATGCTGGCCGAGTCACGCGCCAATCTCCTGAAGATGTACGAAGCTAAGATTGGACCGCTCGACCAGATCCCCGAAGTCCTCGTGTCGAGCGAAGAGATCATTTGGCTTAACCTCAACCATCGGGCCGGGTTCATCCTCTCCCAGGTAGACGGCACGGTGTCCTACGATGACCTCATTTCCCTGTCCGGTATGCCCCGTCTCGATACGGTCCGAATCCTCACTGAGCTCCTCGATCAGAGGGTCATCGGTGTCGGTTCGGCGTAGCTTGTCAGCCCTCCTCGGATCGATCGTCGCTCTCTTCTCCGCGTAGGCTCGGGGAATAGATGGTCTCTCCGTGGAGGCGGTCCGGTAGATACTGTTCGCCAGGCACATAGCCTCCTAGATCGTGAGGATACTTGTAGCCCACTCCGTGGCCTCGGTCCTTCTGGAGGCGAGTGTTCGAGGGTAAGAGTTTCTCGGGGACCGAAAGGTGGCCGTGCTCCCGGACCCATCTACGGGCGCCACCGTAAGTGCTAAGGGCCGTGTTCGACTTGGGGGCCCGGGCTAGGTAGAGGACCGCCTGCGTCAGGGGAAGAACCCCTTCCGGGAGTCCCACGAGCTCGTAGGCGCGGTGCGCGTCGACGGCCACGGTCAAGGCGCGGGGGTCGGCCAGACCAACGTCTTCGGCGGCGAAGATGACGATGCGGCGGCATAGAAACCGGGGGTCCTCACCCGCCTCGAGCATGCGGACCAGGTAATAGACGGCCGCATCGGGGTCCGAACCACGCATCGACTTGATAAAGGCCGAGATCACTCCGTAGTGCTCATCACCTGCCTTGTCGTAGAGGAGCGCACGATGCCCTGCCGCTTCGGCCACGCGGGCCTCGTCGATGTGACTAGAGTCGCCGCCGCTCTCGGACAGGAGTTGGGCATCCTGCGCGGCAACCTCGAGGATCGTCAGGAGACGCCGACCGTCCCCGTCGGCGGCGCGGACCAGTTGCTCTCGGGCCGTCTCTGTGAGTCTTGGCGCAGACGCGCCCAGACCCTCCGGAGCAGCGTAAGCGCGGTCGATCAGTCGGTCGAGATCTGCTTCCTCCAGAGCCTCGAGAACGAAGACACGGGTCCGAGAGAGGAGGGCCGCGTTGAGCTCGAAAGAGGGATTCTCGGTTGTCGCACCTACGAGCGTGACGAGACCTCGCTCCACTGCGTCGAGCAAGGCGTCCTGCTGGCTTTTGCTCCACCGATGGATCTCGTCTACGAAGAGGAGGGTTCGCTCCCGGTGGTGGCTCCGTCGACGCTCCGCCTCAGCAAGCGCTTTCCTAAGGTCTGATACGCCGGAGAGGACTGCGGACAAAGCCTCGAAATGAGCAGCGGTGGCCTCAGCCACGAGCCTGGCCAGGGTCGTCTTCCCGGTTCCGGGGGGACCCCAGAGCACCATGGAGGGGACACGGTCCGCTTCCACGAGCCTCCGGAATAGACGGTCTCGATCCAGCAAGGCGCGTTGCCCGACGACCTCATCGAGGACGCGAGGCCGTAGTCGTTCAGCGAGAGGAGCCGTCCGGCTCGCCTCTCGCTCGGCGGCGCTGGAGAAGAGGTCGCTCACCGCCTGCGCGTCATGAACTCTGGTCCCGCAGGGCCCAGCGCCAAAGGAGCGTATCGGGAACGGGCAGCATCAGGAACAAATGTTCGAGGGCTGCTAAGCCGAGGAGGGTACCCACCAGAGCGGTCTCGATGGACCGCTGCACCGAAGACCCCCCCTCCAGTCCTTCCAGGGCGAGCAACCAAACCGTCCCGAGAGAAGCGGTCAACGAGATCGGCATCAGGGGGTTGTACGTCGCCTTTCTAAAATAGGTGGTCATGTACTCCAGGTGACTCGGAATGAACTCCTCGGCGAGATTCCGAACCCCGAGGAAGATGTTCAGCTTGGCGCTGATGCGCATGGTCCAGAGGACGGTGAAGGTCCACAGTCCCACGCGATTCGGAGCTCCCCAGGTGAGAGCGATGATGAGGACGAGCGTGGCGAAGAGGGCCAGCTCGTGGTGGATGACGACCTCGGTGGCGAGCCGAAACCGCCGCCAGCCCGTCGCCTCGGGGGGGCAAGGGTGCCGCCGGGGACCTGTGACCCAGCCCATGAGAAAGGTCAGCTCATGCCAACCCCACAGAACCAGCGCCGAGGAGAAGCTCATGTAGGCCCCGAGCGGAGTGGCCGTCTTGGCGCTCAGGAGGAGGCCCGCCAGGGCGATGAAGCTGAGCGTGGAAGCCACCGCGAAGCTACGCGGATAGGTCGAAGGGGGACTTCTATCCACATATAGGATCGCACCGGTGCTGAACCACCATGTAAAGATGGCGAAGCCCGCCGCGATGAAGAAGTGGAGCAACTGCGCCTCGGAGGTCCGACGTCAGTACGCCGGCTGGAGCCGGCTGCGGACGGGGAGCGGGTTCTTCTTTCCCGGCATCACGTAGAGGCATCCCATATGCCAGAGGACCTGCGCCTGGAGGGGAATTGCCCGGATCTTGCCCAGGAGACCGCGCCCGGCAGTGACGCTCTCGATGCGATCGGCCAGGTCTCGAACGGC